>JAFTQT010000158.1 GCA_017462615.1 Clostridia bacterium | reverse complement strand
CTTCCAGAACCTTGCGCAGCTGACGCTGGAGGGCGGCAGCTTTATCGCTGAGGATGGCGAGATCATCTTGATCGGCATGGGTGAGCGTGCCACCGTCACCGGCATTCCGTGTATCGGACTTACAGCGGAAAGCCATGGCGGTGTGCTGGATCTTTCCGGCCACGCAGATCCCAGTGGGCTGATGTTTACCAGCAAGATAAGCTGCGCCGCAGAGGACATACTGCTCCTGCCGGACGGATATGCGCTGCTGAACAGTGAATATACCGTCACCACCTCGCTGGAGGAGGACGGGGTCTACAGTGTACGTAGCGCGGAATTTGACATTACGGAGCTTGAGAAAACGAGCATCGTGATCTCTATGGAGGATCAATACGGCGACGGCTGGAACGGCGCTGCGATCCTGATATTGGAAAACGGTGTGCACGTTGCCACCACAACCCTGCACCGGGGCTCTAAAAATCTGTTTTTCTATGAAAGCTACGATCCCGAGGCGGAATACGTTTTGCAATGGTTGAAGGGCAGTTACGACGATGAGTGCTCCTTTACGGTCAGCATCGCGGGCGAGGAGGTCGTGCGCGTTGTCACCGGACTCTGTGCAATATTTGAAAACGAGCAGATCCTGTATCCCGTGCCCGATCCCATTACCGTCACGGTGGATCCGGGTATGGGCATCGGCACCATGGCTTCTTTTGTAGTGAGCACGGGCTTTTGCGTGCTGCCCGAGTGCACGCTGGAGGCACCTGAGGGCTTTATTTTCATGGGCTGGGCACTGAGTGCGGACGGAGAGATCCTGATGGACAAGTACGTTGCTGCCGAGGAGGATTTCACGCTGTATGCCATCTTTGAGAAGGTGGCGACGGTTTACGTGGGCAGCATTCCTCTGCATGAGGGAGAGTATCTGCCGAGCATGGGCACCCGGCCTACCAAAACGGCACCCGCATCGGGGGGCTATATCCATTATGCCAATGGCGTGCTGACGCTGCAGGATTTCATTGCCATCGGTCGCTCGGCTGATCCGCTGCATCGCGAGGGAGGCGCTGTGATCACCCTGACGGATGATGTCACCGTTCTGCTGAAGGGCAGGAGCGTGATCGGCACCTCAATCGACGGAGAAACCGCCGTGCACGCGGCGAAGGGTACCGTTACCGTGGAGGGCGACGGCCACCTTGCACTATTTGGAATCTTTGGTCTTGTGGTGCAGGATGGCGACCTGATCCTTAAGGGCGGCCATCTGCAGATAGAATATGCCGGGATGTATATAGCCATCGCCTGTGAGGGTGACGTTACCGTGTCCGGCGGCGAGGTGACCGTCACGAATGCCATGTTTGCGCTGAATAGCGATGGTGATATCACCGTCAGCGGCGGCGTGGTTCGCACAGCAGGCACTTCCGTTTTGTTCAGCGCGGAGGGCGCGATCACCGTCACCGGAGGTCTGATCGAATGCAGAGAAGCCTCCCACGGTCTTCTGGGCGGCAGCCTGACGGTCAGCGGTGGCACGGTTCTGCTTGATGTGGATGTGATCGGCATTCTTTGCCAGGGGATCTTTCGGATCGAGGGCAAGGATAGCTTCCTGGCCATCTGCTCTGAGTCGGAGTCGATCTATTGCGAGAGCAGCAGCATGGACGACCATATTGTCATCGGCGAGGAGCTGACTCTCGCTCCCGGTAATGCTCAGATCTTCCAGAACGGCAACGCTGCCATACTCATCGATGAAAACGGGGATCTTGTTTCCAACATGGTGATCGCTGCGTTGCAGCCCGCGTGGGGGGATGGCTATGTGTATGATAGCACGCATCATTGGCACGTTTGCCTTGCGGCGGATTGTGCGCTTCCTGCCGATCACCCCGCGCACCGTGTATTGGCAGGTGCGGACTACGCTCCGCATAGCACGGAGGGCAGCTGCGTTTGTGGCTACGGCACTGACGATACCTCCACCCTTTATATCGACGATATCCCGATGAAGAATGGTCAGTATCTGACGGCATACGGCGCACTCACCAACGAGAAGCCCGCAACGGGCGGCTACGCTTATTTTGCAGACGGTGTGCTGACGCTACAGGATTTCGTATTCTCCGGTAAGGGAACGCTTTGTCAGACGCCGGAAGTGAATGAGGCCTATGCTTTGATATACAGCACGGCGGATCTGACGATCCGACTTGTGGGGGAAAGCTTGCTGATTATTTCCATGTATGAGAATGGTTACGGTATTGTGGTCGAGGGCGACCTTGAGATCGACGGCGAGGCGGAAGCAACCCTCTCTATTGCCACCTTCTACAGCGCGATCAACGTGAAAGGCGGCGACGTCGCGATCCGCAACGCAACGCTGCAGCTGCACTCCGAGGCCTTCGACGCCATCGAAGTAGAGGAGGGGAGCCTGACGCTGGCGAACGTGACGTTGAGCGCAACGGGCATGGCCGCCATTGCGGTGACGGGTGGAAACGCAACCGTCAAGGATAGCCGGCTGGCGCTGCTTTCTCGAACGGGAAATGACGCGCTGTTGGTAGAATACGGCAGCATCCTGCTGGAAAATACGCTGATCGATGCCGCAGGCAGTGACACGATCAGCACCGTGGACGGTGACATCACCGTTAAGGGAGGCACCCTTCATATTTTTGCAATCAACGACGGTTTTGATCTGACCAACGGTGATCTGACGCTGGACGGCGCCACCGTGATCATTGAAGCCGGCGACCACGCCATTGAGATCGATTACGTGGAAGCGGAAGAGGGCGAGCCTGCCGCACCCTTCAAGGGTAATTTGTATATCGAGGGCGGCACGCTTTACACGCAGTCCGAGGACGACGGTATTGACGTGGAGCTGGATATTGTGATCCGCGGTGGCAGCATCACCGTGGAATCCGAGGATATCGCCCTCGACGGTGGCGAAAGCATCACGGTCAGCGGCGGCACGCTGGTGCTGAAAACCGACACAAGCTGGGGCCTTGATTGCAGTGAGCTGCTGACCGTCACCGGCGGCAGCATTGAGATCTATTACACCGGCATCCCGGCGAACAACGCGGGCGCCTTGGGAATCTATGTAGGAGAGGGATTTGACATGCTCGGCGGTGAGCTGAAGATCAGCGGCTTCAGCAGTGTGCTCAGCACATTGCAGATGCTCCTTGGCTGCACCATGGAGATCACCTCCGCCGGCTGGGAGAA
This sequence comes from Clostridia bacterium, assembly GCA_017462615.1. Lineage (GTDB taxonomy): Bacteria > Bacillota > Clostridia > Oscillospirales > CAG-272 > Firm-07. Next base: position 6,949 of record JAFTQT010000158.1, on the reverse strand, counting down.
CGCGGGCGGCGACTACGTCTACTACGTGGCCGCCGAGGACAACACCGAGCTGATCTTTACCGTAGGGCGCAAGGCCGGTGCTGCCCACACCGATGCGGACGGCAATCACGTCTGCGATGTGTGCGCGAGCGCCTTCCCGGATTGTCTTGACGAGAACAGCGATCACAAGTGCGATCTCTGCGGCGAAAAGAGCTTTGCATGCACGGATGCTGACAGTGATCATAAGTGCGATACCTGCAACGCCGTGGCCTCTGCCTGCGCGGATGAGAATGGCGACCACAAGTGCGATATCTGCACGGCTGCGCTGTCCACTTGTGCGGACGAGAACGGCGACCACAAATGCGATATTTGCGGCGTGACGGTTTCCGAGCACGCGCCCGGCGCTTGGCAATCCGATGCGGAGCGCCATTGGAAGGCGTGTGCCTGCGGCGCACGTCTTGAGGAGGCGGCACACAGCTATGCGGACGGCGCTTGCACCGCTTGCGGCCTTGAGGCGCCGAAAAAGAGCGGCGCACTTTGGGTGATCCTGCCTGCTGCGGCCGTAGTGCTTGGCGGCGGATTTGCCCTGTGGTACTTCTTGATCCGTAAAAAGAAGATCGTATAAACACCAAAAAGGGGCTGAGCCACAGATGTGCTCAGCCCCTTGCTTCGTCGGGCTTGTTAATTGGGGCGTGCTTTCACGCCGTTGTCGCTGACGTACAGCACCTCGCGCTGGGAGGTGGAGATGCTTGCTGCCTCAGCCTCGTAGTTGCAGATGAGTAAGACTTGATTCGGCTCTGCGGTGAATGTATCTGCGGAAAGCTCGGTGGCGTCCAGCATATGCTCGCTGTCGATGAGGTAGACCTTGAAGCCCTCACCGAGGTCGGTGGTGATCTCCTTCTTTTCCTCGGAGACATTGGAAATAAGCATTGCCTTGCGTTCACCGTCGGTGGCGGCAAGGGCGTAGAGGCCGTTGCTGTCTCCGCTAACGGTGTGCGCTGCGTGACCGCCGAGGGCGTACAGCTCACCGAAGGCGGCGAAGGCATAGTAGGTGGCCAGCGGGTGCAGGTCAAGATGATCAAAGCATCCTGCGTAGTTACTGCCGGCCAGCTTCATGTCGTAGTAGCACATGATATTGGTTCTGGTAGCGTGGAAGCCCATAAAGGTGGCAGCGGTCATGGCGGCGGCGTAGGAGGTGCCGATCAGCGCGCGCTCCTGGGCGTTGTTCCATTCATTGCAATGGGTCTCAATATCGGTAAGGCCGTAGTCGTTAAGGCGGCGGTCGATGTATTCTGCAATATGCAGGGTCTTTTTCAGATTGGCATAGCTGTGCCAGGAGAAGAAGTCGATGGGACTCCGGTGCTCCGCGATGTATTCCAGAAATCCGTTGAAGAACTCGATGCGGTACAGATCCTGCTCGTAGCGGTCGTCAGGCTCGCGGGCGGGCACGCCCGTGAGGCCGAAGCGCTCGGGATGGTAGTAGATGCCGTACATACCCGAGGCGCCGTAGCCGCCCACCTTGATCTTGTCACCGAAGCAGCTCTTCAGGTGCTTGGCGGTCACGTCGTAGAGCTCGTAGAGCTGCTCCTTGGTGCCCGTCCAGCACTGATTTTTGCCCGGCAGGCCGTTTTCGGGCTCGTTCCAGATCTCCCAGTAGGTGATATTGTAATGATAGCCGTTGGCCCAGCCCTCGTTGTAATGGCGCACTACGTGCTCACAGATGCGGGCCCACTTGGCGGGATCCTTGGGCGGGTTGATGCGGTAGGCCTTGACGTGAGCTTGATTCTCGATGGTCACGCCCAGACGGAAGATGGGCTCCACGCCGTAGGCGGCCAGCGCCTCCAGCAGTACGTCGGTGAAGGCGAAGTCGTAGCTTTCGGGATCGTTTTCGTCGGCGTTGAAATCACGGAAGAGGTTGGGAATATCCACGAATCGGTTGCCGCCGAACGGGCCCCCTACGTCGTGCAGACGGGAGTAGGGAATATGAGCCCTGCGGAGGTAATCCATATAGGAAAAATCAAAGCTGAGGAAACCGCTCGAAAAAGGGGGTTGGCCGATGGCGTGCATGGGCTTGATCTTGCCCTTGATATGATTAAAATCTACGGAATAGTGAACCATTGCGTGGATCTCCTTTCAAAAATGCGGCGTTGCGCCTATTTGTATTGTAGAGGCTTGCGTGGCGATTGTCAAGTGGTTTTTCTACGAAACATTTTCGAAATTTTCGGGGGTGCACACCGCACGTATCAAAAGCGAGAAAAAAACGCTTTCCACAGCGGAAAAAATGTGATTTTTTCTTGACTTATGCAGACTTGAGTGCTATAATATAATGGTATAATTATAAATATCCGGAGGGTATTGTGATATGAAGCATACCGATATTAAAAAGCTATTTGCCGAGGCTGAGGCGTTTGTAAACAAAAGCGTTACCGTCTGCGGCTGGGTAAGAACCGCGAGAGATTCCAAGACCGTTGCCTTTGTAGAGCTGAACGACGGCACGTGCCTGCGCAATCTCCAGCTGGTATTTGATAAAGAAAAGACCGACGCCGAGGCGCTGAAGAACGCCATGGCGGTGGGCAGCTCCTTGAAAGCAGAGGGTGTTCTCGTGGCCTCTGATCGCAACGGCTACGAAATGAACGTGGAGACCCTTGAGGTGCTGGGCGTCTGCCCCTCCGACTACCCCCTTCAGAAAAAGCGCCATACCCTGGAGTATCTGCGCACCATTCCGCATCTGCGTGTGCGCGCCAGATATTTTGAGGCGGTGTTTGCCGTCCGCAACCAGCTGGCGCAGTCCATCCACCACTACTTCAGCGAAAACGGCTATCGCTACGTGCATCCCCCAATCATCACCGGCAGTGACTGTGAGGGCGCGGGCGAGATGTTCCGCGTGACCACCCATCCCTTCGCCACCGAGTACAAGACCGAGGAGGAGTATTACGCCAACGACTTCTTCGGCCGCAAGGCGGGACTGACCGTGTCCGCTCAGCTGGAGGGCGAGATGGCCGCGATGGGCCTTGGCCGCATCTATACCTTCGGCCCGACCTTCCGCGCTGAAAACAGCAACACCACCCGCCACGTGGCCGAGTTCTGGCACGTGGAGCCCGAGGTCTGCTTCTGCGATATCGACGATATCATTGAGATCGCAGAGGACTTCATCAAGTACATCGTCCGCGACGTATTGGAAAAATGTCCCGAGGAGATGGAGTTCTTCAACCAGTGGGTAGAGAAGGGCATCATTGAAAAGCTGCAGAATATGCTGGCGAATGATTTCGGCCGCATCGACTATACCGAGGCCATTGAGGTTCTGAAGAATTGCGGCAAGGAATTCAAATACCCCGTGGAGTGGGGCGTGGATCTCCAGACCGAGCACGAGAAGTACCTCACCGACGAGTATTTCAAGAAGCCCGTGTTCGTGGTGCATTATCCCGCCGCTATCAAGTCCTTCTATATGAAGCAGAATCCCGACGGCAAGACCGTGGCCGCCACCGACCTTCTGGTGCCCGGCATTGGTGAGATCATCGGCTGCAGCGAGCGTGAGGCCGATTACGATAAGCTGGTTGCCGCCATGAAGGCCCGCAATATGCCTCTTGAGAACTACACCGAGTATCTCGATACCCGCAAGTACGGCTCCGTGCCTCACAGCGGCTTCGGCCTCGGCTTTGAGCGCGTGCTGATGTATATCACCGGCGTGCAGAACATCCGTGACGTGCTGATGTTCCCCCGCACCGTGGGCAGCATGTAAAAGGAGATCAGAATGAGCAACGTCTATATTCCGGAGGGCTATCGCTCCACGCTCTCCATCTACGATACCCAGCGGGCCATTGGTCTGCTGAAGCGCACCTTTGAGGAAAAGCTCTGCCTTGCCCTCAATCTGCGTCGCGTGTCCGCTCCGCTGTTCGTGGATCCCAAAATGGGCATCAACGACGACCTCAGCGGCGTGGAGCGTCCCGTTTCCTTTGAGATCAAGGAGACCGGCGAGGACGCCGTGATCGTACACTCCCTTGCCAAATGGAAGCGTATGGCGCTGCGCTCCTATGGCTTTTCTGCGGGGGAGGGGCTTTATACCGATATGAACGCCATCCGGCGTGACGAGGAGATGGACAACCTCCACTCCATCTACACCGACCAGTGGGACTGGGAGAAGATCATCACCCGTGAGACCCGCACCGAGGGCTACCTCAAGACCGTGGTCAAATGCATTGTGGGCGCCATTTGTGAAACGCTGGACGTGCTGAAGTGCAATTATCCTCAGCTGAACGTGCACCTGCGCCGCGAGGTGTCCTTTGTCACCGCACAGGAGCTGGAGGATCTTTACCCCGGTAAGACCGCCAAGGAGCGGGAGAACCTTTATCTGAAGGAGCATAAGACCGCCTTTATCATGCAGATCGGCGGCAAGCTTCGCTCCGGTAAGCCCCACGACGGCCGCGCCCCCGACTACGACGACTGGACGCTGAACGGCGATATCATGTTCTGGGACGACGTGCTGGATCGCGCCATTGAGATCTCCTCTATGGGCATCCGCGTGGACGAAAAGGCGCTGGACGCGCAGCTTACGGCTGCCGGTGCGGATGAAAGAAGAAAATTCCCCTTCCACAAGCAGCTTTTGGAGGGTCTGCTGCCCCTCACCATGGGCGGCGGTATCGGTCAATCCCGCCTTTCCATGCTGCTGCTGGGAAAAGCGCATATCGGTGAGGTGCAGGTATCTCTCTGGGATGCGGAGACCCGCCGCGTATGTGCAGAAAACGGCGTTATTTTGCTGTAATTCAGCCATTTATTAAAATCGTAAAGGAGAATGACAATGAAAAAGCTGATTGCACTTCTGTTGGTTTTGTGCGTATGCACAGCATTTTTTGTAGCTTGTCAGACACCCGATACGCCTGACGATCCCACTCCTCCCTCCGGTGACCAGGGCGGTAACACTCCCGGCGGTGACCAGGGCGGTAACACTCCCGGCGGCGACCAGGGCGGCAACACTCCCGGTGGCGACCAGGGCGGCAATACCCCCGGCGGCGATCAGGGTGGCAACACTCCCGGTGGTGACCAGGGCGGCAACACTCCCGGTGGCGACCAGGGTGGCAACACTCCCGGCGGTGACCAGGGTGGCAATACCCCCGGTGGTGACCAGGGCGGCAACACTCCCGGTGGTGACCAGGGTGGCAGCACTCCCGGTGGCGACCAGGGTGGCAACACTCCCGGTGGTGACCAGGGCGGCAACACCCCCGGCGGCGAGACACCCGAAAAGCTTGGTGAGCAAATTACGGCGGAGCAATGGGCGGCCATGACCGCCGGAGGATCCAATCCCTTTACCAACTATACCGGTGTGATGAAGGAGACTGATTCCGACGGTGCGGTTACTTCCGTGACAGTCATGTTGAACGGCGCGGAGTATATTGTCACCATGCAGCAGGGCACGATGACTATGAAATTCGCGGCCTTTCTGATGGACAGCGAGCTCTGTTATTTCACCTACAACGCAGAAACCGAGAAATGGGTCGAGCAAGAAAGCGAAAGCATGATGGCATCCATGGCAAAGAGCTACATTCTGGCCGGATGCCCCTATCCCTTCACGCAGCTTGTCTATAACGAGGAGACCGGCGTTTACACCTGCAGCTACCTGGAGGATGCAGAGGATACCGAGCCCGAACAGGTAGAGGCGATCTTCAAAAACGGCGCCCTTGTGCAGATGAAGGTGGTGGAGGGCAGCACCCTTGTGGAGATCACCGGCAGCGATTACGGTACCACCGTGGTGCCGCGTCCCACCGCTGAGGAGATAGACGACGGAAAGCCCTCCGTGGTAGGAGCGCAGCTGACGGCAGAGCAATGGGCGGCTTATTTTGCTAATCTACCCACCAACTATACCTGCAAGACCAATACGACGATACTTGGCATGACGATACCGCGGCTGTTTAAGGTTACCGGTGATATGTACTATATTTCCACCTCTGCCTTCGGCATATCCGAGACTTACTGGGGCAAGATTGCCGGTGATCAGATCATCGGTTACGTCTATAACGCGGAAACCGGCAAGTGGGATTACGATGATATGGCGGAAATGACCTATACCAATGTGATACCCTTTGCCGATCTTCCCACCGATTATGCGCTTTATACTTACGATGCCGAGCTTGGCGCGTACACGCTGACGGTGACGGAAGAGGAGTTTTCCTACGTTTTTACCCTGATCTTTGAGAACGGCAACCTTGTTTATATTTCTATAGATAGCGATAATGAAATTTTCGCAGAGTACCTGCTGTCTGATTTTGGCACCACCAGAATCGACGCCCCCGCCGAGGAGGATCTGATGCCTCCCACCGAGGGCGGAGATGATACGGAAGAGGATGAATTCGAGGAATTTTATCCCATCACCGAGGAGCAGTTCAACGCGCTGAAAACCAATTCTCCCACCAATTATTCTTACGTAGAGACCCGGTATTACAACGGTGAGCTTGTTGTCATCGAACGCATGATCGACGGCGAGTGCTTTATGGATAGCCAGTATGATGCAGACGGCAATCTGCTGCGCCGTTGGTGCTGCGTAAAGGTTGGCGACCGCTACGTGGATTACGGCTACGATGTTGCCACCGGCAAGTGGCAGGAGCATAATAATAGCATCAGCAGCAACTATCCCCTGAACGGCTTTCCCTTTGCACTGTCGGATTTCGCTTACAATGCAGAGCTTGGTATGTATGAGCTGATAATGGGAGGAGCCACCATGGCCCTTGGCTTTGACGAGAACGGGATGCTGGCTTATCTCGAGCAGCTCAGCGGAGAAAACATTGACGAGGTGTATTTCTTTGATTACGGTACCACCGTGATCGAAGCGCCCGCTGCGGAGGATATCATTCCCGGTGAGAACGATACCAACGTAAATCCCGATGATGACGACGCCGGAAATACAGGCGGGAGCGGAACCGCGGCTCTGCCCGGCAATAACGTGGGAAATCTTGCCTACAGCGCCGACATTCCGCTTTTG
>JAFTQT010000157.1 GCA_017462615.1 Clostridia bacterium | reverse complement strand
ACCTCATACACCTCCTCTACGGGCACCTCCTCGGTGGCCGTGAGGGAGCCGATCACCTCCGCCACGGCGGCAATCGGCATATATACAAATAAAAGGACGACAGACAGCAAGAGCGCAAGGCCTTGCAATCTTACGTTGCGGTGTCTGAGCTTCTTTTTCATATCTCATCCTCCTTGATAGAGATTCAATTGTTTGTTTTCCTTCTTCTTTCGGGCTTACCTGCCCATTGGATTCACCTCCCCATGTGTACTATACTCATTATACACAAAAACATTCAATTTGTCAATACTTTCCACAAGACAATATTGTTTGCAAAGTACTATTGACTTCGGGAAACACTTTTGCTACGTCAATTTCATTATAAACATTCTGCACAACGGCGTCAAGGCGTTTTACATTTTGTTTTGTGTTTGTTCACAAATTTGTAACTTTGTTTACAATTTGTACAAAGCAGAAAATCCCCCTGCCATAACGTCGGGTGCCAAAGGACAGCAAAAAAGCCGATATGGATTTGATTCCGTATCGGCTCTTTCTTATAGCACTACCACCTTCGGTGGTCAGCAAGTGCGCTCTTACTGATAGCTTTTAGTGATATGCTGTCGCTTGGCAACAGCGTGATATTTTTGCTGCGCAAAAGTGATATTGCTCTGTGAACAGAGCAGTTATATTCTATTCGCCTCCAAAAGCTCGCGCCGCTCACTGCGTGAGCCGCAAATACCACTCGGCCGGGTCCGAATATCACTGCGAAGCAACAGAATCCACCGCAGGCGAATAGAGTTGGCGTTGTGTCCTTAGGAACACAACGCCATTGGCCGGGGGGCTTTGCCTTTTACAAATTTCTCTCAACCCATCAGAGTAAAGATGACGGGAATGGTCACCAGCGAAAGCACGTGAGAGATCACGGCCATGCCCGCGGCGGCAGAGGTATCTCTACCGTAGGCGCTGGGCACCACGATGGTATTGATGCCAAGGGGCATTGCCAACGCGCAAAGTGCGCTGGTGAAGAGAGCCTTATTTTCAAAAACGGGGATCAGCTGGGCAATACCGATAAAGGCCAGAGGGATCAGCACCAGGCGAATGACGGAGGCGGTATAGATGCGCCAATCGGTGAAGGTCTTTTTTACGTTGATGCCAAGCACGGTAACGCCGGTGAGGATCATGGCCACGGGGGACATACAGGCGCTGGCACTATCCACCACGGCGGTGAAAAATTTGGGCATCGGGATGCCGAAAAGACCGATGATCATGCCGATCAGCATGCCGATCAGCATGGGGTTGGCAAAGGCTTTCAGCCGGGATCTCACGGTAGGCTTTACCTCCGTGTCGCTCATCAGCAGCACCGGTACAGCCCAGACGTAAATGATGCTCCACATCGGCAGAGTGAAAATAAGATATTCAAAAAAGATCTCCGGGAACATGGCGCTGACCACGGCGTTGCCCATAAAGCCGAAATTGGCAAAGCAAAGGCCGTAGGTGTAGATATTCTGGGTATACTTATCCCGCGCCAGGAGCTTGGAAAGGCCGATGGCCACAGGGATAACGATCAGCTCCATGATAAGGCTGACAAGCAGGATCTTCCATGCGGAGCGGATACGCTCCAGTGTAAAATTTTCAATAAACGTGCCCATGACCAGCGCCGGCAGAAAAATGGTATTTTCAAGCTTGGCTAAGGTCTTAGAGGCGTTCTCCGGCAGGATGCCAAGCTTCGCGAGGATAAAGCCCGCCGCGATCAGCGAAAAGAGCACGGCGATCTGGTTTAGCGTGGATACAAAAACGGTCATGACGTTCACTCCAATCATATCGTAATGGAAACAAGCTCTATTATAGCATTTTGCGCCGTTTTGTCAAGAGTCGGGGGGGCAAATTCCCCTCGTTTTGTCGAAACAAATCCCCAGCGGCGCTACAGCGCCGCCGGGGATAGTCGCATCAGGACAGCAACGCCGCCAGCTCTTCTGCCGTGGCTACAATACCGAAGTCGGCATAGTCGAAGATCGGCGCCTTGGGATCGGGATTGACGGCGATCACCGTGCCGGAGCGCTGCATGCCGACAATGTGGTGCACGGCACCGGAAACGCCCACCGCCAGATACACCGCAGGAGCAACGGTTCTACCCGTCAGCCCCACCTGCAGCTCATAGGGCATAAAGCCCTCGTCCACCATGCGTCTGGTGGCGGCAAGGGTGCCGGAAAAGCGCTTTGCCAGCGCTTCAACCACAGGCAAGGCGTTCCGGGCACCAAGTCCGGCGGCCACCAGCAGAGCGGCCTCGCTGCTGCCCGTGGTGCGTACTGTAGCCATTGCGGGGCGAGTGCGACTCTTGATTTTGGCCACAAGACTACCCGCCAGCGCCGGACGGATCATCAAAAGCTCGTCGCCCTCGGCGGAAAGAGCGGTGCAATCGGCGCAAAGCCCCAGCCCCAGCCGTGCCGCCACGCGGGCAGCCATCAGCTTGCTTGCGGCATCGGAGCCAAACAGCACCGCGTCGGCATCCGCCGACCGGATCTGCTCCAAAAGCATCTCCTCGTCCACCAAAGATAGCACCGAAACGTTGGCAGAAACGCTATAAGCATAAGGCAACGGTGCCTCGCCAACCGTGAGTATATGCAAGGAGCTATTGACTGCATTTTTCTCCGATCGCTCCTGCCGCTGACGGGCAAGGCTCTCGGCTATAACGGCGGGCAGCTCCGCCGGCGTGATGCGGCGACAGCGGCGACGGCCGCTCTGATTTTCTCTTGTTTCCACCACGCGGGTGGGAGAGCCCGCAAGACCGCAGCGGGCGGGATCGGCTGCAATATCCGCTGCCGACCACACCTCCACCTCGCCCACGCGGGAACGAATGGAGGGCAGCCGCAAATTGGCAACGCGCTCCACAGTCAGCAGCGCCGGCAGCGGTGCTGTCAGCGTCTGCTCCGTGCGGGTGCGGCAGCAGACCGCCTGTGGTGTGCAGGAAAGGATCTCCATCACCTCGGTGATAGGCGCGAGTTTCGCCAGCACCGAGAGCATAGGGCCTGTCTGACCCGTGTCACCCACCAGGGTCTGTCTGCCGCAAAGCAGCAGATCTGTGGGAATTTTTTTGAGCGCCATGGAAAGTGCATAGGCCGTGGCCAGCGTATCCGCGCCGGCAAAGGCCGCATCGGAAAGCAGCACGGCACGCCGTGCGCCAAGGCGCGTGAGGCGCAGCAAGAAATCCCGTACGCCAAGGGGCCCCATGCTGAGCAGCGTCACCTCTGCATCGGGGATGCGGAGCGCCACCTCATAGGCGGCGGCATCAAAAGGATTGATCTCTCCGTCAAGACCCTGACGGACGCATACGGTGACCCTCATCAGAGCTCCTCAATAGGCGTGCCGCCAAGCAGCACGGCTTTCACGCCATATGCGGCGTCCACCAGCACAAGGTCGGCATCCTTGCCAACAGCGATGCTTCCCTTGTGATCCGCAACGCCCATCCGCTTGGCGGGGGCGAGGGAAAGCAGGACCGAGGCGGTGGGCAGGTCAATGCCGTAATCAAGGCAAAGCACCCGGAGACAGCGATCCATAGTGGCAATGCTGCCCGCAAAGCTGCTTCTGTCCGGAAGCTTTGCCACGCCTGCCTCCACGATCACGTCTCTGCCCGCCTTCAAGCTGCCCAGCTTGCCGCTTTTGGCGTCCGTACCGGACAAACGGGTACCGTCGGTGATGATGGAAACCGCCTCCGCGCCCTTGATCTTCATGGCCAGCAGAATATCCTCACGGGGAATGTGGCAGCCGTCACCGATCAGCTCGATGGTCGCGTTATCATCCAGATAAGTAGCCTCTACCACGCCGGCATACACGGTCTGCTCTCTTTTGCGATGCATACTGCAGCCGTTGTAGAAGTGGGTGGTGTGGGAAAAGCCGTGGGCGTAGCCACGTGCACATTCAGCGGCGGTGGCATCGGTGTGACCCACAGCCGTCAGCACACCGCGCTCCTTCAGATACGCGGCGAATTCGCACGCGCCTGTAAGCTCCGGCGCGGCATCCCATCGGGCAATCTTCCCTTGACTGAGCGTCAGCAAGCGCTCCACCTCGGCAAGATCCGGCAAGCGCAACACGTCCGTAGGCTGCGCGCCGCTGCTGCGCTGCCCCGCACCGGCGAAATACGGCCCCTCCAGATGAAGACCGGGGGCAACCGTTGCCAGGGGGCTGACTCTGCAAAAATCGTGGTAGGCTCGGATAAAGTCCGCAAGATCCGCCTCGGTGGCGCTCATAGCGGTGGGATACAGCAGCGTGGTACCGTGGGCAAGGTGGGTGCGCACAGCGGCTTCAAATGCCTCCGGCGTGGCGTCCATAAAATCGGCACCGCCGCCGCCGTGCACGTGCAGATCGATAAAGCCGGGGAGAAGATAGCTCCCCTCAGCATCCATCACACGGGCATCCGCGGGGATCTGGCCCTGATAATCCACGTCGGCGATCACGCCGTCCTCCACGAGAACCGTCCGATTTTCAGATACCGCGCCTGCCAAAACAAGCGCGGTATTTTTGATGATCAGTTTTTTCATTACTTGTTGTATACGCGGATCTCCGGAATGGGGCAAGCGGTTGCCACCTTGGCGGCATACAGCGTAGCATCCGGATGGTTCTGGAACAGCGAGCAGGGTACGCGCGCGGAAATACCACCGTGCAGCACCTTACGGAGTGCGGCAGCGTTCCAGTCGCGAGGCATGCACATGCGCACCTTCTTGGCCATCATCATTTCCTTCATACCCACGGTGATGCAATTCTCGGGAATCGCGTCGATATTGGCACCGCAGTTCATAAAGGCGTTGATGGTGCGGGTTTCTCTGGTTACCTTGAGGATGCGGGTGGGACGGTTGGCAAACTCGGCGGGATCGTCGGGCTCCCAAGCCTCGGGCGGCTCGTTGAATGCGTAGTGGCCGTTGATACCAACGCCGCCGAATACCATATCCAGCTTGCCGTACTGCTTAATGATCTCCAGCACGCGGCCCTCGTTACCGGGCTCGGGGAAGATGCGGTTTTCGGGCAGCACGTTCAGCTCCTCGTCCACCTTGGAGTAGAAGGTTCTGTCCATACCGCCGCGGAAGGACAGGGGATGGTTGTAGTCGATGTAGGTGAGATCGTCGTTCAGGTACTCGTCCATATTGATGAACACGCACTTCTTGAGGGAAATGCGGTACTTGTTTACCAGCTCAGCAAGACGAGCGTAAGGGCCGATGGGGCCGTAGGGCACCACCATGACGGTGGGCTCACCCTTGCGGTTGTTCTCCGCTACGACCTCCAGCACGTCGATGGCGACCTTCCAGTACATGTCCACCTCGTGCTCACAGACGTTGAGCTTGATGTTGCTGCCAATGCCCAGTTCTTCGGGGGGAATCAGATTGATGTCCTTCATGTTCGTTTCTCCTTTTTTGTATTAAATTTCGTGATAGATCGGCGCCAGCGCGTCGTGAATTTTTTTGTATTTCTCAAACAAGACCGCATACTGCGCGGTGCGGGATGCATCCGGCAGAACGGTGCACTTTTTGCGGATGCATTTTTTTACCGCATCCACAGGGCTTTCAAACACACCGATGGCAATGCCCGCCAGCATAGCAGAGCCCAGGGAAGAATCACTGCTTTCGGTAATATCCAGCGCGATACCCAGCACGTCTGCGGTGATCTGCGCCCACAAGGGGCTCTTGGCGCCGCCGCCAATGAGGGTGGCGTGGGTGCCGTGGGGGATACAAAGGCTGTCAAGATAGCGCTTGCTGTCAAGCAGAGAAAGCGCCACGCCCTCCAGCACCGCACGGGTAAAATGCCCTCTCGTATGAGTGGCGCGGATCCCCGTGAAGCTACCGCAAAGCAGCGGGTCTGCATAGGGCGTCAGCTCGCCGTTGAGGTAGGGGTGAAAGAGCAATCCCTCTGCACCGAGGGGCGTCGCTTCCGCCTCCTCGTCCAGCCGTCTGTAATCACCGCCGAAGGTATCGCGGTAAAAGCGGAAGGCTGCGGCCGCCGCCTTGGTGGCGGTGCCGGGGTACCAAAGCCCCGCGACCACGTGGGAGTAGTTCACCAGCTGGCGGTCGGGGTGAGGGCGATCGGTGATGACGCAAATGCGCCCCGCCGTTGTCAGCTTTACCGTCATATCGCCCTCTTCTACCGCGCCGGAGGCCAGCACCTCCAGCACCGTATCGGTGGTGCCGCAGATCACGGGCGTGCCCACAGCAAGACCTGTTGCAGCGGCTGCCGCCGCAGTAACAGTACCCACCTGCTCCGTAGGAGCCTTGACGGGAGGCAGCATATCCATCCGAATACCACAAAGCGCGCAAAGTGCCTCGTCCCAGACCATCCGACGACAATCAAAGAGCATACTGCCCTCGGCCTCGATATAGTCGGTGCAATAGGTATCGGTGAGGAAGTAGCGGATATAGTCCTTTTCAAAGAAAATGTGGGCGATCTGCGCAAAGCATTCCGGCTCGTGGTTTTTCAGCCACAAAAGCTGAGGGAGTGTCCAGATGGTGTCGGGCTTGTGGAAGGTCTTTTCGAAGATCTCCTCGCCGTACTGCTCCCGCAAGGCTTCCGCCTCGCTGCGGCTACGGCTGTCCGTCCAATGCATTGCGGGACGCAGGGGACGGAACGCCTCGTCACAGACAAGAGAGGTATGGGTGGCGGAATCCACCGCCACAGCGGCGATCTCACAAGGGGAGATCCCCGCCTTTTTCAATACCGTTTTGGTATTTTCGCAAAGGGCGGCGATCCAATCCTCCGGTGCCTGCTCGCAGGCAGCGGAAGTGGGGTGCAGGGTGGGATATTCCACCGTATGCTCCGCTGCAATCCGCCCGTCCTCACGAAGGAGCGTTGCCTTGGAGGCACCGCCGCCGAAATCAATACCCAACAGATATTTCATACCGTACCTCGGTTATTTCTTTTCGATCCAGGCGTGCTCGGGATCGCTTGAGCGGTTAAAGCCCTGATAATCGCCGGCCATCAGCCAAAGGAAATAGCTCTGGTAGCCGGGAGTGGAGACCGTGGTGTGGTAGCCGTAGGGGAACTCCACCAGCTCGTCCTGCTTCACGCGGTAGGCCTCGTCAAGAGCACCGTCGGCGGTATAAAGGCACTGCACGGCAAAGCCCTGCTTCGGCTCAAAGAGGAAGTAGTAGATCTCCTCTGCGATGCACTCGCGGGGCATATCGTTCACGTCGTGCTTGTGGGGCGGGAAGCCGGCCCAGTTGCCCTCGGTGCAGTAGGCCTCACCAATGGTCAGCACCTTGGCGTTACTGTTGCCGTCAATGATGAAGCTGGTCTCACGCTGGTAAGGAACCTCACCCAGCAGCTTCAACACCACGTGATCCTCACGCAGCACCTGGGGGGCGGTCTTTTCCGCCACGGGCGTGCCGCAAACGGCGATCTTGACGTGGTCGATGGCTTCGATGGTGAGGGTGGTCTCGCGAGGCATATAGAAGCTCTCGGCGCGACGGTTCTCAAACACGCTCATGCGGTTTCCCACGTTCTCGTAGCGCTCCTCACCGACGGTCACGTTGCAGTGGCCCTCCAGCATAATGAACGCAAATTCCTTATCGCAGGTCTCAAAGCCGAGGCTTTCACCTGCATCCAGCTCGATGATGCCGAACTCCAGCTTCTTGAGGGAGCACTCACCGATCTTGCAAACGGGGGTGTAGCCCTTCTGCGGCACGTAGGTCTTCTTGTAATTATAGCTCATAGCCGTTCTCCTCCATATAGTTTTGAACAGTAGAAAAATCCGGAACGCTCTCACGGGCACCGACGCCCATGCACTTGATGGCCGACACGGCGCTGGCAAAGTGACAGCATTTTTCGAAATCAAAGCCACGGCAGAGACCGGCGGCAAAGGCTCCGTGGAAAACGTCGCCGGAGCCGTTGGAATCCACCACGTTTGCGGGGTAAATGGGGTAGGTAACGGTCTTTTCACCGTCATAAAGCAGCCCGCCTCGCTTGCCGTCGGTGACCACCACCACGGCGGGATGGTAGGTATCAAACAGTTTCTTGGCCGCCGCTTCGATGCTGTCACAGCCGGTGTGCCCCATGGCGAACTCCGCCGAGGGGATCATGATATCGGTGAGCGCCAAAAGCCGCTCCACGCCGGGGTAAAGACCGCCGCAATCGTAAAGCACGCGGCCGCCGCTTTTTCGCACCAGCGTCGCCGCCTCGACGGCCGCATCCAGCTCGTTGCCGTCCACCATCAGAAGCGCCGCTTCGGCAATGGCCTTTTTCTGCGCTTCGTTGAGGGTAAGTGGGGGCAGATCGCCCTTGTCGAACACACAGGTACGGCTGGCGTTCTTTGCCCCCAGCCAGATCACCGAGGTGAAGGAACGGTAACCGCTCCGACGCTCCACAAGGCCGGTGCCCACGCCGTATTTTTCAAAATCCCGCAAGAGGAATTCTCCTGCGCTGTCGCCGGAAAGCACGCCGATATAGGCAGCCTCCGTCCCCAGCCTTGCCGCGGCCACAAGTCCCGTGGCAACGGGGCCGCCTCCCGCCTCGCGGCTGGAGAGCGCCCGCATTTTGGTATCCTCCGTGGGGTAATCCGGCACCTGCAGCAGGGTATCCTTCACACAGGCACCGATGCCTACAATATAGCTCATCTTAGTCTGCCTTTCCGGCAGCGCCCACCATTTGGATCTTTTCCACGGCCAGCGCCTTCACGCGGGCGATGGGTTTCTTCATAAAGATGTCGATGGCGATGCTGCGCGCAGGATCCGCGAGGGTCTCCTTGGTGCCCTCTGCGAAGGCGCAGCAAACGTCGGTGCCGATATTCATCTTACGGATACCAGCAGCGATAGCAGCCTTTACCTGATCCTCGGGAATACCGGAGCCGCCGTGCAGCACCAGAGGAATGCCGCAGGCCTCACGGATGGCCTTGACACGCTCGATATCCAGCTTGGGAGGCTTCTTGTAATGGCCGTGGGCGTTGCCGATCAGCACGGCGAGACAGGTGACGCCGGTGGCCTTGACGAAGGCAGCGGCCTCCTCGGGGGTGGTGAACTCGTCCATAGCCTCGTCGTTGACGCTGCCCACATGGCCGATCTCGCCCTCGACGCCGATGCCGACGGCGGCACAGGTGTCGACGATGTGCTTCGTCATAGCCACATTCTTGTCAAAGTCGTGGGAGGAGCCGTCCAGCATAATGCCGCTGCAGCCCCAGCGGAGCGCACGGGTGACCTCCCACTCGGAGGGACCGTGATCCAGATGGAAGCACACGGGCACGGAGGCGCGCTGTGCCGCCGCCACGATGGAGGGGCAGAGATAGAAGCCGACCTCCTCTTTGAAGAGGCGGGGGTACATCTGCAGGATCACGGGCGCGCGCTGCTCCTCGGCGGCGTCAAGGATGCCCATGACGGTTTCGATATTGTATACGTTGAAGGCGGGAATACAGTAATTGCCCTTCTCTGCCATACCGATAATGGTTTGAAGATTGACCAGCATTTTCTTGCCTCCTTAATCGAGAATGAGATCCACGAGCGAAAGAATCTCCACGTCGCTCTGCTCCACAGACTTCAGCGCCACGTACTCACCAACAGAGGCGGTGACCATGGTCTTGGCGCCGATGCTGGTGGCATTGAAGATGCGGCGGGCAGCCACACGCTTCACCGTATCGGGCTTGTACTGTGCCATCAGAATATCGCCCGCCCAGATGGTTTCGGTGCGATTGAGGTGCAGCTCGGAAAGCTCTGCAAAGGCGGAGATCACGGCTCTTGCCTCCTCGGTCTCACAGAGATCGCGGGAAAGCTGGTAGGGATCCTGGTAGACCACGGCGCGGTCGCTCTTTTTGGCGGCAAGATTGCCTGCGGCAAGGAGCTCTGCAAGGTAAGCGGTGAAGGTCACAACATTGGCCTTAGTCTCCACGCCGTACTCATGATAAAGCTGCTTGATGGCCTTGGCATCGGCAGGATCAAATACCACCACGGTGGCATAATCGTCCATAACCTTGGCGGCGGCTGCCATCTGCGCCTTGGTCTCTTCGGCGGCACCGATGAGGAAATCCAGCTGTGCGCCGGAGGCGGGCTCGTCGGCAAGCGCGGTGAAGCTGACGCCGGCCTTTTCCAATACCGAAATGGCCTTGAAGCCCTGACGGCAGGCCATGTAGCGGGCATCTGCGCCAAGGAACAGCAGCGTTTCGGTCTTAGCGGCATGGGCGGCAATGGCGGCGGCAAGAGTCTCGCACATCACGGTCTTTCCATAGGCGTTGCCGGTATCCAGGCAGTTATCCACCAGCGTATTGATATAGGCAGGGAGCTTGCCCTCCAGCGCTGCCTGCAGACGGGTCTCCTTGGTGAACATCACCGGATCCCAGCCGGTCTTGCAGTCGTGTACGCAGGCGCCGCAGGTGGCGCACTCGTAAATATTATCCATAATTTCGGAAAGGTCGATGGCCTCCCTGTTCACGAGAGAAATACCCAGCGCGCGGGCGCGGGCGGTATTTCTTTCCTGACCGGTGGCGTTACCCACGGGGCAGATGTGGTGGCACATCCAGCAGAAGCGGCAGGAGTCCACGTGCTGCTTGCATTTATCAGACATCATCATTTTGCAATACCTCCTATGTTACAGACCCAGCTTGAAGGGGTTCATAATGCCGTTGGGATCAAGCTGCTTCTTGAGGCCCTCGAACACCTGCATAGCGGGGCCGTACTGCTCCTTCATGAGGCGACCCAGCTTGATGCCGACGCCGTGATGGTCGTTGACCACGCCGCCGTGAGCGAGGGCAGCACGCACGCCGCAGGTCCAAACAGCCTGGTGCAGACGCAGTGCCTCCACGGGATCCTGGGGAACGTCCTTGCCATCGATAATGAAGCGGTCATAGAGCATAGCGCCCCACTCGTACCAGTGGGAGAAGTGGGCAATGAACTTGGCCTGAGGGAAGTTGCTCTCGATGGCCTTCTTCATAGCCCAGTAGATCTCCTCGATCTTGCCGTAGGGGGCAATGGTATCCATGGTACCGAACATCTGGGGAATATCCATCATATGGCCGGGATAGAAGAAGGTGATCTTCTCCTCCCACCACTT
>JAFTQT010000156.1 GCA_017462615.1 Clostridia bacterium | reverse complement strand
GCGAGCGCTAAGGATGTGTCCTGTCCTCGGCTGCGCCGAGACTGCAAGTTTGCCTGTGGCAAACATTGCCGCGTCGCAGAACGCGAGCAAAACGCGATTTGCGATGCGTGATGCGAAAACGGCAACAGGAAAGAGGAGGCAGCTTTTGTCAAAAAGAGCCTCCTCTCCCTTGAAAAGGCGGTTTTTGTCAAAAAGAGCCTCCTCTCCCTCCCATAGCCGCAAGTAATCACAGCTCCCCTGCCAGCGCGGCAATGCGGGCCTCGGCCTCCGGCGCGAAGAGCCTGTCGGCGGCGTAGGCGCGGCGCAGCAGCTCACCGGGGATAAGGGCGTCGTATTTATCAAACAGCGGCAGCTCCGAGGGCGCCACCAGCGCCTCGGGCTGAATACCGCCGGAGGCGGCCTCCAGGAGGCGGTGGATAAACTGCTCCCCACTGCCCGCGAGGTGGAATTTCAGATAGCAGCACCCCTCGTATTCCATGCCGGAAAGCCCCAGCGCCCCGGCGTTTTTCACGAGAAACCGCCGCAGGGTGCGGAAAGAGCGGGTGCCCAGCCACGGGAAAAGGCAATAGGTGCTGCCGCCCAGATGGAGCAGCATCCGCTCGGTGATGCCGGTATTGCGGGCGAGACGACGCGCCACCTCCAGGCGATGAGCGGCGTTTTCCTTCAGATAAGGATAGACCGTATCCTCCTGCAGCACCCGACGCATCCGTTCGAGAATCCTGGTGTGGATCTCGCCGTAGTCACCCGGCCAGGAGACCTCCATTTTGCCCGCCACGGGATGTACGTACACCAGGCGCCGCTGGATATCCAGCTCCTCCACCTCCCACACCCGTCCCGCCAGCGCGAAGCGATCGCCTACCGGTGGAGGCGTGGTGATGGTGCCGATCTCCTCGGCGCTGCCCTTCTCCGGGTCGCCGCAGCGAACGGTGAAGTCCTCACTATCCTTGAAAACGGCGTAGAACTGAAAGCTGCGCAGCAGACGCTCACCGGCAAGACCCACGATCAGCCCCTTTTCCTCGGTCATTTCCAGGTAATCGTGCTCCAGCATGGAGATCATCAGCATGCGATAATCCTCCCGCGACACCTGTGAAAAGGGCGGCAGCGCCAGCACCCGATCGGCCAGGCGCTTGGGGGTCAGCTCGCCGCTGGCCGCCAGATTGCTGAGTGTCTGATGAAAGAGCAGGCTCATGGGCATGGTCTTTTCCCGAGGCGGCTCAATGAAGCGTTCCTCCAGGTAAAGCTGCACGATGGCAATGGCACGCAGCAGCCCCCAGGGCATCAGCTGCGGCAGAGGGGTATTGGGCAAGGGATCCTCCTCGCGAAAGACCATCATCATTTCCGGGGGCTGTCCTCTGCGGCCGGAGCGGCCGAGACGCTGGAGAAAGCTGGAGACCGAGGTGGGCGCGTCGCTTTGCAGCACCCGCTCCAGACGCCCGATATCAATGCCCAGCTCCATGGTCACCGTGGCGCAGGTAACCACGTGCTGCTCCGCGTCCTTCATGCGCAGCTCCGCATCCTCCCGCAACGCTGCGGAAAGATTGCCGTGATGAATGAGAAAAATATCCGGCTCACCGCGTCTGGCCGCGATCTGCCGCAGGGTGGCGGTCAGATACTCGGTCTCCTCGCGGGAATTGGAAAACACCAACGCCTTTTTGTCCCGTACGCAGTCGTACATATATTCGTAGCCAACGTCGATTTCCGCACCCGTTTGGGGGGATACGGGATTTTTGTCGCTGCTTTGGTCAGCGTCGTCGTTCTGGAAAAAGAAATGCTCCAGCCCCAGCCGCCAGCGAATACCCTCGGAGGGAATGGGGGGCACGTCCACGGGAATACCGCTATCCCCAGCCAACCACCGGGCGGCGGCCTCAGGATCGCCAATGGTGGCGGAAAGCCCCACCCGACGGGGCTGATGGCCAATAAGCCTTGCCATGCGGGAAAGCTGGCACAGGATCTGATTGCCCCGGTCGCTGCCTGTCAGGGTATGCACCTCATCCACCACCACGAAGCGCAGGTCGCCAAAGATGCGCACGATATCGTTGGAGCGGTTGATCAGCATGGATTCCAAGGACTCGGGCGTGATCTGCAGAATGCCGGAGGGGGTCTCCAGCAGCCGCTTTTTACGAGAGGCGGCCACGTCGCCGTGCCAATGGGTCACGGGGATGCCGCTTTCCTGCAGCAGCTCCTCCATGCGCCCGAACTGGTCGTTGATGAGACTTTTGAGGGGCGCGATATACAGCACCGCCACCGTGCGTGCAGGATGCTCACAAAGCTCCGTGAGAATGGGAAAGAAGGCCGCCTCGGTCTTGCCGCTGGCGGTGGTGGAGGTGAGCAGCAGGTGGTGGTCGGTTTCAAACAGCGTTCTTGCCGCCGCCATCTGCACAGGCCGCAAGGATTCCCAGGAATTTTTGAAGATAAACTCCTTGATAAAGGGGGGAAAGCGCTCAAAAATACGGTCGGCCTCGGTCAAGGCAATGCACCTCCTCAAAGAATGATGTCGTTAGGATCAAAATTCGTTTTTTTCTGCACCGTTTCGGTACTTTCTTCGATTTTTTGCATTTCCGCCTCTGCCTTCCCGCCGCCGGTGACACGGGCGGCGAGGGTGTCAAAATCTGCGTTCTCATTCTGCATCAGAATGTTCAGCACCGTCATGTAATCTCGCAAGATCTCGCGGGGGGTCATCAGCTCGGTGGCACCCGTGCGGCCAAGGCAGAGTGACAGAAAACGCACCTGCTCCTCAGCGGTGATGCGGGGCTCCTTGCCGTATTGCTGGGCGTAAAGCACCGTCACGCGGCGCACCAGGGCATACAGCTCGTCATCGGAAAGCCGCCGCAGACGAATGACGGGGCCGATGAGGTTCTTGAACTCCGCATCCGAAAAGCGGCTGTCCGCCAGACGGCTGCGCAGCGCCTCGTAGCTGAATAGTCCCCTGCGGGGGTCCTCCAGGAACTGGGGCGTGCCGCCCAGCACCAGCAAAAGCCCCTCGGCCTTGCCCTGGAGGGCGTCGTTAAACATGGAAAGAATCTTTTCGTAATTGTTCTCGCGACTGGTGCGATGAGAAATTTTATAGAGATTCACGCACTCGTCCACGAAGACCACAAGGCCGCGATAGCCGAGCTTGCGCACCAGCACCGCCCAGAGCTTGATGAAATCGTACCAGTTCTCGTCGTCGATGATGAGGGACACGTGGATGCCCAGGGCATGACGCGCCTCGGTCTTGGAGGAAAACTCACCCCGCAGCCAGCAAAGGCACGCGGACATTTTGTCCTCGTCATCCGCAAGATACGCCTGATAGTAGGCTGCGATCACCCGGGCAAAATCAAAGCCGCCCACCATGAATTCCACGTCCCGCAGCGTGTCGGACACCGCCCGCTGCAGCTTTTCACCCATGGGGTCGTCAGCGCCGATCTCGCCTTGCAGCTCACCGATCCAGCGGGCAATGAGCTTCGGCAGCGCGCCGCCGTCGGGAGATGCCTTGGAGGCCAGATTCTTCATCAGCTCTCTGTAGGTGGCAACGCCGCTGCCCCCGGTGCCGTAAAGGCGCCGCTCCGGGGTCAGATCGGCATCTGCCGTGATGAAATTCCGCTCCAGCGCGTAGCCACGCACCAGCTGCATCAGAAAGCTCTTGCCGCTGCCGTAGCGACCAATGAGAAAGCGCATGGCGGCACCGCCCTCGCTGATATTTTCGAGATCGGATAAAAACGCGCCGATCTCCTCCTCCCGGCCAATGGCCACGTAGGGCGCGCCCGTGCGGGGCACCACGCCCGCCGCAAGGGAGGCCAGCAGCGCCGTCAGAATACGGCGCGGCACGCGGATCTGTTCCATAGCTTCCATATTATAACACTCCTTCATCCTTCAAAAGGTCTCTGTAATCCTCGATCACGGTATAGTATCCACCGGCGTCCTCCAGCACGATGTCCCCGAAGTATTCCTCGGCCACGGCGTTGATGCGGTCGGCCACGGCGTCCGGCATCTGCCCCACGGAAAGGGCAAAGGCACGCTGCCCTGCTCTGTCCCCGGCGGCGGCCAGGGGCAAAAAGCCCGCAAGGGCGCCAAGGGCCGCGGCAAATCCACTCTCCGACGCCGAGTTATCTCCCAAAATAGGGAGAGAGATCGGCACTTCCGGCACGGGTACCGAGGTGGGCGCAGGTGCTGTGGCAGGCGCCGTTTCCGGCAATATCCCCCCGGACGGTGCAGGTTTTTCCGCATTTTCCATCGTCCCCTCGCCGTCAAAGGCCTCCACCAGACGCTTGGTGGTCAGCCAGGAGCTTTCCTCAATGCGAGTGGCGTTGGAAAGGGAAAGCGGGCGGCTCTCCACCTCGTAGCGCCGCTCGTATTCCGGCAGCTCCGCCGCCTTTGGCTCCACGCGCTTGGGAGCCTTGGCTGGCAGCGCCTTCTTCAGATAGGCGTCCAACAGCGGCCGCAGCTCGCTGCCCACCTCGTAGACCGTCAGCCGGGATTTGATGCCCAGAGCGGCACGCAGGGCGTTTTCCGCGTACTTCAGCACGTCGGTCACCACAAAGCGCAGCTCGTGGGTGTGGGAAAAGGAGGAAAAATCCACCTCGATATGCCGTTTGAGGCGATAGGAGCAGATGGCGCCGGAAAAGGCGTCACGCCCCACGGTGGAATATCCCCTTGGACGGGTAGTATTTTCTCCCATTTTCTCTCGCTGATAGGAGAGTGCCACCTCCACCGCCCCACGCAGCACGCGGTGAAAATGGTCGGCGGTCTCCGGGCGGTAAAACTTGCTTTTGCGATAGTCGTAATTGCTGCAGAAGTAGAGCACCGCGTCGGTGAAGGCGCCCTCGCCCTCGGTGGCCGACACGTAAAACTCCTTCAGCTGCGCGCCTGCGATCATATCCCGCATCTCTGCCTCCGGCAGCCGTGGTGGCGGCAGCTGATGCAGCAGCGAATAGTCGCAGAGCCACTCCCGCACCAGCACGTCCAGCCTTGGGTGCTTATCCCGGTAGGAAAGCCACAGGCGGAGCATATTTTCCTGCCCCGTTTGGGGGCTTATTTGATCATCCAGGTTGATGATCTCATAGAGAAAGAGCAGCAGATAGGCGTAGGAGGCGTGGAGGCACGTGCCCTTTCTGAAATTGCTGCGCCACCAGAAGTAGTAGGCCAGCTGCGCCCGGTTCATCTGGGCATACTGGGGCATGTAGGAGAAAAAGTCCACCTCGGGCACCTCTGTCCCCTCCACGTCCACGTAGCGCCGGGCGAAGCGGGCAAACTGCTCGTAGTAGGTGTATTGATTCTTCCAAGGATAGACCCGCACCTCGTGGACGAGACCGCCTGCGGGGCGATAGGCAAGCAGGGGACGGGGTGGGGTCTCCGCCTTGGGCTCGAAGAGCGCCACCGGGCGCTCCGGCAAGGGAGCATCTGCCGCCGACGCGGCGGTCACGTTCGCAAAAGTGATCGCTTTTTCGATACCGTTTGGGCGGTAATTGCGATTTTCTGCGATTTTTTCCGGAGAGGTGACGGGCGTGCCGTATGGTCTGCCGTCGCAAACGGAGCGCGCCGTTAACCGTCCATCCGGCGTGGGGGCGGGATCGCCAACAGGCGACGACGTGACCTCCGCCGCCTCGATGTGACGCGGCTCACGCGGCGCGGTTGGCTTTTTGCGCACCGGAATCAGCTGATCGATCTCCCAAAACTCGTCAAAGCCGCTTGGATCCTTGTGGTTTTTCACGCCGTTCACCTCCTTTTCTGTAATAGTATATTATAACACAACAAAAGACCGTTGTCAACACTCTTTCCATTTTGGTTCCTTTTCGGACGGGGAGAATACAAGCTTTTAGGGAGAGAAGGACGCGGGAAGCAGAGAAAAAAGGCGAAGGTGTTTTTTGTGGGGGGCTCTTACAGTTACGCATATCGCACGCCGCCGGACACCGAAGGTGTCATTCTGAGCGGAGGATGCGCTCACACAGGGAGCGCGACGAAGTCGAACCGAGCAGCGGCACCGAGCGAAGCGAAGATGGAATCTCGGCGACGAGGATTTTCATTCGCCCCTCGTAGATCCCGACGCTCCGCGCCGCCCTACGGGTTCGACTCGCTTCGCTCGCTCAGGATGACACGAGGGGGCGCCTCACTCTTCACTCTTCACTCCTCACTCCTCACCCCTCACCCCTCACTCCTCGCTCCTCACTCCTCGCTCCCCTCCCCTTCCCGTGCGGCCAGCTCCCCCACCAGCGCGCCGAAGGTCAGCAGCGCCAAGGAGGCCAGTACCGTCTGTAGCATTTCGCCGTATTGCGCCGCCCGTGCCACGTGCAGCGGCGCGCGGGTGGCCTCTATGTACACCGCTGCCAGGGCGGCAAACAGGGGCAGCATGCCGCATTGCAGCAGCAGGCAGGTTCCGCCCCGCAGCACAGGAAACTTTTTGCATTTATTTTTTCGCATATTCATACATCCCTCCGTTTTTTGTATATTTTTAATTATACCCCTTTCATATCACGGCTTTCAAGCCATATTTTTTTCCAATCATATTCATTTTCCCGATTTTATTTTGAGAAATATGGAAATAAGCCCTATATTTATCAGGTAATATGAATATTTTTCCTATCGCCTCATATTTTTCCGAAAAGCGGCGCCCGTTTTTCGTGATTTTCGCCAAAAATAGCGGCACATCCTCAAATATCGGGGAATGAAACCGATTCTCTCCTGTGCTACAATAGGAAAATGGCTTTTCAAGCCGAAAGGAGCCACTATGACAAATTCAAGTCCATCCCCCAAGGGCCGCATTCTTCTATGTGAGGAGTGCACACACATCCAAACGCTCCGTATCACTTATCGCCTTCATTACGAGAACGCTTCCCTTTTGATGACCATCAGCGACGGTACCGACGTTCGCGCGGCAGACCTTGGCACCGCCCTGCGCGCCGCCACGCGCTTCTTTTTTGCCGTGGTGGACGGACGGGTAACGCCCTGCACCTTTTTCGACGTACTGGAAGACGCAGATGAAGACGGTGTTTTTCAAAAAATCCCTTTACAAAGCGCGAATAATATGCTATAATATGCAGGTAAGCGCCATTTTTGCTGCCACGGCCACTCAAGCGCCGCCAGCCCGTGTGCGCCCCGTAAATCCTTGAAAGGAGCGCTCTGCGCGATTTCGTCTATGAAATGCCCCAACTGCGGCTTTGCAGACAGCAAGGTCATTGATTCCCGCCCCATTGAGGAGGGAAACAGCATCCGGCGACGCCGCGAGTGCCTCGCCTGCCAAAAACGCTTTACCACCTTTGAGATGATCGAATCCGTGCAGATATTCGTGATCAAAAAAAACGGAACCAAGGAGCCCTTCGATCGCTCCAAAATGCTTGCGGGCATTCTCAAGGCCTGCCAGAAGCGGCCGCTCAACGGAGAGGAGATCGCCAGCGAGATCGAAAACGAGCTGCAAAACAACATGGTCAAGGAGATCACCTCCAGGGACCTGGGGGAAATGATCATGCAAAAGCTGCGGACACGGGACGACGTGGCCTACGTGCGCTTTGTGTCGGTCTACCGTGAATTCAAGGACCTGGACACGTTCCTGGCCGAACTGCGGGAAATGAAGGGCGCCCAGGAGAGCTGAGCCACCCAACCATAAGGGGCTGATCCACCAACGTGGATCAGCCCCTTGCTTTTTGTGCCGTATATCTGGGTGATAAATTGGTGCTTATCGCTCTGTTCGCACTAACCCCTGTCCCAAAGTTTTGATCCAACTTTTTCAAAAGTTGGATCAAAACTTCCCCCGATAAATTCGTGCGAACAGAGTGGCAAATCAAAATTTGAAAAGTCTTGACACGCTAAAGGCAAGACGTTGCGGCATATTTTCACGAATCAACCCCTTTTGGAGTTTTTTTCGCTTTCCTCTTGCATTTTGCGGCAAAATCGGCTATAATAGTGCAGTATGCTGTAGCGTTCAAAGGAGGTGAGCCCGTTGCAGATCGTCAATTTGATACATCCCGGTGAGCCGGTGGCGCTTGATCGCGGCTGCGGGCTTTGTCTCGGCCACTTTGATGGTGTACACCGCGGGCATCGGGCCTTGATCGAGGAGCTCAGACGCTTGAACGGAAAGCGCCGTGAGCCGCTGCCTCTCGGTGCCATGTGCTTCCGGACGCCTCCCACCGCCACCCTTTCCGCCCACCCCACGCCACAGCTCACCACTCTGGAGCAAAAGCTCGCGCTGCTGCGCGACGCGGGACTTTCCTTTGCGGTGCTGTACGATTTCCCCACCATCAAGGATTTTTCGCCGGAGGAGTTCATCATCCGCGTGCTGTTCTGTGATTGTGATGCCCGACTGGTGGTCTGCGGCTTCAATTACACCTTCGGCGCCCGCGGCGCGGGCACGCCGGAGACCCTACGGCGCTACTATGCCAGCCACACCGACCGCACGCTTTCCGTGGTGCCGGCCTTTACGGTGGGCGAGCTGACCGTCAGCAGCAGCCGTATTCGCGCCCTGCTGGAGAGCGGCCACCCCGAGGATGCCGTCCATCTTCTCGGCCACCCCTACGCCATCGAGGGCACCGTGGTGGCCGGCAAGCAAATGGGGCGTCGTCTGCAGGCGCCCACGGCAAATCTGACCTTCCCCCGCTACGCGCTGGTGCCCGCCCACGGCGTGTACATCACCACCGCCACCGTGGAGGGGCGTACCTATCCCGCCATCACCAACGTGGGCGTCCGTCCCACCTTTGAGGACGACGGAAAGGCTAACTGCGAGACTTATTTGCTGGATTTTGAGGGGACGCTGTACGACAAGCACGTGAAGGTCGCTTTCCTTCGCTTTCTGCGGCCGGAGCGCCGTTTTGATTCCAAGGAGGCGCTGCAAGCGCAAATTGCCGCCGACGTGGCCGCCGCCCGAGAGTATCACCGCACCCACGGCAAATAATCCAAACCTATCCGGAGTGCCCCCAAAGCCATGCGGGAACACTGCAAAATCATCTGGGAGCTCCAAAGCCATGCGGGGCCCCAATGCCATCTGGGCAGCATAGAAAAGCGTGCCCCTACGGCCACGAGCCATGTCAACCGCGCCCCGTCCGAAGCAGCTTTATCGGACGCACACCGCCCCAAACACCTTCAGCCGCCAAAATCGATCTTTTCCGACGATTTTGGCGGCCGATTTTTTGTTTTCTAATTATTTTCACGATTTTTCTAATTTTTGTGCATTTTTTTATAATTCTAATTTTTCTTTTTCCGACTATTCTTGACGAGATTTTTATTTTCGCAAGATTCACACTTTGTCGCAGGCCTTCCTCTGTTGATTTCTTTACGTTTCGTCGCGTTTTGCCACATCGTCCCGCGGCTATAAGAAACGAAGATGCCGCAAAAAACTTTTCGAAAAGCTATTGCATTTCAGCAAAAAAAATGCTATAATAATATGGTCGTAATGTGATTTTAACAATTTCATTTTTATGGAGAAGTACTCAAGTGGGGAGCGAGCCGACCGCCGCCGGTGGCGGATGAAGGGAGGCGAGCGAGTGGCCACGGTCAAAATTTGGCGAAGCGAACAGCGAGCAACAAATTTTGGGCACCGAAACAGGGTCGAAGGGGCGACGCCGACTCGGTGACTTCCCGCAAGAAGTTTTTCTGACAATTAAATATTTTTTATGGAGAAGTACTCAAGTGGTCGAAGAGGCGTGACTCGAAATTTCAAGGTCATTTTGGAACCTCCCACCTTGATCCCTTGTTTCCATAAGGGTTTCGCGAGGTGCAAATACAATTTAATAATTTAGTTCTCTCCTGCTGTTCTCTCCGATTTCCGTGATCGATGGAGTGGCAGAGGAAACTAAAAATATACGGAGAGTTGTCCGAGTGGTCGAAGGTGCAGCACTCGAAATGCTGTGTCCCCAAAAGGGACCTAGGGTTCAAATCCCTAACTCTCCGCCACACCGAGCCTGCAAAGCACTTTGCAGGCTCATTTTTTCGCCCCTTTAAAGGGTTACGAAACCGTGGTCAGAGCCGCCCTCATTCCCGTTACCATTGCCTGTGCGGAGTTGAGCTTGGAGTTGTAATCTAAGTGTGCATAAATGTTTGCTGTTGTACTGAAATCGGAGTGACCTAGCCACTCTTGAATCTGCTTCATCGGTACACCGTTCTTTAGTAGCATTGACGCGCAGGTGTGACGGAGATCGTGAAATCTGATGTGTCGCATACCGTGACGCGCACGCAGCTTTGAGAATGACTCGGTTAAATAGTTGGGGGGTATGATATTGCCCATTTCATCGACGCAGATATATTCAAGATATTTGGTGTTGTAGCAGTTGCCGCACACCCTCTTGTATTCCTCCTGCATCTCCCATCTTTGCAAAAGCATTTCTCTGAACTGCGGTATCAAAGGAAGTGTTCTGCGGCTCGACTTGGTTTTCGTCGTGTCGGTCGCCACTTCTACCTTCTTGCCGTCGATTTTGCAAGATGTAAGCGTGTGCTTGATGGTAATGGTATTCTGCTGAAAGTCGATAGCATCCCATTTAAGTCCGAGAACCTCGCTACGGCGCAGTCCGTAGAACGCTGCCAATACGATTGGCAATTCAAGTTTCGTACATCTCGCTACCTCAATCAAGTCTTGTAGCTCGTCCTCAGTGTAGAAACTGCCTTGAAAAGCGTTCTTCTTCGGTCTATCCACCTTGTCCACGGGGTTAGAAATAATCAAGTCTGTTTTGACCGCATATTTCATCGCTCTGTGAATAATGGCATGATAATGTATGACCGAGTTTGCGGATACCCTTTCAAGCTGAACGAGGTAGAATTTTTGAATATCAGCCGTCGTCACCTCTAAAAGCCTGCGTTTCAAGGGCTTGAAATATGGGATAATGATTTTGTTCGTCATTTCAGAGTATGAAGCGTAGGTGTTGATTTTCACCGTACTTTTGGCAATTTCAAGCCACATTCTCAAAAAGTCCACGAACATAATCTCGCTGGAAAGCTCCGTCACTTCCTCGGGTTCAGGTTCAAAGGTCTGCCGTGTTTCCATTAGCAACGCTTCAGCTCTTTTCTTGTTGCCTTTCACCATCATTCCTGTAGGCATCCACTTTGTTTTGCGTTTACCGCCCACGGAATAGTTCAACACCATATAAAAATAACCTTTTTTCTCTTGCAGATGTCCTGCTACCATGGTAATTACCTCCTTGATGTAGTAGCACGAATTGGACACTTGCCGTTGACCATCCTTATTATAACACAGTCCCCCCGGATGTGTCCAATGTGCGAATGAATAGATTCACGCCATCTGCGCATTCATCTTTAAAAAAGAAAGCAGATGTACCTTGGGAACACGATACGATCTGCCGACCTTCATATTTTGAATTGTGCCGTTTTTCAACATTTTATAAACGGTTTTGGTACTCACGCCGAGAACTACACTCGTTTCTTCGACGTTCATTATCTCAGGATAATTCTTCAGAACCATCCCATAAACATCTTTGAAATCCATATCAACCTCAAACTTACATAACATTTTTCTAGAAAAATTACAGATGAAAACGTTGTTGTCTTCATCTTCTTTAGTACACCTATTTGTCCTCGACACCCCGGTGTAGTCGAACTCGTTCGGCATGGGAAGTCATCAAGTGTCCGATTACGAATCGGCTCCATAGGAATTTCACCTCCCCCGGGTTCTCCGCAGGCAGCGCCGTTTGGCTACTGAAGTATCATTATTGCTCGCATCTGTCCTTGCCCTCCATCGGTAGTAATCCGATTTCACTCAAAGTATCGTTAAATCGCTCCTTCCATAACGGTGGGAGATCTTGGCGCACCTTTTGAGCTTGGCTCGTTCGTTCATCACAAATCAACGCGAGTAACGTGCTTGATGAATGGTATTCAGTTTTCAATCATCGAGAGAATATTTTGCTCTCCAATATTCCGACAAAAAAGGCCTGAAATATAAGTTTTTCAAAACATTTTTTTGAAAATTTTTGAAAAATTTCTTTTTGCTACCTTCAGCCGTTGTGATACCGCTGCTTGCGTAATGCCCTCAACATCCGCAATTTCCTTTTGTGTCATTTTTTCAAAAAAGATTTTTTTCAGAAGCTTTGCCTGCTTAGGATCCATTCGGATAAGTACATATGAAACTTTTTCATTTAGTGAAATACCGGCATTACTATAACCATCGTCAGTATCGCAAACAGAAAACACACCGCCTTCGTAGTCAAACGCATCCAAAGAAACCGTATGTCGCTCCGCCGCTCGCCGTTTGGCGCTCTCACTACTTTGGTTGCCGTGGAGAATGTCTGCTACCTTTTGACTCACCTCAACAGTTTGCACCTTTCCATTGCCATCAAGAAAAATCACACACGGCTTTGGATCAGTTATAAATTTATAATCATTTGCAAAATTCATTTTTCTATCTCCTTAAATTTTAAAAATTTATTTTTTGAAAACTAAAATTTAAGAGATCAAGGATATTTTGCAATGCGCTCGCACCATTGTTTCATTTGCTCCCATTTCCGGGGACAAGTGCAAATAGACTAAATCCGTAACGAGCACAAAAAAAGCCTGGCAAACAGACCTATCCTCATTGGGATAATGTCTATTTGCCAGGCCCTTAATGATACTTTTATTTCACCACGCGGATGAAACAGTCAAGTTTGACTCTCTTCGACAAATCGTAAGGCTGGGGTAAGCTCCTAATGATACAACGCCAAGTTCAGCTTTTATTTCCACACCTTATGAATATTTAATTGAAAGTATTTCAAAACTCAAGTAGCTCTGCACCTGCAGAGCTTATTTTATATCATTCAACATCACACAATGCCAAAATCAAACAAATAATTTCTATAATTTTCCACCTTTCGTGACTTATTTTTGGCTCCACACGGTACGATCCTATGCCCTTCTGATGTCAACTTAGCGATTTGCTTGTCGTAGCTGCAACCACAAAGTGGGCGATCTTGTATCATTCCATTTGTAGATATCTCTCTCCACCAGGGCACGTTTGCCCATTCAGGTGCGGTAACAAATTCATCCTCTAATATTTCCACGCGCTCCGCCTTATACTTTTTCTTAAAATATTCTATAATATCATTGTAGCGTGTTACTTTTCCCGCCGGAACCTTTGAAAGAACGGTCATATATTCCCTACGGGAGATGACCTTGGCGGGGTGCGGAAGGATGCGAATTATATCTGCCTTTTGTTCGATCTTTTCTTTTTCACGGTATGACATATTAGACCATTCGCTATAACTCACGTCAACAGTATGTGGCTTTGATACTTTTCTTCGTTGTACACAATTCATACTTTCCCCCTCCTCCCTACTCTTTCTGTATTCCTCCAATAAGTGTCTATTTGAAAGCTCCACGTATCCAGCCCCCAATTTATTTAATTTCATTGCCGTCATACTCGAAACCCGTCCTTCACGCAAAACAGATTTGATCGTATTGACCGCAAGTCCGGTCATATCATGCACATCACGAATGCTCAGCGAGTTGTTTTCCATATATTCGCGTACCGCATCGCGTATCGCTCCTTTTAAGGCATCTGCTCGTCGCTCCAGTATCCAACGCGAGGCGTCGAGTGTTTCCACGGGAGCGTATCTACTGATAAGATCCGAAAAATCACATTCGAAATATTCGCAAAGGCGCATGATGACATCCATAGAAACGGGCTGTCCATTCCGCATTTTTGTAAATGTGTTTGGATGTATGCAGCATTCCCTTTCTAATGCTTTTTGCGATAGCTGCCTCTCGCTCATCAACCTCCACAATCCATAATACGATATATTCACAAATTCCTCCAAATTGTTGTTTTTTGACACCCATACAATTATATCACAATCGTCTCTTGATGTCAATATAGTTCTATTAAAAAGATTTTTCGACACTCCATTCCCATCATTTCCGCGATAAAGGGATTAATCATATTCTGTCTTACCCCGACTTTAAATAGCAAGCAAATGGGGTATATCGTCCTTAAAAAACCGCCTCGACAAAAAAATATTTTTTACGACATAACCTTGTAAGTTATGACATAACCCATTAAAGGATTTACTAAAGTTCACCTTTCGGGTAAAATTTTTACTTGGGAGGAGGAGAAAATGATGAACCAAAAGCGAAAAACAACCGACCCGGGGAAAATCAGTTTTGGTGCATTTATCAAAAAGCATCGAAAGCTGAAGGGATACACGCAAAAGACTTTATCAGAAAAATGGGACAAAACAACAAAGGCAATCAGCGAGATCGAAAACGGTCACTGTTATCCGACGCAGGAGGACATTTTCAAGGTCGCTCAAATACTGGATATGTCTTTGGATGAGTACGTTTTCGGCGTTTCGCGGTACGATCCTACGATCAGCATATCAGAGATCAATGAGATGCTGCAAAAGCTGAGTGCAGAGGATCAAGCAAGAGCCCTCGTTATGCTCAAAAACATCTGCTCCCATTTCGAGGAAAAAAATCATTAAACTGAAGGGCCGGTTTTCGGGAAACGAAAACCGGCCCAAAATTTTGGAGGATACCAATGGAATCACAAGAAGAATTAAACTTTGAGGAAGCGTTTCGAGCGCTGTATAACACCGTTCGTATGCACTGCTGTTGCTATATGGATGGGGACACCTATGCCGCCGATACGATCACTTCCGACACCTTTATTGATCTGCACAAAAAATGGCACACCTTACCCACGCATACCGCGCAAGGGTTGAAGGCCTGGCTATACCGCGCGGCTCATTATAACGCGCTGAACTACTGCAAAAAGCAGGAAAAGAACCCGCTTTATTATAATATTGAAGCCTACGCCGAGGAAAATCCCGACTTTCACGCCGCGCATTTTTCCGAGGAACCGTTTCCGCTGGCGGAGTATGAAAAATACAAGCAGGAGCTTGCCAGTATTCAGCACCTTCTTTCTAAAAGCAAATGGCTGCTCTTTGAGTACATCGTCATCAAAGGATACGATCTGCGTACCACGGCCGAGGCCTGCCACATCAGCTATGACTACGTGCGCGTGCGTTGGTTTCGCATCCGTCGTAAGATACAAAAGGAGCTGGGATACTTATGGAAAACATAATTTTTTCAAAAATTTTGTCAAAAACTGTAACAAAACCGCGAGAAATTGCCGTTACGTATGGGAGGGGAAATCTCATATATGGCAAATATTATGAGATAAAGGAGTGTAAGCTCAAATGACAGAGAGCAACAACTACATGCAAAGGATCAATTTGACAAGCAAGGAGGATATCCGGGAGTATATCATTGTCAAGCGCTTGATCGAGCGCGAAATGAGAAAGCCCCCGCAGGAAATGGACGTGGATCTGGTGGACGAATGCTTTGCTTATATGCAGGATCTGACAGGCGAAGGAGCGGGTCTTGATGCGGCGGCATTGGATGCCAAATATCGGGAGGTGCTGACAGCGGCCACAAGCAAGCGGCAACAGAGAGCGCCTGCCCGCAGATTCTCCAAGCGTAATATACGCAAATTCTTTATCATTCTTGCTGCCACTTTACTTTTGCTGCTGGGCACCTTGACCATCGTTGCAAAGCAGCTTGGCTACCGCAACGCATGGGACTTTGTGACCCAAAAGGTGAATGAAATATTCGATCTGAATCTGGGTGACACCATAGAGGAAGACGGCATTACGCTGATCGTTGATGAGCAGCATACGATATATGGCTCCATTGATGAACTATTGAAAGCAGAACAATTGAACATCTTGTACCCTCATTCATTACCCAAAGGAGTGAATGTAAGGTCTGTGTATAAAACTGCACACGTAAATGAACAATTTTCGATGTTTCTGCGCTTTAATAGTTTGGATATGTCCATTGTCATAAAAAACTATTATACAGCTGATTTTTCAAGCAACAAAGACCTTGCGCCATTCGAAACAGAAATCGCAATATTTTATATAAAAAAATTAGAGACCGGTGAGTTTCAAGGAATGTGTCAACATAACGGCTTTGAATATTTAATCACCTGCAAAGATTACAACACACTCACTCACATTATGGAAAACATGAAAGGAATTGAACCATGAGAAAGATATTAGCAATGCTCATTGCGCTACTTCTTTTTTGTACCTTTACCGTTTCTTCTTTTGCAACGGCGGAAGAAACCTATGCTTATGAGTTAAACGGCATTACCGTTATTTTTAACGCCGAGGACACCTGGGATGCCGCCACAAGAGAGGCCGTTGCACACCGTTTGGTGTATGGCGATGAAGGCGATGCCTCCACCTACAATCTTCTTTGCACCTTGTTCGGTCATAAATATGAAACTAGAACGGTAACCACGATCACACACTGCGTGTTGAGCGAAGAACCACGCTGTTTAGAAGAACATTTTGAGGTAACCCTCTGCTCCAGATGCGATGATTCCAT
Organism: Clostridia bacterium; assembly: GCA_017462615.1. Classification (GTDB taxonomy): domain Bacteria; phylum Bacillota; class Clostridia; order Oscillospirales; family CAG-272; genus Firm-07. The sequence goes on along the minus strand of JAFTQT010000156.1, from coordinate 7,561 downwards.
TGTGGAGCGCCTCGCCTACTGTTACATCTACTGCTGCCCCTAATATCCCGTAATCTCCTGTCGTTAACATAGCTTTATCTCTTTTCCCCTCCCCTCCTTCGCCCTCGTTTTTCCCGTTCCCACACATCAAAATATCAAACAAAGGAAGAAAATATGGAAATCACAAAATTCAAAGCAAGCTGTCCCACCTGTGGACGCAATTTGTTTGACGGTCATCCGCATTCCTGCGTGGAAGGCTACTGTCCCAAGTGCAAAAATTTTTACCGCGTTTCCTTCAGCGATACTGGCTACACCGTTTCTGCTCAAACACCAAGCAGTTCCCGCCCGCATACTTCAACAGCGGAATAAAATATTCCTCCAATGCCGTAGAGATACGTTGAACTTGTTTGATATCAAGAAGAACCTGGCAAACCAAGGTCATTGCCCCGTGCAAGACCCTGATTTACCGGGTTTTTCTTTTTTGTTTTAATGCGGAAATGCGGTGTCCTGTTTAACGCTTACAATGCTCACAAAGGAGGTGAAAGCACTTTGGGATGACCGAACGACGCGCCGCGTTGCTGAAAAAGCTGTGCCGACGAAGACACGAAACCATAGCCAATCTTGCCGCAGAATTCGGCGTCTCAGAGCGCACGATCCGCAGAGATATTGAGGAGCTGAGCCTGTCCGAGCCGATCTATACACAGCCGGGCAGATATGGCGGCGGCGTTTACGTAACCGATAACTTTTATATGGATCGTATGTATCTTGGCGATGCCGAAATTGCCTTATTGCAAAAATTATTGCTTTATGCAACCACCGCAAGGCCCTATCTGCCGGACGAAGCGGAGATCGCCTTGATAGAAAAAATCCTTGCAGACTACACCAAACCTCAACAAAACGAAAGGAGTTAACATGAACAAACAAGAAAAGGAGCTGCTTTTAGAGCTTGCACGGTTCTTCTCGGCAGACACGGAAAAGCTGACCGCATTGGTGCCGCAGGGCGCCACCGCCGCCGTTCTCGGTCAGATGTTTTACAACAGAACAGCGGCAATCGCCTATGACGTTTTGCGAAGCAGCGGACTTTTGGGCGAGGTCAACCGCGAATTTCGCAATTCTTTGGAGGGCGCTTATTTGCAAAACCTTGAAAGGAATCAGAGCTTCACCTGTTGCCTCGATATGCTAAACGAGGCGCTTCAAAATTGCAAGGGCAAATACGCCATGCTGAAGGGCGCGATGCTCTGCAGCTTTTACCTCAAGGGGCACCGCACATCCAACGACATCGATCTGCTCGTAGCCCCCGACGACGTTTCTATAATCAGCGAAGCACTGACCGCCGCAGGCTTCCAACAGGGGCACATCCGCAACGGAGGCTTTGTGCCCGCCACCAGAAAGGAGATCGTTACATCCAAAATGACCCGAGGCGAGACCGTGCCGTTTATCAAAGAGGTACGCCTTCCCTTTATGCCTTATCTGGAGGTGGATATCAATTTCTCGCTGGATTATAAAAACAGCGACCCTACCGTGATCACGGATATGCTGCAGCGGAGCGTGGAGCATTGCGTCAACAATCACGTCAAAATTCAAACCTTGGAGGAAAAGGACTTTTTCATCCATCTCTGCGCCCATCTTTACAAGGAGGCCACTACCTTGCCATGGGTTAAAATGAACCGTGATCTCACGCTTTACAAGTTTGTGGATATTTATATGCAGCTTTGCATTTTCATGAACAACAGCATTGACGCACTTTTCTCACGCGCCGCAGAGCTGGGTATGGCCGAGATCTGCAGCTGTGTGATCCTATGGACGGAGGCGCTGCTCCCCGCGCACAACACCTATGCCATTGAAGTTGCCCGAAAGCATTTGGCCGGAAAAGAATATTTGCTTGACCTTGTGGTAGCACCCGCAGAAAAGAAGGAATATCACTACGTTGAGCAGGATATTTGCGAGCGCTTCTTCGCTCCCGACCGCACCACGCTACTGGAAGAGGTATGACCATGCAGAATTTATACTTGAAGCCCCACGGCACGGGCGGAAGGCTGATTACCTTCTGCGGCCTTGACGGCTGTGGCAAAACCACTATGATCGGCCGATTGGTGGCGGCGATGGAGAAGGAGCAGCAGGTGTTCCTGACCAAGCAGCCCACGGATTTTGTACGTAGATCGGATATTTTCCGCACCTATATGGACTCCCCAACCCACGATGCCTACGATTACCGCAGCCTTTCCCTGCTTGCCGCCAGCGACCGGGTGCAGCACACCAACAAGGCGATCCTACCAGCGCTGAAGGAAGGAAAAACCGTTATCAGTGACCGCTATTTCTACTCCTGCCTTGCCAATTTGCGGGCAAGAGGCTACCGGGAGGATCGCTGGATTTACGAGATCGCAGAATCCCTCATCAAGCCGGATATTGCCTTTTTCCTGGATGCGCCGGTAGACGTAGCCGTGGCGCGGGTGCGTAGCCGTGCCGCAGAAAAGGATCGCTATATCGATATGGAGCTGCAATACCGCTTGCGCGAGGAATACGTGGCCATTTGCGAGGCCTGCGGTGGCGTTTTGCTCTCGACCGAGGAAAGCCCGGATGAAACCTTTGAAAAGATCCTTGCCAGGGTGAAGGCGCTCTTTTCGGATACAAAAGCGCGTACATCGTTCGGGAATTCGCTTGCAAAGGATGGCGCAGCAAATGAATAAACAGGTAGAGCTCCCCCTTGAAGTACCGCCCTTTTCCACCTACCACTATCAGGCCATCAACGGTGCTGTCATCGGCAAAAATCCCAGCATCAAAAACTGGTTTTACAATCAAATGATCAACCTGCGGTGCGACAGAGCCTTTCTTGGCGGCTATACCACGCCGGTTTTCAGCGTGGTTTGGAGTGATTTTACGGATAACCCCCACCTGGAGATCATCACCATTCCGCTGAAATACCTCAAGGGGCACGCTCATTTTGTGATCCGTAATCTGCTGGATGACGGCTACTACGTAGCCTATGGCGGCATCGACGATTATTTCGTAGAGGGAAAAAGCTGGTACGGAGAGCGGCACTTCGCCCACGACGGGCTCATTTGCGGCTACGATCAAGGCGACAAGACCTATACCATCTATGCGTATGACAAGAACTGGGTCTGCCGCACCTTCAAGACCCCGCAGGAGGGCCTTGAAAAGGGGTGGAGGTATATGTTCAAGGAAGGGGTATTTGGCTTACTGCGAGCCGTAAAGCCCAAGGAAGCCTACGTAGAGCTGAATCTCAAAACCATGTGCGGCAAGCTACGGGAATATTTGGACTCCTCGCTTGAAAAATATCCGCCCGATCTTGAAAGGAATCCCGTCGAAAAGCAAAAGCGCACATACGGCATTGCGGTGCAGGACTATCTTTGTCTTTATCTCGATAAATTGCTGGATGGCACCATCCCACACGAGCGCCTGGACAGACGGGTCTTTCGCCTGGTGTGGGAACACAAAGCCGTTATGCTGGATCGCATTCGCACGGTGGAAAAGCATCTGATCCTGAGTAGCGAGATCGGAGACGCCTATGCGCCTTTGGTCAAGCAGGCCGACGGCATACGTATGATGTATGCCCTGTACCACGCCCAGCGACGCGAGGACGAGGTCAGAAAGCTATGCGTCGCGCTTCTGCCTGCTTATGAAATTCCCTCCACCATTCAACTTGTAAAAAGCATTCCCCGAAATGGCTCGGGAAAGATTGTGAGGAAATATGAAAACGATAGAAAATGAACTAAAAATGCTGTTGACCGCCGCAGAATACGACATTCTGATGGAAGCGTATGCAAGCGGCGGCACGACGGAAAAGCACATCAATTATTACTACGACACGCCCTCCCTGGAGGGCAATACGGCGGGCATCACCTATCGCATCCGAGAGAAAAACGGCATTTTTACGGCCACCGAGAAGACCCACGGTGTGGACGCCAAGACCCGCAGCATTGAGAAAAGTGAGTCCGCGAGATCCCGTGACGATATTTCCTGCTTTGGCCGTTCCGATCTGATGTATCAGGGCTACTTTGAGACCGAGCGATGTACCGTTCAAGCGGCGGAGCAGGTAAAGCTCTGTATCGACAAAAATCGGTACTGCCATATCACGGATTATGAATTGGAGCTGGAATATACCGAAGGCGCGGCGGAGATGGCAGAGGCAACCTTCCGCCGGATCGTGGAGATCTTGCGCGCCCACGGCAAGCCGATCACGCTCACAGCGCTCCTGCTGCGCGTCGATATGACCACGAGCAAATCCCAACGATTTTTCGCCCGTCTGCGCCGCTCGGAATGAGGTACTGCCATGATGACAGCACTCACTTTTTTGCAAAGCTTACGCCGGGACGACTCCGGCAAAATTGATCGCGAAAACAGCAACCCCTACCGTTTGGTCTTTTACGAAAGTGACGGCTCGCGCACCGCCTATTGCTTTGCCGTTCCCATTTATACCCCAAGTGGAAACTTGGTCAATCTGGAATTTCAGCAGCAGGATTCGAGCATATCCTTAACGGGCAGTAACGCCACCGTCACACTGCAAAACGAAATCCTGCTGAAAAATCCGGAGGGCAGCTGCCGCATTTCCCTGCCCGGCGCTCCCATCGCGACAAGCGCACGTTGTATTTCCTATCAAGGGCTGAAAATCATGCCTACCTTCAACGGCGTGCTCTGCCGCGCCCGCTGTGCACCGGGCGTCCCCTTCACCTTTCAATTGAAGCCCGCTCAAAAATTTCACCAGGTGAAGGAAAATGGCAAATATTTTGCACTGATGCGCGAGAAATTCAAGCCATTCGTCACGGTCTCCGCTGTGGGCTCAACCGATGAAGCTGGACATATCCTGGCACCCTGCACCGTCAGCTACCAAAAGGAAAGCAACCTCGCATTTGCGATCCATATCGCGCCCCAAAGCCCTTATGTCAAGGAGGTCTGGTATGAGATCAATCTTCATGCACCGAAGCTGCTGCAGGACACGACCGTTGAAAGCAAAAACGCCAAAAGCAACAACGCCTTTGGCGGCACCGCCTTTATTGGGAACACAGCGCTCTTTGGGGAACAATGGCTGTACACCAAAATAGACCTGCAGCACCTGCCAGAATTTTTTGGATATGCCATTCAAAGGGCTGTGCTTCATCTTCCGGCCCTCCGCTCCCATAATGCGAGCATCACTGCCTTCTGCGTGGCGCAGCGCTTTTGTAGCTTCGGCTCAAGCTGGGAGAACAAAATCGGCTCCGCCGAGGCCTTGGGGCACACCACAGAAACGGAGGACTACCAGAGCCTTGATATTACCGCATTGATCACGGATGCCAAAACCAAAACGCTCCGCCCGTCAAACGGCCTGATCTTGAAGCCCAAAAACAAAGATAGCGGCTTCGCCGCTATTGCAACGGGAGACAATTTTTTCTCTCCCCAGATATTAGAAATCAATTATAGATAATTTTGTACTGCGGCTGTCAGTACAAAAGTAGAAAAGGAGAATCAAAAATGAATCTTGAAAAGCTAAATGCAGAGGAGATCACGCTTGCCTCTGCGGAAAACAAAACAAAAGAAGCGCCCAAGGAGAAAGAGGCAACGGAAGCAGTAAAAGCCGAAGCAGCCGCCCCCATCTCCGAACCCGAAGCCACCGAACCCACCAAAACCGCACGTGAGGAAAAGCCCCATCGTGTGCACGAGATCCGGGAACAACGTGGCACCAACCATAAGGTGTTCCGCATGAGCGACGGCACCGAGCAGGCGGTGTTCTCGCCCTCTGCTATTCACGTATTTGATAATAAAACACAAACATATGAAGATGTCGGAAGCACCCTCACACTTGACAAGGACGGCAGACACTTTAGTTGTAGCAAAAACCACTTTTCTGCCAATTTCAGTTGTGAAGAGGATAACGACGATATTTTCTCCATCGAATATGGCATGCATAAAGTAACAGTTTGTGCACGAAAAAACAAGAAAAACAAAAACAGAGGTATCCAGCCGAGGCTTCATAAAAGCAAAAAGGAAGGCCTCCACGCAACTGACATTCTCACTTTTGCTGACATTGAGCCCGATACGGATTACGAATATTCCGTAGAAGGTAGCGGAGTTAAAGAGAATATTGTTATTAGGAAGCCCGCTACTATTTATCGTTATCCGTTTATTCTCAAGTGTGAAAATGTCACAGCACAGTTTGACGAAAACGCAAAACGCATTGCTTTTTTAAGTAAAGAAAGTGGCGACGAGGTATTCTTCATTCCTGCCCCCTTTATGACGGATGCAAACGGTATTACTTCTACGGCCGTTAATTTTGAGGCAAAGCCAAGCAACGACGACATGGTGTTCTTCACCGTTACTGCAGATGCTGATTGGATGAATTCCCCCAAGCGTGCATTTCCCGTTACCATTGACCCGCAGATCAAGCTTTCCGGCAATGCAAATATGAATACTTACAGCTGGGATAACGGTTCCCTATTCGGTGCCTCTTTGCACACCATTGGAACTGTAGCTGTAGAAACAGAATATGAAGCAATCGCCCCTTGTGATTCCACCTGCGGTGAAAATGTTTCTTGCAGTATGAGTGCGGCCGCCAATATTGCTTTGAACACTTGGCATAGTGGTTGTATTTCTTGCCCTTGCGATGAGGTGTGGTATAGATTTGTCGCCAACTCTGCAACCGCCCATCCAAACGGTAGCGCCGGCCAATACACAATCTATACGCAGGGTTCTCTTGATACGATGGGCTACCTCTACGACAGCAATGGCAGCCTTGTTGCTGGCAATGATGACTGTAATGGTTTGAATTTCAGTATCACTGCAACACTTACATACGGAGCAACCTATTATCTTCAGGTGAAAGCCTGGAGTAGTAACACCGGTAGCTACAACGTTATTGTTGCCGCCTCTGAGAACAACGCTGACTCCTGCACAGCTTGCTTCAGCGCAAACCGTATGTATTTGAGGTTTGCAATGCCAACTCTTCCCCGCAATCCGAGGATTAAAAAAGCAGAGCTTCAGGTGTTCCAGTCCTCCTCTATTTTTGAATATGGGACTCATCCGCTCTTCGGCCTGTATCAAGTAACCGACGAGATTTACACCGGTGCCTGCACTCCCATCGACGACGCCAATCTGATTGACTACGCAAAAATGAATTCTAACGAGGGGGGAGAGGTTATCAGCTATACCTTTGATATCACCACTCTCGTGGACAAGATCAACAAGAACGAAAGCTATTATCCTCAGCTTGTTCTCAAGATGCTAGACGAATCGATCACCTCTCAGAACAACATTACCCTTTACGGTAGTTCCTACGGCGGTGACTATGCTCCCAAGATCGTAATCACCTACGAATCGAGCTACGGTGTGAACACCTCTTACCGTACTCATACTCACGAGCTTGGCAGATTCGGTCAGGGCTCCGTGGATCTCCAGTGCGGCAACCTTATGTTTGAATCCGAAGACTTCGCTTGGTCCGGTAACAGAATGCCTGTCACCATCAAACATCTCTTCAACAGCGCACTTGCAGGTTACACCTACACGAACAACAGCGCTATCAAGCTCTCAACTGCGGACTTTTCTGCAATGAAGCTTGGCTACGGCTTCAAGCTCAACATTATGCAGAGTATGG
>JAFTQT010000155.1 GCA_017462615.1 Clostridia bacterium | reverse complement strand
TCCAGGCGGGATTCTTGGCGTATTTCTTTTTTTCTTTGGGCTCTGTGGGCTTCTGCGGCGTTTTCTTCTGTGCCTTTGCCCGCTTTGCGTCGCGCTTGTTGAGCAATGCGTTCAAAAAGCCGTATTCCCGCTCAAGACGGTCAATGCCGATCAGCAACAGAACCACGCCCACCACGATAGGCCCCCAAAACAGGACGTAGTCCATCGCATTGCGTGAAAAGGTCAGAAAGGGCTTGCAATAGGCACTGAGGACAAAGCAACCGATGCTCAAAAGGAATAAAACAATTGCACCAATCATAATTTTTTTACCTCGTCAACCGTTCTTATAATTTCATCGTAGATCTCGTCGCCCAGCGCGCGGATGTCGCTTTCACACAGGTAATCCCACGTGTGAGGCGGCTCGGTGCGCAGATCCCATTCCAGGGAAGGAAGCAGAATGGGCGAAAGCGTGCATTTTCCGTTCAGAATTCTGACCGTGATGCCCTCATGCTCAACAAAAGCGGCACCGCCGATAATCTGAATACCCTTCATATTGGTTTATCCTTTCTCGTCTCGGCAGTGCCGTTATTTATTTTGCTTTACTTGATCTCAATGATGGAGGCGTCCCACATGGCGGGTGCCTCAAAGCCAAGGAGGTTCACCATGGTGGCGGCCACGTTGGAGAGGCCAAACTGACCCTCATCAGCCTTTACGGTGTAGGAATCCTTTGCCGCGGTGTTGTCGTAAATGATGCAGGGAACGGGGTTGAGGGTGTGAGAGGTCTTGGACTTGAAGTTGCCGTTCTTGTCGGCCTTGGGAGCCTTCGTTTTCTTGTCGATCTCGTACATTTCGTCGGCGTTGCCGTGGTCGGCGGTGATCAGCGCCACGCCACCGAGACGGTCCAGCACGGCGAGAATGCGACCCAGCTGCAGGTCAAGTGCCTCCATGGAGCAACGGGTGGCGGCCAGGCTACCCGTGTGACCCACCATATCGCCGTTGGGGAAGTTGACGCGCAGGTACTGATACTTGCCGGATTCGAGGCACTCAATGAGCTTGTCGGTGATCTCGGCGCACTTCATCCAGGGGCGCTGCTCGAAGGGGACAACGTCGGAGGGGATCTCAATATAGGTCTCCAGCTCCTCGGAGAACTTGCCGGACTTATTGCCGTTCCAGAAGTAGGTCACGTGACCGTATTTCTGCGTCTCGGAAATGGCCAACTGATTGATGCCGGTGTCGGCCAGATACTCGCTCATGGTGTTGGTGATCTCGGGGGGAGAAACCAGATATTTCTTCGGAATGTGCAGGTCGCCGTCGTACTCCAGCATGCCGGCGTAAACCACCTGAGGTACGCGTACGCGGTCAAATTTGTCGAACTCCACGCCGCCGTCAAAGGCCTTGGAGATCTCAATGGAGCGGTCGCCGCGGAAGTTGTAGAAGATCACGCTGTCGCCGTCCTCCACGGTTCCGAGGGGCTTGCCGTCCTTGGCAATGATGAAGGGGGGCAGATCCTGGTCGATGACCTTGTACTCAGCGCGGTAAGCCTCTACTGCCTCGGCGGCAGAGGCAAACTGACGGCCCTCGCCCAGCACGTGGGTGTGCCAGCCGAGATCGACCATGCTCCAGTCGGCCTCGTAGCGGTCCATGGTGATCTTCATACGGCCGCCGCCGCTGGCGATGGCGGCGTCAAAGCCTCCGTCGTTCAGCTCGGCAAGAAAGGCCTCGAAGGGATTGATATACTCAAGGGCAGAGGTCTCGCCCACGTCGCGGCCGTCAATGAGGGTGTGGATGCGCACGGTCTTGACGCCCTCGGCCTTGGCCTCCTTGATCATAGCCTTCAGGTGGTCGATGTGAGAATGCACGTTGCCGTCGGAAAACAGACCGAGGAAGTGCAGGGTGCTGTTGTTAGCCTTCACGTTGGCGATCAGCTCCTGCCAGGTGGCAGAGGTGAACATCTTGCCGGACTCGATGGAGTTGGAAACCAGCTTTGCGCCCTGCGCAAAGACCTGGCCTGCGCCGAGGGCGTTGTGACCTACCTCGGAGTTGCCCATGTCATCATCGGAGGGCAGACCCACGGCGGTGCCGTGTGCCTTCAGACTGACGGTGGGGTAGTTTTTCATCAGCATATCGAGATTGGGGGTGTAAGCGGTGGTGACGGCGTTGCCGGCACAGTCGGGAGCAATGCCTACGCCATCCATGACGATGGTCAGCACGGGTCCCTTCACGCCGGAAAAGCCGGCAAGCGCATTGAGTTTTGCCATAATTAAAGTCCTTCCTTTGGTAAAAAATTCATACATAGTTATTATACCGCTTTTTTGCTCTAATTGCAAGAGGAAAAGTGAATTTTGTTGATAATATAAAACGCGGCACTTGCAAAAAGCGCCGCGTTGTGTTATACTGAATGAAGATTACTTTCCTGCAGCCTTCACCAGCGCCTCGGTATCTCTTGCGATCACCAGCTCCTCGTTGGTGGGGATGAGGTAAACCGCAACCTTGGAGTC
>JAFTQT010000154.1 GCA_017462615.1 Clostridia bacterium | reverse complement strand
TCGAACACATAAGGTTATAAGCGGCATATTTTCCCATATTCATCGCCAAAATTATCTTAAATATTCGTATATTCCTCAATAATTTTGGCTCGGCTCTGGAAAAATCTGCTCGCTTATAACTGCTTCGCACCTTACGGCGAAAAAATTTATAGTGGATTTTGTTGGCCTTTGCCGCAGCCAAGTACGTACTTTGCAAAGCAAAGGACGGCGAAAGACGCAGAAATTTTCCGCCGTAAGGCTTGTGCGCTCGACTCTCTTACGGCTAATCAAACGCCAGCCCGAAATATGCGGGTGGCATTGCTGCGGCATCGAGGGAGCGATACATGGCAAAGGGCTTATCACTGCCGGGCGTGCGAAAGCGTCCTTCTCGGCAGCCCAGCGCTGCCAAAATGCCGGGGACGACGGAGGCGTCTCCCAGCAGCTCCAGCCCGCGCAGCGTGGAGCCCTCCCGGCGGGCGGCCAGCAAAAAGCCTTCGCCCGCATACAGTGAGGCCTGGGTCTGCAGAAAGGCGAGGCTTTCACATTCCTGCAGCACGCCTCTCTCGGGCAGAAATTGGCGTCTGAAAGCGGCGTAATCGTCAATTCCGATCTCCCACACCCGGACGGGAGCGATTGCGGCGCGGCTGGCAAATTCCGCCACGTGGGAGCAAACAGCGTAGCCCATTTTTTCGTAGAAGCTGAAGAGCGTTGGATCACCCGGCACCAGCACGGTGCCGGCATAGCCCAGCATAGCCAGGTGACGGTGGGTGTCAGCCATGAGTGCGTGGCAAAGCCCCTTGCCGCGGTGCGCCTTGGCGGTGGCCACGGCGTAAAGATAAGCCAACCGTCGTCCGCGGTAGGTACAATCAAACCAATACAGCGCCGCTACCGGCGTGTCGTCTATCGTGAGGCAACGGCAACGGTCGGGGGCATAGGCGACTTGAAAAAAACAGTCTAAAAATGCCTCGCTGTCGCCAAAGGCCTCCTGCCATAGCGCCCGCAGGGCAGGGAGCTGCGATTTGTGAGGTTTATCAATAGTCATAGCCATCCTCCAAAAGACAAGCCCAGCATTTTTCTACCTGATGGTGGGGGTAATAGCTTTGCTTTGCCCGGCGCAGACCCTCCAGCCCCATATCCTCCTCCCGGTCGAGATAACGTACCGTGGGATGTTTTTGGCGGATGTGGCGGGCCAACGCACGGTTGATGGCGGCATAGGCACCCTGCACGTCGGCGCGTGCCTTTTCAAAATGCACGTCAAAGGTGTCTTCGGAAAAGCGGCTGGCCAGTGTAAAGGCCAGCACCTCGTCACCGTTTTTCAGCACCAGGCCCTCCAGCTCCAGCGCCTCGCGGTCACGTAAGGCCTTTTCCAGCGCCGCTGCCTCCATATGGTAATCTGCATTTGGATTTTCCGCCAGCCGCGTTTCGTACCATTCCTGCAGCATCTGCCGCACGGCGGGGAGGTTGCTTTTACCCAGCTCCTCGGTGGTGTGCGCAGGAAACGTCTCCGCAAAGCGATGCAGATGGTTGCGCTTGGCGTGGTATTTTTTGCCCTTGAGGTCCGCAAGATCGTCAATGTCGTAGACGTAGTCAAAGGAGCCCTCGTCGGCGTGAAATCGAAATTTCCCCGGGTAGAGCGCCTCCAGCGTGGCGCGGGCATCGCCGGTCAGGCCGGTGATGCGGCAGGGGATATCCCGCTCTCTGGCGTCGGCGATGATGGCGTCCAGCACCGGCCGCTTGTCGCCCGTGCCGAGGGGATATGGGTAAACGCTGCGACGATCGAATTGGGAAAACAGCACGATATGTCCGTTTTGAACGGCAAAGCGCTGTCGCCCCCAAAGATAAAGATTGGCAAAGGAAAATTCGCATCCGCGCCCCTTTTCCTCAGCGAGATACTGCTCGTACAATGCCTTATCCTGTAGCGTGAAGGGGGTAAAATTGATTTTTTTGAGTAACGTTGCTTCCATACACATTCCTATTCATGTTTCATTTTGCGCAATCGCATTGTAGCATAACGCCCGTTGGTTGTCAATAGTCTATGCGGTGTTGGGGCAGAAAAAACACGTAATTTTTTACGAATACAAAAAGGGCGATGTCGTTCTCGCCCTTTTGTTTGATTTGAGTGCAGGGCTTGAAGAGATTTTCCCCTGCCTGCTGCTTTTTATTTTGACACGATCACGGTCATGGTGGAAACTGCCTCGCCGTAATGGAATTTAACCAGGTAGGTGCCGTTGGGCACATTGGCGAATAGCGTCTGGACGCGCGGTACGGTGAGCTGGTTATTCGAAACCGTCATAGATAGTGGCTGGGTGATCAGCGTGCCGTCCTGTTGATGAATGGCAATCTGTACGATGGCGCTGTCGGCGCTGGGTGAAAGCTTCACCTCAAAGCTCAACCGCTCGGTTTCGGCCGTGATCACACGATTATCGGGAGAGCCCGAAACGTGTATGTAGGATTTGTCCGTCACTTTCACCGTTTCTGTTATGGAAACGCGATTGTTGCCGGTGATTCCCTCCATGGCATAGTGGTTATTGACGTCGATTTCCCTCATACGTACATCAGCTGTGACGCTCAGATGATAGTCGCCTTTAGGCACGTTGGTGATCACCAGCTTATAGGCCTTGCTGATGGAGGATTCCTTCGGCTCACCGATGCGGAAGAGGAGAAAATCGCCGGAAGCGGCCACAGGCACAGGTGTGGCGGAATTGCTGCTGTCATCTACCAGAACGGAGAGTGCGGCATCCATATTCACAAGAGAGAACGGCTTGCTTTCGCCGCCGGGGATGGGCGTGTAGGTGCCCGTGATATGGAAGGCCAGGAACTTGTAGCCTGCACCTTGCAGCTCCGGCTTGACGGTGACGGTGATGGAGCCCTCGCCCGCTTCCACGGAGATCTTTTTCTCGCTTTGGGCAGCCTCAATGGCCAGTAGCTGCTCGTTCCAGGAAAGGCGGCGGGTAAATTTGGGGCTGTTATCATCCGAACCGTTGTTCAAGCAAAGAGAGAAGTCGGGGGTTCCGGTCATATTGTGGTACTCGATGCAGAACTGATATTCCACACCCTCACCATTAGAGGGCGAGAACGTGGTGGAATTCGTTCCCATCAGAAGGAACTGATTCAGTATGAGCGTGGTGGTCTCCACGGACACGTCCCTTTCCTGAACGTAGTAGTAATAGTATTGCGCGGTGCTGCCCGACAAGGTGGCAAAAGTGATCTTGGTGTCCACAGGGAGTGCACAGCTGATCACCAGGGAGGAGGCGGCACCGATGCTGGTGGTGCGGAAATAGGCGGAAAACACGCCGCTGCTGGCGATAGGCAACGCGCCGGTTACGCCCTCCTCAATGCGATCCAGCTGCCTGCCAGGCTGTGCGTAGGCAGAAAGCTTCAGTGCCTTGAAGTGGATGCGGTCGGAGGTCAGAACGTCGTAGTTGCCGGCGGGATCGCTGGCATCAACGGTTGCCACCACGTAGAAGGCAGCGTCGTTGTCAACGGCCTTAAAATAGGTAGCGGGGTCGTCGATCCGCGCGTCATTGGTATAATCGCCGTCTTGATCATCCACGTAATAGGTGTAATTCACCGTTCCCCATTTTGAAACGGCCTGCGGATGGGGGTCCTGACCGCAGATGATGTTAGGACAGGAGAGGAGCGTTTTCCATTCGTTGGTGCCCTTGGTGATTTCGAACGTGAAGGAGTCGCTGACGGGGGTGTAATCGCGGGGGTCTGTTGAATCGCTCCTTTCGCGAATATAGAAATACACCGTGTACTCGCCCTTGTTCAAAAAGGTGGGCTGCGTGGTGACAGCCTGGTCGAGATTGCTCTCGGTGATCTCGCCTGCCGTGCTGTAGAAGACCTCGAAAATCTTCTTATCCACCAGCACGTCGAAGCCCTTATGCATCAAAGCGTTGTAGGCAAGATTTGCCTCGGGCACAACGGTATACGGGATCTTGTTGTCGGCAGCGGCGTAGAGGATGACGTTGCCGTTGCGGAAATATTCACCGCTGATTTTGATCTCCACAGCCGTAATGTTGGAGGATCGCATGGCAGAGGTGATTTCTGTAATGCAGCCCGTGTCCTGCAGCTCGGCTGTAATATCCGTGCCGTCCTCCATTGTGATTTTGTAATATCCAATAAAGGAAGCAGAGGGATCATTGGGATCTACGGTCAGCGTAGTGGTAAAGTAGCCGCCGTTCACTGTCCACTGGGATTTGACGCTGTTATAGTGCTCCACGATGCCGCGTGCGGAGAATCGCTTCTCGTCTGCCGGCTTCTCATCGAGGGACTTCAGCTCCTCGTCCTGCATAAAGCCCACAATGGTGTAGTTTTTGTAGTCACCGCGATAAAGCTCTGCGGAAAACATGTCGTTTTGTCCTTCAAAGTTGAACTCGCCGACGGTGAACTGAGAAACGTTTTCCGCCGTTTCCTGAATGGAGAGGAAGCCGTCCTGATTATCCAGGTTGAGGGCGCCGGCGCCGACGATCATCGGCACCGTATTGGTGGAGGCAGAAAGCTTCAGCGATTCCTTGCCCTGAGTGGAAAGATTCAGCGCGGCGTTATCATTGATGCGGATGGGAGAATCGCCGTTGGCGTTAATGATATTATCGTACTCGCCAAAGCGCAAATTGACGTTGCCGCCGTTGATGGTGATTGCAGCATCGGTAGAGTTGAGATTCAGCTCATCTGCCAGAATATCAATGCTACTGCCCGTGGTCATGTTGGAGTCGACGGTTACGGTGTTGGAGGTGGGGTAGCCGGCGGTGGTCAGATAAACGTCCACGTCCTGATCGGTCAGAGAGAGCGTGTATCCGTTCTGCTCGATGGTGAGCGTGCCGTTGGCCTCCTCGGTGATGGTCAGATTGCCAATAGACAGGTCGAAGACGAAGCGCTTTTCGCCTGTGTTTTCGTTTTTCACGTAATACCAAACGGCAGTATCGCTTTGTACGTAAGCGGAGCAAAGATATACGTCAGAATCCTCGTCACTTCGCAGAAGCTTCATGGCGCCATCCATCGGCGTAATGACCTTGCTGCCATCCGCACTGGTGGTGCCGGTGTAGGGGGAGATCGTATAACCCTTTTGCACGTCCACGTAGTAGGAGAACACGCCCTGCTCTACGATGGCGGCGCCAAAGAGTGCCTCCTGCAGCGACTCGTCAAGGAAAAGGGAATAACCGGGTCCGCCGGCTACGGTCAATATATAGCGGGGAACGGTGGATTCGTAGACCAACGCACCTATGGCGTTGGCATCCACGTCCAGATCCGCCTCGTTTTTGGCGGAAAAGGTAAGCGAAGACTTGTCGGTAAGCTGGCCGCCGGTAATGGCGACGTCCAACGGGAGCCAGAGGTAGATCATACCGATGCCGTCGGTGAAGACGTCGTAGAT
>JAFTQT010000153.1 GCA_017462615.1 Clostridia bacterium | reverse complement strand
TTCTTTATGGGACACGCGAAGCGGTGGTGGATGAGGAGAGCCGGCAAGTACAGCACAAAAGGCGTTCTCCTCATCCGTCAGCCGACAAGCGGCTGCCACCTTCCCCGCTGGGGAAGGCATGCGCGCTCGGCGTAGCCGAGGGCATACCCCGCTGGGGAAGGCTACTTGTGTGGCGCATTCAAAGTGCCCGACAAACACCAATTTATCATTCAAATTTTGATTTATGGGGAGTGATGTGCCGCCAGGGGCGGCGTGATGTTGCCCTTTGGGGCAATGATGTTGTGCGGCCTCGCCGCACAATGATGTTCTGTTCGCCTTCTGTATCCTTCATTTGCGCTCGAAACGAGCGCAAACATCACGCGGCGTATGCCGCACATCACTGCGAAGCAGCATCACTCGCCGAAGGCGAACAGAGTTGCGCCCTCCGGGCGCATAAACCCCAATTTGGTGCTTCTGATTTCTACCATTTGCTTCCTTCCCCTGTCGAAAAAACAAGGAACTAACGCTTCCGACACACTCCGCGCTTTTCCAATACAAGAAATTTATCCAAAATCGGAAAAAGTTTTCAAAACCCCCTTTACAAATCGGAAAAAGTGTGCTAAAATGGAACCAAAGACGGAAAAGGGGGAGATCACCGTGGATTACATCAAGCGTATCAAAAAAATCAAAAGCGAAATGAAGATCACCAACGACGAGCTGGCTGAAAAAACCGGCATCCCCGTAGGCACGCTCTCCAAGATCCTCGCCGGCATCAGCGAGTCGCCCAAGCTGTGCAACTTCGTTGCCATTTGCGAGGCGCTGAACTGCTCGCTGGATTATATTATGTACGGCATTGAGGAAAATAAAAATAACTATACCCTCACCGCGTCCGAAATGGACATGGTGGAGACCTACCGCGCCCTGGACGACCGGGGCAGGGAAACGGTGGATGCGCTTTTGCAAAAGGAGGAGCAGCTTGTGGCAGTCCCTCGGCGCGTTATGCCCAAAACCGCCCGCATCCTGCGCCCGGAGCCTTTGAAGAGCCGCCTTGCCGCCGCCTACGAGGAGAGCGACAACGGCTTTGCCCGGATCCCCTTGCCGCTCTACGACCTGCCGGTTTCTGCCGGAGTGGGCGTGGCGCTGGATGCCGATACCGCCGAGGAGATCATGGTCGCCTCCACCGCCACCAGCCGGGAGGCGGATTTTGCGCTGCGCATCAGCGGCAATTCCATGGAGCCTCGCTACCGTGACGGGGATATCCTGCTGGTGCAGGAGACCGACACCCTGGAATTTGGCGAGCTTGGTATTTTTATCCTGGATGGCTGCGGCTATTTCAAGATCTTTGGCGGTGACCGCCTGCGTTCCCTCAACGCCGATTACGGTGATATTCTGCTGAAGGATTTCGACGACGTGCGCATTGCCGGCCGTGTGATCGGCAAATTAAAGCGTCGCTAATGGCGCCCACTCTCATCCCATCGACCCTCCGGAGCTGAGCCACTCAAATGTGACCCAGCTCCTTTTTTGTGCATCAGTGACCGTTGAATTGGGGGTTATCGGGGTGTTCAAATAAAAAAATCTCTCCCTCCGTCAAAAATCAGAGATTTTTGCCACCTCCCTCGTCAGAGGGAGGCTGACTATGTTTGCCGTGTTGCACTTCTTTCCTGTGTTCCGTTTTTACCTGCAATGTTACGCATGACGAATGCCTCCCTCTGACGAGGGAGGTGGCAGCCGCTTGTCGGCTGACGGAGGGAGAGAATTTGCCGCCCCGATAAATCAAAATTTGAAGCCTGGTTTTATCCGCTACGAATAGCCATTCTTTTTATAAACGAAAAGCAGACCGTCGCATTGCGACGGTCTGCTTTTTGAAACGGATTATTTTGCCGGGGGATTGGCGGCGTCCTTTTTGCTCTGCCGGTGCTGGAGCACCAGGGGCACCACGATCATGGCGATGGAGGTGAGGATAATGGCGCCGGCAATGAGAATACCGCAATTCATAAAGAACTGGCTGGGCATCACGTTGATGATGGCATCCTCGCGGGGGTCAAACAGCCAGTTGTCCTTGCCGGGGAAGAAAATGGCGTGGAACACGTGAAAGGCCGCGCTGAAATCCGCTGCCACGATCATCACCAGAAGCCCAAAGAGTCCCAGCAGGGAAAAGCCCACCCATAGAGAAATGGGGTGACCGCAGGGGCGCGCGGGGGTGAAAAGCCTCTTTCTTTTCAACACAAAAAGGGTGATCACCACGGCGGCCGAGAGGCAAAGCGCCACCAAATTGAGGGTAAAAAGCCCCTTGCAGTCGGCAAAATGGGACTTGCCCTCCTCGGAGTAGGGAAACACGCCCGAGCCAAATTCCCGCCCCGGCAGGGTGAGGAAGTCCAGCACCTCATCGTAGGCGTCACGGATCTCCTCGTAGGTGTGGCCGGTGTATTCCGGCATATCCAGGGCGTTGATGTGGGCGTAATAGAAGGGGCGCACGTAGATGGGCAGACCAATGGCGGCGGTCAGCACCAGCACGGCCAGCGCGACGCCAAAAAGCACGGAAAGCAGCTTGTTTTTCAAAATTCACTCCGGGCAGCGGGGATTTCGGCCACGGCCGAGGGCTGCCCTTCTATTATAGCACAAGTGGTGGGATTTGTAAAGGGAAGGGCAAAAAAAGAGAGAGGAGGCGCTTTTTGCAAAAAGCGCCTCATCTCCCTCAAACAACCCCTTCGATGCTCAAGACACGTAAGTGCCAAAGACGAAGGTGGCGTCCTCTATCTCGGTGGGGCTTTCGGGGTGGTGGTAAAGTCCGTTGATCACCAGCTGCCCCTCGGCGGTGAAGTCGCCCCGCAGGTAAAAGTCCGGCGGATAATAGATATTAAAGGTGGTGTCGTAGCGCTCCTTGTCGGCGCGGGTCACCTTGGAGTAGGGATCGTGGGTGATATAGAGATAAACGGTTTTCCCATCCGCGGCCATCCAAAGGCTGCCCTCCACCACGGTGTCGCCGTTCTGATACCGAAACAGCTCCCTCGCGGTGGGCTTGGTCATCAGGAAGGTGAAGGTCTCACCGCCCTCGGCGGTATAGGTGCCGGCAGGGATGTGCCGCGCGTCAGCCTCGCTGTAGTTGTCGGATTCGGCTTTCTTTTCCTTTCCCTCCAGCACGTAGGTGCCCATTTGATAGGGCAGCTCACTGATGCGGTAGATATGGGTATACACGGTGCCGTCGGTAAAGCCCAGATCCTCCT
>JAFTQT010000152.1 GCA_017462615.1 Clostridia bacterium | reverse complement strand
TGCCCCCTCTTCCTCTTGACAATAAAAGCCCTTTTGTGCTATACTATGTGTGGTCAAGAAACGACGGCAATGGCACCCCGCCATTGAAGAAGCGATGACCCGCATAAAACGCCGACCGTCGGGCAATGCTCGTGTGTCGGTACTTTTTTGTGGTTAAAAAGTTAACAAACTCATTTTTTGGAGGTAAAAAGTAATGAGAGAAGAATGGAATGGCTTTAAAGGTAAGCTTTGGCAAGAGGAGATCAACGTCAGAGATTTCATCCAGCAGAACTACACCCCCTACGATGGAGACGACTCCTTCCTGGCAGGCCCCACCCAGAATACCCTGGATCTCTGGGCTAAGGTCAGTGAGCTGAAGAAGGAGGAGATCGCCGCAGGCGGCGTTCTCGATATGGACACCAAGGTAATTTCTACCATCACCTCTCACGCCCCCGGCTATATCGATCAGGACAAGGAGCAGGTGGTGGGTCTGCAGACCGAAAAGCCCCTGAAGCGCTCCCTGCAGCCCTACGGTGGTATCCGTATGGCCATGAAGGCCTGCAGCGACAACGGCTATGCCGTTGATCCCGAGGTGATCGAGTACTTCACCGAGCACAGAAAGACCCACAACGCAGGCGTGTTTGACGTTTACACCCCCGAGATCCGCGCTTGCCGCTCCAACCACATCATCACCGGTCTGCCGGATGCCTACGGCCGTGGCCGTATCATCGGCGACTACCGCCGTGTGGCACTTTACGGTGTAGACCGTCTGATCGCTGACAAGCAGGAGCAGAAGGCATCTCTGCCCATTACTATGAGCGCCGATACCATCCGTGACGCAGAGGAGATCGCAGAGCAGATCCGCGCCCTTGAGATGCTCAAGAAGATGGCCGCCTCCTACGGCTCTGATATTTCCGCTCCCGCCAAGACCTTCAAGGAGGCCGTGCAGGCTACCTACTTTGCCTACCTTGCTGCAGTCAAGGAGCAGAACGGCGCTGCCATGAGCCTTGGCAGAACCTCCACCTTCCTTGATATCTACGCTACCCGTGATCTTGCCGCCGGCATCATCACCGAGAGCGAGGTACAGGAGATCGTTGACCACTTCATTATGAAGCTGCGTATGGTGTGCTTTGCCAGAACCCCCGAGTACAACGCCCTGTTTGCCGGCGACCCCACCTGGGTTACCGAGTCCATCGGCGGTGTAGGCGTGGACGGCCGTCACATGGTCACCAAGTCCTCCTTCCGTTTCCTCAACACCCTCAATAACATCGGTGCCGCTCCCGAACCCAACCTGACCATTCTCTGGTCCGTGAAGCTGCCCGAGAACTTCAAGAAGTTCTGCGCCAAGATCTCCATCGAGCATCATGCCGTGCAGTATGAGAATGACGACCTGATGCGTCCCGTTCACGGTGACGACTACGGCATCGCCTGCTGCGTGTCCTCCATGAAGATCGGCAAGGAGATGCAGTTCTTCGGTGCTCGCGCCAACCTTGCCAAGTGCCTCCTGTACGCCATCAATGGCGGCGTGGACGAAATGTCCGGCAAGCAGGTTGGCCCCAAGTTCCAGCCCATCACCTCCGAGTATCTGGATTACGATGAGGTTATGGCCAAGTACAAGGATATGATGAAGTGGCTGGCCGGCGTTTACGTAAATGCGCTGAACATCATCCACTATATGCACGACAAGTACTCCTACGAGAGACTGCAGATGGCCCTCCACGACAAGGAGGTTCGCCGTTGGTTCGCCACCGGTATTGCTGGCTTCTCCGTAGTGGCTGACTCCCTGTCTGCCATCAAGTACGCCAAGGTCAAGGTCATTCGTAACGAGCAGGGTATTGCCACCGATTTCGAGATTGAGGGCGACTTCCCCAAGTACGGCAACGACGACGACCGCGTGGACGATATTGCCAAGGAGATCCTGAAGCTGTTCATCGGCTACCTGCGTCAGCAGCACACCTACCGCGGCGGTATTGCCACCACCTCTATCCTGACCATCACCTCTAACGTCACCTACGGTAAGAATACCGGCTCTACCCCCGACGGCAGAAAGTGCGGCGAGGCCTTTGCTCCCGGCGCCAACCCCATGCACGGTCGTGACGCCAACGGCGCCGTAGCTTCCCTTGCTTCCGTGGCGAAGATCCCCTTCATGGATTCCCAGGACGGTATCTCCAACACCTTCACCATCGTTCCCGCCGCTCTCGGCAAGAACGAGGAGGAGCGTGAGCAGAACCTGGTTGCCTTGCTTGACGGCTACGCAGCCAAGGGCGGCTTCCATCTGAACGTCAACGTATTCGACCGCGAGCTGCTGCTGGATGCACAGGCTCACCCCGAGAAGTATCCTCAGCTCACCATCCGCGTTTCCGGCTACGCCGTTAACTTCATCAAGCTGACCAAAGCACAGCAGGACGAGGTTATTTCCAGAACCTTCCATGGCGCTATCTGAGGTTACCGGTCGCGTTCATTCGGTTGAAAGCTTCGGCACGGTAGACGGCCCGGGCGTACGCTTCGTGGTCTTCTTTGAGGGCTGCCCCATGCGGTGCCTGTACTGCCACAACCCCGATACCTGGGCGGCGTCGGCAGGCACGGAATGCACCGCAGGGGAGCTGCTCCGTCGGATGCTCCGCAACCGCACCTTTTACAGCACCGGCGGCATTACCGCCACCGGCGGAGAGCCCATGCAGCAGATGGATTTTCTGCTGGCGCTCTTCACGCTGGCAAAGGAGGAGGGCATACACACGTGCCTGGATACCTCGGGCGTGTTCTTCCGCCGGGACAGTGCGATGCTGGAAAGGATCGATCAGCTGCTGGCCGTGACGGATCTTGTGATGCTGGATATCAAGCATATGGACGACGAGATTCATAAAAAGCTGACCGGCCATACCAACCGGAATATTCTGGATTTTGCCGCCTATCTCCATGAGAAAAGGGTTCCTACCCGTATTCGCCACGTCATCGTGCCGGGCTACACCGATACCGAGGACGAGTGGCAGGCGCTGGGACGGTTTCTTGGCGGTTTTGACAATCTTGAAAAGGTGGAGACCCTGCCTTACCACTCTCTTGGAAAGGCAAAGTATGAAAATCTGGGTATCCCCTATCCCATGGGCGATGCGCCTCAGCTGACCGAAAAGGATGCAGCCCGCGCGCGCTCTGTGATCAAGGAAGCAATGCTCCAGCCGGTGCATTGAGCTATGATATTAAAAAGAGCTGATTTTCTCTCTGCGTTCTTAGCGGAGAAATGACTGGCACCAAAACTTTGGCAGAGAACTTGTTTTCTCTGCCGATTTGTGCTATAATGGAGTTAACAAAAGCCTCTCTTGTGTAAAGAGAGCCTTTGGATACGCTCGTGCATCTTTAGGGGTATGAGCTTAGCCCAAGTCTTTGTAATACAAAGGCGAAACTTGCGATAAAACTGAACGATAAATAAGAATTTAACAAAGGAAGTTATAAAATGAAGAGGTTTATAGCATTAGTTTTGACATTTACTATTTTCATATTGTTAGTGGGATGTCAAGAAATTCAAGCGCCAGAAACGGAAACATCTTCTTCCACTACAAATAAAACATCAAATGTAATGAAGGCTTGGTCTGGCGAATTTTCGGAAGAAGAACTTAAATCGGCAATAACTGAATATCAAAGCAATTACACAAATATTGTTTTGGAACACGGCAGTGCTGCCAGTGTTTCTTTTGAAACAGACTTTGAAGTATCATCGTGTTCGGTTAGCCGTTTATCCCGAACCGATGATACGGACATTGAAATCGAATTGCAAAGTTATATTGACCTGTTTATTGAAACCAAGTGCAATGGCTTAATGGTAACTATACCAATCGATTGGTGGTACGCAGGAGATGATAGCTGGGTAAATGATTATTTAGTTTGGTCGTATCTTGTTCGTGTAAAAGATACCAACGGTAGCAGTCACTACTATTATTTCAGAGTGGACTATTCTGCCTATGCACAATAAGAGTTAATCAAATCCCAATTTATCGAATAGCAAACGCCGACAGATTTTCGATGTCTGTCGGCGTTAATTATTTGTTTACTGCGAACCAATTTTTTATCCGTAGGGGAGACCTGCGGTCTCCCGCGGGCGAACGCAGTTCGCCCCTACCGTGTGTTAGATAATTTCTTCGCTAATTTTGCACGCCCTTCCATCGGCTTTTTTTAATTATTTTTCTGATATACCTTGACAGGCGAGGTATATCGTGCTATACTGTTAGCAGGAGGTGAGCATATGTCTATTACGTCCGATCTGATACGCGGTCATACCGAGACCATCATCCTCGCGCTGCTGCAGCAGGAGGACAGCTACGGCTACCGCATCAACAAGGCCATCCGCAGTGCCACGGATGGGGAATATGAGCTGAAGGAGGCCACGCTCTACACCGCCTTTCGTCGGTTGGAGGAGGCGGGCTACATCCGCTCCTATTGGGGCAATGAGGAGAGCGGCGCGCGGCGGCGATATTATGCCATCACCGACGCGGGACACGACGCCTATCGGCAATCGCTGGCGGAATGGCATCGCGCCAATTTGCTGATCAATCGCTTGGTTACGGGAATTTATCCTCGCGAAGCACAGGAGGGAGGAGAGAGCATATGAAAGACAATCTGAAGGTTTATTTACAATCCTTATTTACAAACGCACGGAATACCGCCCGCAACAGCGCTCTGTTTGAGGAGCTGCTGGGCAATCTCCACGACCGCTACGACGAGCTGATCGCCGAGGGACAAAGCCCCGCCGATGCTTATGCCAAGGCTATTGGCGAGCTGGGGGATATCGATCCGTTGATCGAGAAGAATGAGGCGGCACCGGACGGTGGCACGGCGCAGATCTTCCACGAAAGCGCGGAGGAAAAGCGCACTCCGCCACCCCTTGGCAAGAAAAAGCAGCTGTCAGCCGAGGCGCTTTGCCGCGCCAAGCACAGCATGGGCCTTGCCGTGGCCATTGCCGTGATGCTGTATATCATCTGGCTGGCACCCACGGTGCTGGTGCCGTGGGGCGTGGTGTTTTTGTTCCTTTGCGTGGCCGTTGCCACCTCTATCTTGATTCTGATCGGCAACCGGATCCCGCCCTACGTGGACGACAGCGCTCTCACGTACGGCGAGGAGCTGCGGGCGAAAAAGACGCGTCTTGCGCATATTTTGATCGCCCTGGGTGTTGGACTTTGCATTGTATCCATTACCCCCGTGGTGCTGATCCAGAGCGAGTGGGGCGTGGCGCTGATGTTTACGGCCATTGCTCTGGGCGTGGGCGCTATCGTTTACGCTTCTCATGTCATGCCCGCCACGGATAGCCTGGCACATCGTCCCGGTTATCAGCCCCTGCAAGGGGAAAATCCCCCCGAACGGGGCGAGAAAAAGCCCAATCGCTGGCTGGTTCCCATCATTCTTGTGGCGGCAGCGCTGATGATCTGCTCCTGCATTTGGGCAGGCTTCAACGGCGTCTCCTTCGGGCTTTTCGGCATCGAGGGCAGACCCCTTGCACTTTACGTCAACGAGGGTGACGCCTCGGTGGAAATGACGCTGGAGCAGCTGGACATTCAATGGACGGCGGGGTCGGTGCGCCTCGAATATTACGAGGGCAGCACGGTGGAGCTGGTGGAGACGCAGCACGGCCAGCCGGTGCCAGCCGGTGAGGAGCGGATGCGTTGGTACCGGGAAAACGGGGCTTTGCACGTGCGCTTTGACGGCCGCAGCGATATCCGGTTCTACTGGGGCAAGCAGCCCCAAAAGGATCTGGTGGTGCGTATTCCCATGGATGCGGTGCTGTCCGCGGTGGAGCTGGAGCTGGTCTCTGCCAAGCTGGAGATGCGCGATATACAGATCACCGCAGGTGCGGGCGTGCTAGATATCGATACCGTTTCCGGGGCAATCATGCTGCAGGGCGTGCTGGCCAACAAGGCCGATCTGGACGCTGTTTCTGCCATACAGATACTCACCGATTGTGATCTTGACGTGCTATGCGTGGATACCGTCAGCGGAAACGTGACGCTGCAATCCTCCACCGTCGGTCGTGTGGATTTCACCGGCATTTCGGCGGGGTTTGCCAGCAACCAATGCGTCCACGGCATCGTGGAGATCGATACCACCTCCGGCGACGTGGATATCATGGTGGGTGCCGCGCTTCGGCAGATCGAATTTGATACCACCAGCGGAGATATGGAGCTGCATCTGGAGGCAGATGTGACGGGCTTTACCGCGCGGCTGGACAGCACCTCCGGCGACTTTGAGTGCAGCCTTGCTACCAGCTACCGCAACGGTGCGCACATTTACGGCGACGGCGCGTTGCAGATCGAAATGGACTCCACCTCGGGCGATCTGACCGTGATGGGGTAAAGGAATACTGAAAAAGCAAATCCCCCGGCAGTTCATTGAACTGCCGGGGGATTCTGTTTATTCCTGCGGTTCCTTCACCGTTTCGGTGAGGGTGGTGGCCAGTCCCGCCAGGGACTGCAGCTCGGAGGGAATGATGATCTTGGTGGCTTTGCCGTCAGCGACCTTAGCAAGGGTCTCGTAGCTCTTGAGGGTCAATACCTCGGCGCCGGGCTTCACCTCATTGAGCATCCGCAGACCTGCGGCGGTAGCCTCCTGCACCTTCAGAATGGCCTCGGCCTCACCCTCGGCCTCGCGGATGCGTGCTTCGCGCTGCGCCTCCGCGCGCAGAATGGCGGCCTGCTTTTCGGCCTCGGCATCCAGGATGGCGGATTGCTTGCGACCCTCGGCCAGGAGAATAGCGGAGTTTTTCTCACCCTCCGCACGCAAGATCAGCTCACGGCGCTCACGCTCGGCCTTCATCTGCTTTTCCATGGCGTCCTGGATCTCACGGGGCGGGATGATGTTTTTCAGCTCCACGCGGTTGACCTTGATGCCCCACGCGTCGGTGGCTTCATCAAGAATGGCGCGCATTTTGGAGTTGATGGTGTCACGGGAGGTCAGCGTGCCGTCCAAATCCAGCTCACCGATCATGTTACGGAGCGTGGTGGCGGTCAGGTTTTCAATGGCGAAGATGGGGTTGGTCACACCGTAGGCGTAGAGCTTGCAGTCGGTGATCTGATAATACACGATGGTGTCGATCTGCATGCGCACGTTATCCTTGGTGATGACCGATTGGGGCGGGAAGTCCACCACCTGCTCCATCAGGTTGATCTTTTTGCTGACCCGGTCTACGAAGGGAAATTTCATGTGGATACCGTTGCTCCAGGTCTTCTTGTAGGAGCCGAGGCGCTCCAGCACGTAGGCGTGCGCCTGGGGGACGATGTGAATGTTAGCGATGGCAAGCACAGCCACCACGCCGGTAAGCACCAGCAATACGATTACAATGGGATGCATAGTTTTTCTCCTTTTCTTTTTTTATTTTACAATGAGCTTGACGCCTTGAATGTCCAGAACCTCGACCTGCGTGCCCTTGGGAATGACGGCACCATCCACCGCGGTGCGGGCGGACCAGCGCAGTCCCGAGAGCTTCACCTCGCCCGATTCCCGGATGTTGCAGATCTCCTCGGTGACGAGGCCGATCTTACCGATGAGGGCGTCCTTGTTGGTGCGGGTTTCGGCTCCTTTTTTGAGGCGCTTTGACAGCGGCCGGGTGGCAAACAGCAGCACAAGACCCATGGCGGCAAATACCAGCAGCTGCACGGGCAGCGGCACGTGGCAAAAGGCAAGGATCATGGCGACGAGCGTACCGGGCAGGAACCAGATCACCACCAGATTGGCGGTGAAGGCCTCTACCACAAGACCCAGCACGAGCAGAGCGATCCAAGTGTATTCCATAACGGTGCTCCTTTCTTTTTTCTTTGATATTAGTATAGCACGTTTTGGCGGCTGCGTCAAATTGTAAAATGACCGATTTTGAAAAAAGAGAGGCAAAGAGAGCCGATTTCGGGAAATTAGTGTGCCCGCAGCCTATATTTTTGCGTCCGCAGCCGTGTTTTTCGCGTTTTTTGCTCTTCGAGGGAGGGAACCGTCGCGTCAAACGGCAGGAAGCCGCGGTCAAAAACATACCATACCTTTTTTGAAGGTTTTGGGAGAGAGTGTGTGGGGGGAGGGGGTGTCTCATTAAAGTGAAACTGCAAAAAAGTCTCCCCTGTGTAAGGGGAGGTGCCGAGCAGCTCGCCAACGGCGAGGTGAAGCGAGGCGGAGGGGTTGTAAAAAACAATCCCTCACCGCCTTACTTACACAAGGGAGCCTTTCTTTTTGCTTGCTTTGTGAAAAATATCCTTCATGAGACAGCCCCCTCCCACCTTCATATTTTCCATCAATACAATCCCTTTTGGCCGCAAAGGCGGCGCCACAGAAGGTGCAGCCATCCCACGGGGATGACGGTCAGCGCCATGGCCAGCGTGAAGAGTAGCTCCCGGGGCGTGAGGGGCACGGTGCGTAGCACGGTGCCGCCCAGATAGACAAAGGCGATCTGCACCGCTGCCACGGCGGGCATGATCAGGAGAAAGCTGCGATTGCGGGCAAGCCCCATCAGCATCCGTACCCGGTCGGTGCGGGCGTTGAAGCAATTCAGCACGCCTGCGAAAATAAAGAGGGCAAAAAAGGCGGTCAGCAGGCAGATATCCCCCGGCATTTCCCGATAAAGTGCCCGAACGGTATGAGATTTTAAGAAAAACACGGACAGCGCCACCGTAAAGGCGGTGAGGGTGGCGATCCGCCGGAAGAGGGCCGCGGTGAGGATGGGCTCCTCCCGCCCCTTGGGCGGCTCCTGCATATAGATCGGCAGCGGTGCCTCTCCCGCGAAGGCGAGGCCACCCAGGGTATCCATCACAATGTTGATCCACAGCATCTGCACCACGGTGACGGGGGAATCAAAGCCGATGAAGGGGCCGATGATGGAGATGCCCACCGCGCAGAAGTTCATGATCAGCTGCAGCGTGATGAATTTGCGGATGCTCTTGAAAATGGTGCGCCCGTAGAGCACCGCCCGGGTGATGGAGGAAAGGTTGTCGTCCAGGATCACCACGTCCCCCGCCTCCTTGGCCACCTGAGTGCCGCTGCCCATGGCAAAGCCCACGTCGGCACGCTTCAGGGCGGGGGCATCGTTGATGCCGTCTCCGGTCATGCCCACCACAAGGCCCGCTGCCTCGGAAAGCCGCACCAGGCGGCTTTTATCTGCAGGCAGAGCCCTTGCCACCACCGCAAGGCGGGGAAGGGCGGCGGTCAGCTGCTCGTCGGAGAGTGCCGACAGCTCCCGCCCCTCCAGGCAAAGGCGATCCCCCCACAGGATCCCGCAATCCCGGGCGATGCGGGCGGCGGTCTCCTTGCCGTCTCCGGTCATCATCACCACCTGCACGCCCGCCCCCTGCAGAGTGCGGACGGCCTTTTTGGCTTCGGGGCGCAGCGGATCGTGAAAGGTGAGAACGGAAAGAAGCGTCAAGCGTCGCGGCAACCGGGTGCCAATGGGCTCCTCGCCCTCGCAGAGCAGCAGCACGCGCTTTCCCTCGGACATGGCGCTTCGTATCGGGTCGCCCAGGCTTGCCCGCTGTGCGGGATGGGCTTGCCCCTCCCCATCCAAGGCGCTGTCCACCAGGGGCAGCAGCAGCTCCGGCGCGCCCAGCCAGAAGGTGCTACCGTCGGAAAGGGTGGCCGCCGCGTATTTGCGGGCGCTGTCAAAGGGGAGGCGGTGACGGATGGAAAGCTCCGGGGCGGGTGATGCCAAAAAGGCGGTCAGCAGCGCGCGGCCGGTACTGTTTCCGCCCAGCGCCACCATCTCACCCTCCCGCTCACCGCGCTGGGCGCCGGAAACGGCGTGGGCGGCAAGCGAAAGGCGAGCGGCGAGACGTGGCGCTGCTCGCTTCAGCGCGGCATAATTGCGAAAATCCCCGAAAACGGTATGAAAATTCCCCAAAATCAGCTTGCCGGCGGTGAGGGTGCCTGTCTTGTCGGTGAAGAGCATATTCATACTGCCCGCCGCCTCCAGCCCTGCCGGCTTGCGTACCAGCACCTGATCCCGCACCATTCTTTTGATGTTGGAGGAGAGCACTACGGAGATCATCAGCGGTAGCCCCTCCGGTACGGCCACCACCACAACGGTCAGCCCCAGGGTGAGGGAATGGAGCAGCAGCTCTGCCACGTAAGGAAGATCGGTCACGCGCCGCAGCAGCTCCGCGCGGTCAAAGCCCGCGTCGATAAAAAGATGGTAAAAAAGAAAGGTCAGCACGCAAAGGGCAGCAGCCCCATAGCCGATACGGCTGATCTGCCCCGCCAGTCGGGTAAGGCGTGCCTTCAGGGGACTTTCCTGGGGCTTTTCCTGCAGCTCACCGGAGATGCCGCCGAGAAAGGTGGCGTCGCCCACGGCGTTGACCACCATTTCACCCTCGCCGGAGAGCACGGTGCAGCCTGCCAGCAGCAGCGCGGGATGGTCGGGCGTGCCCTTACCCGCAAGGGGGGCGGGATGCTTCTCCGCCTCCCGACTTTCTCCCGTGAGTGGGGATTGATCCACCGCCATTTCACCCGTAAAGATCACACCGTCTGCGGGGATACGCTCTCCTGCGGCCAGCAGCACCACGTCGCCCACCACTACCTCCTCACAGGGGATCTCCAGCACGCGCCCCCCGCGCCGCACCCGGCAAAGGGGCGCGGCGCAGCTCTCGCAGAGCTTCGCGAAGGCCGCCTCGCTGCCGTGCTCCGACAGGGTGGAAATGAAGGTGGCAAGAAAGACCGAAACGGCGATCCCTACGGTCTCAAACCAATCGTGGCTGCGAAAGAGCAGCAGCAGGTTCAGCCCCAGCGCCAGCAGCAGAACCTTGATGACCGGGTCGCCCAGATTGGAAAGAAAATGCCGCAAAAAGCCCACGCGCTTTTGCTGCCGCAGCACGTTTCTGCCATGCAGCCGCCGCGCGGCCTCTACCTCGGCGTGGGTGAGACCGCTTTTCTGATAGGTGATGCGCTCGGTCATAGTGATGCCCCCTTTTTCGTCTTCCCCTTATTCTATGCATGAAAAAAACAAAAAAGAAGGGGCCGATTCATTAAAACACGTCGTGCTCCCTCGATTTTGCCATATTTAGGTCTTTCAAATTTTGATTTGTCGGTGACCCTCTCCGTCACGCATACGCGTGCCACCTCCCCCGGAGGGGGAGGCTATCATTAGGCTCCCCCTCCGGGGGAGCTCCCGTCGAAGACGGGTGAGAGGGTTCGATAAACACCAATTTATTTGCATAGCTATCCGCTATGAGCCCTTATGCCCCCTTTTGAAGGTTTTCGGTGAGGTGGGTGAATGTCTTTTCGCGGCGGCGAAAAGACAGAGGGAGGAGCCGCCCTTTTGCAAAAGGGGGCTCCTCCCTCTGCCGTTCTATTTCCCCCAGCGCACCACCTGCAGCTGTACTGCGCCGCAGCGTACCGAAAGGGGGGTGCCGTCCGAGAGATAGCACACCGAAAAATCCGTACCGTTCACCACCGTATGCCCCTCCGGCGACACCGTCACATCGCTGATCTCGCCTGTGGCGGGAAAGGCATCCAAGATCCGTCGAAGACCGAGCAGCCCTGCCTCCACCTCCATACCGTCCAGCGCGAGGCTGACGCTGCCGTCCGCTCGCCGCGTCAGCACAGTGCCCTCCAAGGCCTTGGGTGCATAAAATGTCACTGTCAGGGGCAGCAGCCCCGCCTCGGTCAGCGGCGCCGCCTCAAACAGCGCGGTAAAGCTCACGCCGCCACACACCCCGGCGCATTCTGCCACAAAGCCCTCCCGAAACCGGGCAAGCAGATGCTCCTCTCGCGGCGCGCACCCCACCAGCAAGCACATCACACAAATCACCAAGCACAAAAATCGCTTCATAGCCCCTCCTTTTTGAAAACGTATGCACAAAATTGCGAAAAAATGCCGTTTTTCTATTGCCATGCGACAAAAATTGTGATATGATGAAGGAGAATGAGATGTCCGACTACTTTTGCGCCCATCGTGCCCTTGCCACCATTGATACCGACGCCATCCGCCACAATTTTTCCCTGCTGCGGCAGCACGGCGCGAGGGGCAACCGCTCCACGCGACTGATCGCGGTAGTCAAGGCCAACGCCTACGGCCACGGCATCGCCTTGGTGGTGCCGGCGCTGGTGGCCGCCGGATGCGACTTTTTTGCCGTGGCCACCCTGGAGGAGGCGCTGACCGTGCGACTGCTGGCACCGAGGGCAGATATTCTGATCCTTGGCTACACGCCTCCCCAAAGCGCTACGCTGCTCTCCGAGGCGAGGATCACGCAGACGGTGTTTTCTGCAGCATACGCCGCCGCCCTGGCAAAGTCGGTCAAAACCCACCCCGTTGCGGTACATATCAAGGTAGACTGCGGCATGCACCGCTTGGGGTTCGCCCCGGAGGCGGTGGAGGAGATCGCCGCCGTGGCAGCCTGTCCCCAGCTGCACACCACCGGATTATACACCCATTTCCCCGTGGCGGATTCGGATTTAGCCGCCACACGGTATGCGTTTTTCCAATTTTTGCGCTGCAGACAGCAGCTGGCGGCACGGGGACTTCACTTGTTTTCCCACGCGGCGGCCTCCGCCGCGCTGCTATCGCTGCCGGAAGCGGTGCTGGACGGCGCGCGCCCGGGCATTGCTCTTTACGGCATCCCAACCGTTGGCACCCCGCTTCCGCTGCGCCCGGCCATGACGCTTTCGGCGCCCGTGGTGCAGCTGCGGCACCTCCCAGAGGGCACGCCCGTCGGCTACGGCGGTGCCTTTGTGACGAAGCGCCCCACCCTGGTTGGCGTTTGCGCCATTGGCTACGGCGACGGTCTCCCCCGCGCGGCGGAGGGCTTTACGGCCACGCTGCTTCACGAAAAAGAGGCGTTTTCCGCCCCCGTTATTGGGCATATTTGCATGGATCAGACCTTTCTCGACTTAACGGACACTCCCGCTGCCCCCGGCGACAGGGTACTGCTTTGGGACGATCCCCGGCCGCTTGCCGCCCACGTCGGCACCATTCCCTATGAAATTTTCACCGCCGTTTCCTCCCGCGTAGAACAAAAAAAGAAAGGAGCAGCAACGTGATCACCTTTTATCAAACCCATACCAGCGATTTTGTCTGCCGTACCTCCCTGCCGCAGGGCTCCCTGCAGGTAGCGGCGCATTTGCACCGTCACATTGAGCTGGCGATGCTACTGGAGGGTAACACCGTGGCCTACGACGGCACCGAGCGCTATCAGCTGGAGCCCGGTGACGTATTCATCTCCTTCCCCAACCACATCCACCGCTTTGAAACGGTGGATCAGGAGCGCTACATCCTGATGATCGTCAACCCGGATCTGATGCCGGAGCTGGCACACACCTTTCTCAGCTTCTCTCCCCGCTCCGCCCGGGTGCCCGGCGCTGCCAGGGATCCGCAGCTGCTGCAGATCGCCGAGGCA
The DNA here is from genome assembly GCA_017462615.1 of Clostridia bacterium. GTDB lineage: Bacteria > Bacillota > Clostridia > Oscillospirales > CAG-272 > Firm-07. The sequence continues at coordinate 23,554 of JAFTQT010000152.1, read as the reverse complement.
CTGGTGGCCAGCACCAATGATACCAGCCCCTATGCCGACCAGATGCGACGGGGATACCTGCAGGTGTTTTTCTCCAAGCTTCTCTCCCAAATGGAGCTGACCGAGTCCCCCTATCAGGACTCCCAGGCGCTGAAGACCGTGATCGCCTACTGCTCCGCCCATTACCAAAGCGAGCTGTCCCTCGGCCTGCTGGAGCGGGAGCTGCACATCAGCAAGTATTACATCTCCCATCTCTTTTCGGACAAGCTCCGCATCGGCTTTAACAATTACCTCAATTCCCTGCGCCTCTCCTATGCCTGCGACCACCTGTGCCACAGCGACGCCAGCATTACGGAGATCGCAGAGAAGGCAGGCTTTGGCACGGCGCGCACCTTTAACCGCGCCTTTTTGAAGCAAATGGGCTGTACGCCCAGCGAATACCGACAGGGTAAGCGCCCCCAAAACGGCGCCCCTGCCAGAAAGTGAGAGGAATATGAAAAGGATTGCAAGCTTTTCCGTGGATCACGACAGGATCCTGCCCGGTATGTATATTTCCCGCATCGACGGCGACGTCTGCACCTTCGATCTGCGTACCCGCCGCCCCAACTGCGGCGACTATATGGACAACCGCACCATGCACTCGGTGGAGCATATGCTGGCCACGCTGCTGCGAAACGGCGAAATTGGCGAAAGCGTTATTTATTTCGGCCCCATGGGCTGCCAGACAGGCTTTTATCTGCTCACCCGCGACCTCGCGCCCGAAACCGTGCGCGAGGCGCTGCTACACGCCCTGGAGCAGACGGTGGCCTACACCGGCGACATGCCCGGCGCCGCCCGGAAGGAGTGCGGCAATTATCTGAATCTGTCCCTTGAGGACGCCAAAAAGGAATGTGCCGCGTATCTGGCGGTGCTGAAGGAGCAAAAAGGAGGATTTTCTTATGCAGAGTGAAGTGATCACCGGGCGCATCGGCATCATCGGCGCCATGCAGATCGAGATCGACGGCCTTGTGGCCAAGATGACAGACACGAAAACCCATACCGTTAGTGGGGTAAAATTCACAGAGGGCAAGCTCGCCGGCCGGGACGTGGTGGTTGCCGTGTGCGGCGTCGGAAAGGTTTTCGCCGCCATTTGCGCCGAGGCCATGATCCTGCGCTTTGGCGTTGGCGCCCTGCTGAACACCGGCGTGGCCGGTGGGCTGCTGCCCCTTCTGGAGGTGGGCGACGTAGCCCTGGCCGACGCGGTGGTGCAGCACGATATGAATACCACCGCCCTTGGCGACGCGCCGGGGCTGCTTTCCGGCATCAACGTGGTGAAAATTCCCACCGACCCCCGCCTTCTCAAGCCCCTTTGCGAGGCGGTGGCGGAGCTGGAGATCAACAGCGTGGTGGGAACCATTGCCTCCGGCGATCTCTTCGTTGCCGAGGAAAAGACCAAGGCCACCATCGTGGAGCGCTTTGACGCCATTGCCTGCGAGATGGAGGGCGCCGCCATCGGCCACGTGGCCTTTGTGAACAACGTACCCTTTGCGGTGATCCGCGCCATCTCCGACGGCGGAGACGGCATGGAGTTTTCCAAATTCGTCACCCTGGCGGCGGAGCAATCCATTGCCGTTACCGAGGCCTTTTTACAAAAGCTTTCCGCCACTTGACAACAACGCACCCGCGTTGTATAATGGAGAAAACCATTTCACCAACACTTGATATCGTCAAAATTTTTCATCCTCGAGCCACAGGAGGAAAGGAGCTTTTATGGAATGGAATATTTGCTTTGCCGTATCCCTGCTGGCGCTGCTGGCCGGCATTGTGTGGGCTGTCGCGATCTTTAAGCGGCGTTATCGCTTCGGTCGGCTGGTGCAGCCCTTCACCGCGTTGACTGCAGGCGTTTTCGTTTCTGCCTACGCGCTGTTTTTGCCCATTTATATCCATTTGTACAGCGGGCAGGATTTTTCTCCCATCAAGACCCTGCTGCTGACCTTCCACAACGTGCTGCGCCTCTTCGTCATTGACGAGGACTTCAGCATCATCCGTCAGTTTGTGGAGCAATCGGGACAGACCATTGCGCCCTATTACACGTTGCTGGCCGCTTTTCTGTATGCGGCAGCCCCGCTGCTCACTTTTGGTGCCATCCTCTCCTTCTTCCAGAATATCTCCGCCTACTTCCGCTATGCCTTCAGCTTTTTCCGCAAGGCGTATATCTTTTCCGAGCTGAACGACCGCTCTCTTACGCTGGCGGAGGACATCGTGAAAAACGATAAAAAGGCAACCATCGTCTTCACCGACGTGTTCCCCCATGGTGAGGAGCAGAACTACGAGCTGGTGGAGCGCGCCAAGGCGCTGGGCGCCCTTTGCTTCAAAAAGGATATTCTGGTGGTGAATTTCCGTCTGCATTCCCGCTGCGAAAGGGCCGCGCTCACCTTCTTTGTGATCGGCGCCAATGAGGCTGAAAACGTGGAGCAGGCGCTGAAGCTGATCGAGATCTATCGAGAGCGCGAAAACGCCAGGCTCTACATCTTCTCCAACCATGAGGCCTGCAAGATGGTTCTGGCCTCTCCCGAGCCCCGAAAGCTGAAGGTGCGCCGGGTGGACGAGTATCAGTCCCTCATCGACCGCCAGCTTTATGAAAGTGGTGCCCAGTTCTTCCGCGACGCCGTAGACAATGAAAAAACCGGAGAAAAGGACATTTCCACCGTCATCGTCGGTCTTGGCCGCTACGGAACCGGCATGCTGAAATCTCTCATCTGGTATTGCCAGATGGACGGCTACCGCGTCACCATTGACGCCTTTGACGCCGATCCGCTGGCCGAGGAGCGGATCACGCGCCAATGCCCGGAGATCATGGATCCCACGCTGAACAACCACGAGGACAAAAATGGCGAAATGCGCTGCCTTGTGCGGGTGCACGCCGGCATCTCCACCGACTCCCTCGCCTTTGCCAAGGAGCTGGAGAAGCTGCAGAACGCCACCTACGTGCTGGTATGCCTGGGCTCCGACGAGGCGAATATCAAATACGCCCTGGAGGTGCGCAAGCTCTACGAGCAGATGCGCCGCCACCGGCCGAAGGCCGAAAAGCCCACGCCCCGCATCCAGGCCATCGTTCAGAACGGTGCGCTGAAAAAGACGGTGTGCAACATCACCACCTTCAAAAACGAGCCCTACAACATTGAATTTATCGGTGACAACTACACCTGCTATACCGAAAAGGTGATCCTCAACCCTGAGCTGGAGCAATCCGCGCTGCGCCGCCATCTGAAGTATGGCGAGGAGGAGGATTTCTGGCGGTACGAATACAACTACCACTCCTCTATCGCCTCCGCCATCCATCTGAAGGCGCGCATTGACATTGGCGCCCCCGGTGCCGGCAAGCAGGAGCAGGAGCTGACGGAGGAGGAAAAGCAGACCATCGCGCTGCTGGAGCACCGCCGCTGGAACGCCTACATGCGCACCCAGGGCTACATCTACAGCGGCTCCCGTGAAAAATCCAGCCGTAACGATCTCGGCAAGATGCACCATGACCTGGTTGGCTTCCAGCGTCTTTCCGAGGACGACATCAACAAGGATATCCGCGTCGGCAGCGAATAAAGCGATCAAAAGGGCCCGCCTCCTTGACGCGGGCCAACCATACAAAAGAGAAGGTGCTGAGTCACTCAAACGTGACTCAGCACCTTTTTTGTTATTTCAAGCAATCCACGAAATAGAAGGTGTACTGCTTGGAATTTGACACCCAGGAGCCGAAGCTGATCCGACGTGCAAGACGCTTGTTCTTCACAGCCACCAGCTTGCGTACCTCCTGCTCCAGCACCGGTTTCCGCCCGTTCTTCAGCCTTGCGTAGACGGTATCAAACAGCGTTTGGGAGGAGCAACGGAAGCCGATGCAGGGCTCCTTGCGCAGAATACCGTCTGCCAGGATCCGTGCTATCTTGGCCTCGTCGTAACGGGTAACGTACGCGTTATGATAGCGGAAATACTCGTACTTTTGCGCGGTGAAGCTGGTATGATCGCCAAACAGCTTCACATCCGGCACGCGCGTGGCGCCATCCCGGTTATTCTCACCGGAGGTGATACAGAAGTAGTCGTAGAACACTCTGTTTCTGTACTGCTCACCGGATTGATCGCCCCAGGTTGCATCCAGATGGTAGACGTTTCCGCCGATCTTGACCACGTTCCAGGAGTGGGTCTCGCTGACGATCTGCGCACAGCAAATGCCCACGGATTGCAGCAGATACTGCATGGCCACCGCGTAGCCGACGCAAACCACCTTGTGCTTCACCAGCGCGGCGTGCAGCGATCTCAGCTCGTCCTCCACGTTTTCGCCGGGGCCAAGGCCGCTCTTTTGACGCTTGAGGCCGTCGTGGTCGTAGTCAAAGGCCAGCACCACGCGACGGTAGATCGTCAGCAGCGCCTTATACGGGCTGGTCTTGCGGGAGATGCCCTTGGTAAAGTAGGAGGCGCTTTCCCGGATCTCCTTGCGATAACGCTTGATCAGCGACACGTCAATGGAGCCGTCGGGCTTCTCGTAACGGAAGAGCAGCCGCATGCTCAGCACCACGTGATCACCGTTGTGGGTATAATTGAAGGTTTTGATCCAGAAGATCTCGGGGTAGTCGTACATCACGTAGTAGTAAATGCGACGCACCTCGTCAATGTGCATCCGATAGGGCAGCTCGATTTCACTCTGATCGAAATCAAAGGCAGCGCGGGCGATGCGGTTATAGAGCGCCAGGTACGGGTTGATGTTCTCCTCGTCCTCCAAGGGGATCATCTCCTCGCCGCTCTTGATACCGCGCACCAAGGGTTTTTTCTTCTTTTCCTTGGTCTTTTTCTTACCGGACTTGGTATCGGTGGGGTCCCCGTCACCGGTATCGGTATCGTCCTCGGGGGGCAATACGTCCGCATCCTCCGCGCCGTCGGGATCTTCCTTCTGGCGCTTGCGGCGAAGCTTTTCCAGCTCCTTCTGCTCCCGCTTCTTGCGTTTTGCCTCCTCACGCTGGGCCTTCTTGGCCAAGCGCTCACGCTTGCGGCGCTCGCGGGGCGTTTCCTCGCCGTCGGCGGGGTCGATGTCGTCAGTAGGATCGGTGTCGTCGGTGGGATCAGCGTCGTCGACCGCCTCATCGTCGGCTTCGCTGCCGGGAGGCGGTGCCATGTGCTGGTCCTCATCCTCCGCCGCCTCTGCCGTGGTATCCTCACCGTCGGCATTGTCGCCCTCACCGAACACGTCCTCCTCATCGTCGTCCTCGCCCGTGTTGACGTTGTCCTCGTCATCCTCCACGGCGTCGGGATCCAGATACAGGAAGCGCTTCCAGAAGCGCGGCACGCGGTCGGGATCAAAGAGCGTGTCGCCCTCACCGTCGCCGGTGCGATCCTCCACCATATTCTCCTTCATCTTGGCCTCGATGAAGTCAAAGGAGGTGGCGCCCTCGTGCTCGGCCAGATACTGCTCCAGCTCGGTCAGCTGCTCACGGATGGCAGCGTCGATATGCTCACGCAGCCAGGCCTCAGCGCCCTCGTGACCGTGAGATCTCAGATACGCGAATTCCTCGTAGTACATCTGCGCCGTCAGATATCCGGAAACACGGTAGTTTTCGTGATTCCAGCACTTGCGATCAAATTGCCAGAAGAAGATCAGGCTGTGCAGCACGGAAACGATGACCGTTGTGGCGGGATCGTCCTTTTCCACCAGCACCTGACGGGTATCGGTATCGATCTTATAATAGAACTCGTTGAGCACCGCGCCGGGCGAAAGGGCGTAGATGCCATCCTGCTTGAAGGTAACATCCTCCGGGAAATTGACGGCGGGATACTTGCTTTTCAGATACCGTTTGGCCACTTTTTCCATACGGGCAAGCTCGGTCTCGTCCGTCACCGCCTCTGCCTCACAGGAGATACAGATGTATCGGTTCTGGCCGAAGGAGGAATATCTGCCCTCCTCCAGGAGTCCGTGACAGAAGGCGCAGCGCTTCTCCTGCACATCCTCCTCATCCTCGGGCATCAGGCGATCGCCCGCGCCGGTGCTCATGAACTTGCGGGCGCAGTTTTCCAGCAGCGCCACCGTCTTTTCCAAATCATAGACGACAGGCAGCGTCTCGCCACCGAAGTAGATGTAGTGCTTCTGGTCGCCCACGGAGCCGGGATGCTCCTGCAGCCACTTCAAATAACTATAAACGTAGGACAGCAGCTCCTCCACGATGCGAGCAGCACCGTCGTAAAGCACGTCCAGCACGCCTACGTCCTCAACGCAGTCGTTGACGATCAGCAGTCGCACGGTGTGCTCATCCTGCTCACATTCACCGATCAGATACGGGTAAAGTCCGGCAACGTCGTGCTGGAAGTGATCCTCGGCAAAGGAGGTGGCAGGGTCGTAGGGCTCCTGCAGCACGGGCACCACCGCCACGCAGCGGTAGACCGTGGGGAACATGGTGCGCAAATACTCGTTGAGCACCGTGGCAAGCAGACGGCGCATGCCGTCGTTGCAGGCCTCGCGGGACTTGATCTCCACGGAAAGCACAGGCGCGTGCTCCACGTTACGGCGGATCATGCTCACCACGTCCTCATCAAGCGCCGGGTTGCCCTGCACGGTGCGGGTAAAGTCCAGGGTCTGCGTATCGCTCATCAGGCTATAGAAGCCGTAGGTCTCGCCGGTCACCTTAGCGTTATACATGGTAACGGTGATGCGCTCCAGCGTGCCGCGGGTATAATGCATGACGCCGGAAAAGTCCTTGCGCTCTTTTCTTTGCGCTACGGTGTAGCGCCGCAGGAATACCGTATCCAGACAATTCTTGAAGGTGACGTTTTCCTGGCGCAAATAGAGTCTTGCAGGCTCGTTTTCCTCCTCCTCTGTCTGGGGGACGAAGATGCGCTCCACCTCGTACTCACAGTTTCTATAAACGATGCTCTGACCGGGCACGTACTGCTGGTGCAGGCGGCTGGCGAAGGTATCAAGATAGCCGATCACGCGGCCGTTGAGCCAAAGCTCGGCTCTGCGGTTGCAGCGCAGCAGCTCCTCAAACACGCGCTCAACGAAGAGGAAGGCGATGTAGTTGGTCTCCTTGAGCTGATAGCCACGATCCTCCTTGTTGCTGGTCAGACGGTAGCAGCTCTTGTAGCCCGTCCATTCCTTTTCACCGCGATGGTGGGGCTTTTTGCCCCGCAGCACCTCCAGCATATAGCCCACCAGCTCCTCGCAGTCGAACTCGCGCTCCTTGAAGATCTGGTACAGGGTCTTCTGCTCGCCGGCAGCGTTCTCGTCGGGCTTGTCGCTGTATTCCTTGATGATGCACTTCATGCGCTCCGTGTACTCGGAAAGCTTCATGCCCTCCACGCTGCGGGTCGCGTCACAGAAGAGATCCAGCAGCAAAAGCTTCTGCTCGTCTGCGTGCTCGGCCACGCGCGGCTTGATGAAGGCGGAGCGATTGACGTATTCCTTGGCGCGGGAGGCGAAATATTCCCGCAGGAGATAGGGCTTGCTGAGAATATGCACCATGGAGGCCTGCTTGCCCCGGAAGCGGGTGTAGGCGTAGATGGCGGAGGCCAGATTGAAGTTGTCGTCCACGCAGATCATATAATTGACCTCGGGGACCTCTTTTTTCATCTCGTTGATCTCCACGCGATGATTGCGCAGCGCCACCATCTTCTCCATGCTGAGGGGCGAGGAGGTGATCATACGGATGCCGTCCACGTCCGCGTCGTGCGCGGCGGTGGCGATCAGCATTTCCGGCGTTTCCACCCGCTGACCGTTGCGCTCGTAGATGCCGTCGGTCTCGCAGTTCCAAAGCATGAAGGTCACGTCCTCGTTTTCGTCGGCGCTGTTGCACTCCACGATATCCTTGGTGGTCTTGAAAAACTTCTTGATGCTCTTGACAAGGCCCTGGCAGATGTGGGTGGTCAGAAATACGAAGCAGATCTCTCTGCCCGTGGCGTTGCGCAGACGGTTGGCGATGATGGTGCACAGGTAGCTATCCAGATTCAGGATCCTGTCCGCCTCAATGAAGATGGCGTTGCATACGTTTTCAAAGAAAACAGGGTTGTTTTCTACGATATTGTCTCCGCTGAAATCTGCGGGAACGGCAATCAGCACGTCCGCCTGATCCAGGCGGTCCTGCCCGTCGCGAATACGCCAGGAGGTCTGATTCTGGAAGCCGGAGAGCTGATTCAGTCTGCGACCCACGAATTTCTTCAGATTTTCCGCCTCCTCACGGGTAGAAACCACGAAAACCAACCGTTCGCCGGCCAAAAGGCGGATATAGGTATAGGAAATGAGGTATTCGCCAAGCTCCGAGTAGAAGGAGGCACCAAAATACACGTTGTTGTCGTTGAGCAGCGCATCCACGCCCCGCATATAGCTTTCCACCACGTGCCCGGAGGCGTTCATCATGCTGGTACGCACAAACTGCAGCGCCTTTTCATAGATCACGTTGGTAGGCTTATATACCGGCACGTTCTTGGCGGTGGTGACCTCGTAATAGCGCAGCTTGTGCGTATCGGTGTATTTGCGCACCAGCTCCGCGTGCAGGCGCTTCAGCGCCCGCTTTTTCTTTTCGATCTGCTTCTTCTCCTCCTCCGCCACGTCCTCGGTCTCCACGGTCACGGTCTCCATTTCGGAGCGGAGCGTATTGCAGATCTCCTGGAGGAAGATCAGCGACACGAAGGGGTACAGGAAGATGTTGGGCACAACCTTCATCAGAAGCTTGTATACCGCATCGGGCATTTCAAAGAAGGCGGCGAAAAGGAACAGCGCGAAAAGCAGGAAATAGGCAGCCTCTACGATGTAAATAAAGGTCTGCAGCACCGCCACCGTCCGGATGACCCAAGGGCGCGCGTAGCGGAAGCCCTCTCCCTGGAAGAACGGGCGACAAAAGAAGCGATACACCCGATAAGAGAAGGAATTCTCATCCCGTTCCGGCACTTTTTCCGGATTTTCCTCATCCTCGCTGTGCACGAACGAGGGAGATTGATCATCGTCGTCAGGGGTCTCGTCCGCCTCGTCGCCTTCTGCGCTCTCACCCTTGCGGGGCTTTTTGGCAGGACGCATGCCCCAGATGCGGTCGAAAACCAACCGCTTCAGCAGCCCCTTCAGGAACACGAAGGCGTACAAGATCACGAAATTGATCAGCAGCACGCTGACGAACACGATCACGTCGAATTGGATGCGACTGCCGATGAAATCCAGCACGTCTCTTACGTAAGGCAGTCCGCCAACGAAGCGCACCACGTCGGAAAGGAGCCCGAAGGTCACCACCAGCACCGCAAATTCCAGGATCGTCAAAAAGAGGAAGGGCAGATTCTTTTTGTTATGGGGTGCCTGATAGCGCAGAGAATAAAAGGTGGAAAAACGCCTTGCCCTGGAGTAAAAGGGGAGAATGGGGTACGAAAGGATCAACAGAATACAGGCAATGATAAAGACCTTCAGAAATTCATACATGCCGCATTTCCCCTCCCTTCTGCTTGAACAGTCTGTCGATGGCATCCATCGAGAAAATCTTATAAATCTTGTTTTCCGCTGCCGTGATGGGCTTATCGATGCGGAACTCGTCCCGCACGTCCTCCAGCTGCGTCAGATCCACCCGCTCACCGAAGCTGTTCAGCATACTGCTCAGCAGGTTTTCAACCTCCTCCAGCTTCTCGCGGTGGATCTCCACGTGCCGGTTCTTTTCCCGGTTGAGGCGGTCACGGCGCTCGATCTCGCGGATATTCTGCCGCAGAAGCTCGATGTGCAGCAGATCGTGGTCATACCGCTTGTGCAGCGCATCCATGGCGGCGTTTTTCTTTTTCATGCATTGGTTGTACAGCAGGCTCAACTGCAGTCGATAGCGGCGGATCTCCGAAACCGACGCCGCCAGCCTCGTCAAAAACAGGAACACGAAAAGCCCGCCGAAAATGCCGGAGGAAATGCCCAGCAATATGGCTGCCGCCGGCTTGGAGGCAAGGGACGTGAGCTGCAAAAGCAGGTAGGGCACGCCCATAGAGACGATCACCATCAAAAGCATCAGAATATCACCGAAAATATTCTTGGTCTGGCAGGCCTTTGCCTGCTTGAGCTTTTTGTAAATGACAACGGCCTTTTCCTTTTCGGCGCTGTAGTCCTGCATGTGGAAGTCAGCCTCCAGCGCGCTGCCCAAAAGCTGGGAGATCTCGGTTTCCTTTTCCTTGATCTTCCGCTTGCGGTCAATATCCGAGGGGCATTGCTTTACGGTATGGGGGCTATCTGCCGCGGACTCGTCGATCTCCATGCGGTCCTTTTCATAAATATCCTGAATACGCGCGCGCACCTCGTCCCGCCGGGCAAGATACTGCTTCATCATATCGTGGAGCTGCTTTTGCTGCTCCTCGCTCTGCGCGCTTTCGCTCCGATCGGCAAGCCTGCATATTTCATCAAACTTATCCTTCTCGGTCATTTTCTTTTCTTTTGCCTTCTTCTCTTCCTTCTTGCTTTCCGTCTTCCCGGATTTGAAGTCGATGCTGCTTTCAAAATCCAGGCTGTAATAATGGCTCTCGTTCTTCAGCGCCACGCTGCGGGCAGAATGGATCTTGCGCAGAGAGCTGCGCAGCAGCTGTACAAAGGCCTTATCATCCACCCGGGGGCTCTCCGTATCCGGCGTCACGTTATCCCGGCGCTCGTAAAGATATACCAAGTAAAGGGAGCGGGAAAGCGCGTCATAGGCGGCGCGGCTGGCGTCACCAAAGGTCACGTAGGGCTTGTGGGTAACGACGCCGAACTTGCGCGCGTCATCCCGATGATTGATGAAGGCGTTGTAAAGCTCACGGAAGGAGGCGGGCTTGGGATTGCGAAAATCCTTTCCAAAGCAGATGGGCAGCACCACGTCACCGGCGCAGCGCAGCCGGAAGGCGTCACGCTTCTGCTCCGTGGCCTCGTAGCACTCCTCTTCCCCATTCTTCATGTTCCGGCGCAGCTCCTCTGCCACGTCGGTAAGGCCCAGAAGATCCGCCGTCTGCACCATTGCCATATTATTGATGGACAGCGGCTCGTAGGGCACGTATTGAATATAGTAAATCTCGCAAGCCTTTGCGGGAATGTTCTGCTGCTTTAAGGGATTGAACAGATGCATCAGCAAATAGTGCTCTATAAAGGCCTTATAGATCTCCACGTATTCGCTGGCGGTCTCGGTCTCCGAGGGATCGGTCTTGGGGAATCCAAAAAAATCCACCAAAACGATGATGCGGTATTCTCCCGTGCTCAGGATCTTGGAGCGCTCCTCATCGCAGATCTCCTCCGCGCAAAGGTCGATCCCCTGGAGGCTGCAATGCTTCCAGCGAATCTGGGAATACCCAACCAGCTCAAAGAGCAGGTTGTTATCAAAGGTTTTGTTTTCAGAAGTATTGATCACATAGGTCAGCATAGGCTGTCCCCTTTCTTATTTCTCCGTCACCCGCCTTGGCGGGGCGCCCCGCAGGGCGCCCCGCGTTGAGGAGAAATTACTCCTCAGCGGTAGTATCTGCGGCATCGGCCTTGGCCTTGCTCTTGGTATCCTTTGCCTTGGGGGCAAACTTATACGGCTCATAGCGGATGCTGCCGTCGGCATTGAACATATTCTGCTCGGAAATGCTGCGGAAGGTGCCGGTGCTGTTGACCCATTCGCAAATGGCCTCAACCTTGGACTCGGCACTGCCCTTCTTTTCATCGGTGCCCTTGCGTGCGTTGGCGATCACGTTCTTGCGCATGTCCTCCATGAAGCCGTCCAGCTGCTGCGTGTAAACGCTGGCATAGCGGCCGGAATCCTTCACGATGGGCAGGCGGAAGCTGCAGAAGCTGCAGAAGATCTCAAAGACAACGGCAAGGATCTTTTCGGCGTCGTCACAGTCGTGGGTCGCCTCCTCGCTGGTCTTGATGGCGTAAGCAAACTCGATGAGGCTCATGTCGGTTCTGCTCTTCTCGTCCTTGCTGGCGTTGATCTTGGCAAACAGGTTCTTACGCATCACGGAGATGTACTCGGAGGTGGTGATGCGTGCCTCCAGCAGAGGCAGATCCTCGGTGGAGGTCACCTGAGGCAGCGCACTGAGCTGTGCCTTGATGTTGGCGTCGAAGGCGCCGCTCCACTCGTCGATCAGAGCAGCCTGCGGACGCAGCCAGCTGACCAGCGCGGACAGGTTCTTTTCGTCCACCACCTGGCCGTCCATGTCGATGATCTGACGCTCCACGCCATCCACAAAGTAGCGGAAGGCCAAGGGCTGACGCAGAGGCTTGTGGTAGGTCAGCTTGCCCTCGATGAGCGCGTACAGCAGAGCCTTGACCAGCTTCTTGTCGTTTTCTGCCTCAAGCGTAGGATTGATGTAGGGCAGGTAGCCTCTCTTGTGCAGGTTGAAGCTGAGGTGGGGGTTCCACATATCGGTCTCGTAGCGCTCCATGTTGTTGACGGCAGACTTGTAATAGTTGAAGTATACCGAGTTGGCGCTGGTCTCGTCGATCTTGCTGATGTGGGTGGGCTGCACGTCGATGATCTCGCTGGTCACGTATACCACGTTGGCGGGGATCTCATCCACGATGGCAATGCGCACACCGTAGCCGCCGGCGTTCACGATAAACTGCTCGGCGCAGGCGCGGGATGCCGCATCCTCGTTCTTGTCGTCGTCCACGGAAAGCTCAAAGGCAGCGGCGTTGCGCTTCAGATATCTGGCGATCTTGGAGGACATCAGAATGACCGTAACGGTAGAGGGGGGAGGCGTGCCGTCGTCGGGACGGTAGTTATCCACCATCAGGGAAGGACGGGCAAGCTCGATGAGAGAGCTGATCACGCGCTGCTCGGCGCGCAGGATCTCATCCTTGGTGGCACGCTTGCCGCAATTCTCGGCAATGATCTCGAATACGTTGCGGCCGGCCAGCTTCTGGTAAGCCTGGCTTCTCGAGATCTGCTCACGGTAGGACTTGATCATGCCGTCAAACAGAGAGGAGAAGCCCTCCTTGCGGAAGTTGGTCTTGCCGCTGGCGGCATCCAGGCTATCCTGTACGGAGGCGTAAGCCATATCGAACACGCCCTTACCGGCAATATTCTCCACGTTGAGAATATCCTCCATGCTGGGCGCGGAGCCAACCTCGTTGAGCTGCTCGAACATGCGCAGCTTGGACTTGACGTCGGAGGCGACGTTGATCACGCTGCCGGAGTTGCCGCCGTTGGCACGCAGAGCGGTCTCGGTCTTCTCACGCAGATTTTCTCTCTCCTCCTCCAGGTTGTTGAAGAAGCGACGGTACTGGGTGATCAGCGCCTCCAGACGGCTGCAGACCTTCTTCAGCACCAGGTTGAGCAGCTGCACGCGGGCGCCGTCCTTGATGGTATCAATGGTAGCGGAAACGTCGGCAAGGAAGAGCACCAGGTCAGCGGAGGTATCGCTCTTGCCAAGATTGGTGTACTCGTCACCGCCGTTGGTGGCGATCTTCTGCATACGCTCGTTGCCAAGCTGGTTGTAGGCGCTCTTCTTGGCAGCGCGGGGATCTACGGAAACGCCGTCCTCGTTGGCAGTATAGAAATCAACGGGCAGCTCGGCAATGGCCTCGCAACGACGGAGATCGGTCCACTCGGAAACGCCGTAGTTGATGTGGGAGCGCAGCTCCTTCTGCAGTGCGCAAAGCTGGACCATACCGGCCACGGGGTGAATATAGCGCGTGCCGTTCATCAACAGATTGCCCACCAGAGACAGGGTCTCGTTTCCGTTCAGCTCCTTGTGGGGATCAAAGGTCAGAATGTTATCGGCAAGGCTGTTGGCGGTGTTATGGATCACCGTTGCGCAATCCTTGTAGTACTCGGTCAGATCAAGCACGGCAGGAGTCACCACGTTGGAAACGAACTCCTCCAGGTGCTCGCGCTTTCTGTCGGCGCTTTCAAAGGCCTTTGCCTTTGCCAGGGCGAAGTCCGCGGGATTCACGTACTTGCTGCGCTGCTCCTCACCGGAGGGAAGTCTGCCCTTCAGCTCGGCAAGCAGGCGCTTGACGTAGCCGTCGATCCTCTTTTCGGAATCGGACTTGCCATCCACCACGCGGATGATCTCGGTGCCGCGGCGAATGATCTCGGCCAGGTTGCTGTTGGGATCCTCCATCTGCTCCCGCACGGAGATCAGATACTTATCGGCGTAATCACCCTCGTTTTCGGTGTAAACGCGACGGGATTCCTTGGCGATCTTCTGCTCCTCGCGGATACGCATTTCGGTATCGCGGTGGATGATCATCCACTCCTCGTTGCTGGCCTCCAGGGTCTTGCGGTGTGCCATGTAGTCCAGCACGCTATCTACGGGGAAGCGCAGCTCGGAGGTAGCAATGCCGGCATAGATGGCGTTATAGCCGTTGTTCTGAGTGTTGAGCATGGCGTGGTTGGAAACCTCGCTGTCGATGGAGGAGCCGATCTCGGTGCACAGAACGGTATAAAGAGAGTTGGCCAGCACCACGTCGTGTGCCTGAATGGAATTGAGGCCGGGGATCTTATCCAGCAGGAACACCTTGTTGAAGGGGGCGGCGCCGGGCTCCCAGAAGGCCTCCTTGGAGGCATCGAACAGCAGTCCCACGGGAGAGGTCTCGTGGCCGATGCGCAGGCGCACGGGGGGATGATGATCCTTGGCGCTGGCGCTGGGCATATTGTAGCCGTGGGTCACCAGATTGATGGCGTTCAGCTCGCGCAGGATGGCGTAAGCGTTGGAATACACCTTGGTCTTGTTGTCAAGAGAGGTCTGCACCTCGCTGTAAATATCGGGGCAGGCAAGCACGGCGCTGGACTGCACGTCACGGCCCAGCTTTTCCTTGATGTACTTCTTCGCGTACAGCGTGATCGGGATAAAGGAGCCGGAGCCGGTACCGCCCGCGATGGAGGCAATGGTATAGATCTCGTAAGAGGAGGAGGGATTGGAATCTCTCATATCGTCCAGCGCGTTGTGGAAGGCGGAGCGCAGCTGGGGCTTGTTCATCAGGTTGACGAAGGCAAGGAAGGATTTCTTTCTCCACTGAGAGGCGCCGCGGATCATTTCCTGCGCGCGGACGTTCTCATCCTTGTAGGGGAACCACTCCCGCAGGCTCTCCGCGCCGATGCTGTCGCAAATGGAGCCCACCAGGCGGTTATCCGCCATGGGAATGGCCGTGGCGGAGCTGATCTTTTCAATATCACCCTTATCGGTATCGAAAACCAGCGCCGTGATCTTGTTGTCAGCGTTCTTGCCAAGAGTCGCAATCTTGCGATACAGCATATCAACGGCGTTACTACCGGTACCGCCAACGCCAATCAAAAGAATGTTTTTCATTGTATAAATCTCCTGTTCTTTATGATGTAAAATTGATAATAAGGTTCCATGATGGTCGGGACGTCACTTGCGCGGCTTTTTATCGTCATCCAGCGCCGCCATCCAGTTGTAAGGATCCTTCAGGATCATGTACCGGAAGGAATCCTCCTCGTCGAGGGGAGCGGTCAGATCCACGGGGCGGAACGCACCCACCTCGTTGACGGCCCACTCCAGCACGCGGGACAGATGATTGCGGAAGGAGAGCCGTCGCTTGGCAAGCACCGCGGCGGACACAGAGGCCTCCGTGCCCTTGGATTTCCCACCCGTTTGGGGGGATTCCCCGTCGCTTCCCTCCTCCACCGATTCTTCTGCGGATGCATCCCGTGCGGATTTTTTGGGCAGAAGCTCGTATTTTTGCAGCAGCATCTGCTCAAATTGGCCGTACAGCCGCTCCAGCTGGTCGGTATAGACGTCCACGGCGATCTCCAGATTGATATCCGGTCGGGCAGCCGTGAGACAGATCTGCTCAAACAGCTCAAAGGTGGTGCACAGCAGCTTTTCGGCATCGTTCTGATCCCGTCTTGCCTCCTCGCTGCGCTTGATCATGTCCGCAAAGTCGAAGATCGTCATCACCCGCTTACCGGCGTTTTTCGCACCGTCCAGGGGGCAAATGCCCTCTCGCAGGATCTTCATGAGCGGTATCTCCGCGATGGCACGGTTCAAGCGCTTTACGTGATCGGAGGAATACGCGTTGGGCAGTGTCTTCAGCTCCCGCTGAATACGGCGATCCAGCTCTCGGCTCCAGGCGTCCACGCGGATCTCATCCTCACGCATCAGAGCAAGCAGCAGCGACGCGTTGTTTTCACCGATCTCGTCCTCATCCCACCTGCAGACCTGCGGCTCGCCCCGATCGTGAAGAATGAAGCGGAATTTTTCCCGCCTGGACTCGTCGAAGTGCGCA
Organism: Clostridia bacterium; assembly: GCA_017462615.1. GTDB lineage: Bacteria > Bacillota > Clostridia > Oscillospirales > CAG-272 > Firm-07. Next base: position 7,407 of record JAFTQT010000152.1, on the reverse strand, counting down.
ATGGTGATCTTGCCCTCCAGGAAGGCATAGAGCAGCGCCTTCACCACGCGGCTGTCAAAGCCGCGGTCCATTTCCTCGTTGATATAGGGCAGCACGGCGCGCTTGTCGCAATCAAAGCCCAGGTGGGGATTCCAGATATCCAGCCCCGTTTCCCGTCTAATATCCAAAACGCGACAGTAATGGGTGTAGTAGCCGGGGATGCGGCTCATCTCGTTGATCTTGGCAATGCGCACGGGGGTGATATCCATCAGCTCACCGGTCACGTACATCACGTTATCCGGCATGTCCTTCACCACGGACACGTTGGCTCTCGGATGCACGTGCTTTTTCACAAATTCCTCCGCCAACGACCGGATGGCAACCTCCTCCGTCACGTCGTCCTGCACGGGCAGGTGATACCACGCGCTGTTCTTTTTGATATGACGCGCGGTTTCCACGGACATCAGCACGCGCCAGATCTCCGAGGGCTGGATCGTTCCCTCCTCGTCGGCTCGGGTAGCCTCGATCTGCAGCGTGGGAGAAGCAAGCTCCACCGCCGAGATGAACGTTTCATCTACCCGACGGTCCAGGTTGCTCCGGAAGGCGTCCGGCTCCAGGAAGTGCTTGCCGCAGGCCTCCTCCAGCGCCTCTATCACGGACATAGAGGAGATGCGTCTGAATTCGGCGTTCTGGCGGATCACGTTCTTGTGATCCTGATTCATGTTGTCCAGCAGGCGACGCACCACGTTGCGGTCATCCTTGTTGCCGCCGGATTCCTCCTGCTCCTCACGCACGCTCTGCATGGCAATGCCGAATACGCCGCTGCCGGCAATATTATCGGCACGCTCCACGTCCTCCCTGCGATCCGCGCCGCTCTCCCCGAATACGCTTTCGAGAATACGGCTCTTGTCGGCCTCTCCGGCGCAGACGTTGATAATGCTACCGATCCTGCCGCCATCTCGCTTTTTCAGATAGTCGAGATCGGCGCGGGCGTCGGTCTCCACCTCCACGAAGCGATCGAAAAATCTTCTGTAATGCTTAATGAGCAGGTCCAGTCGCGCAGCAATGCGCTTATATACCCGATAGCGCAGATTTTCCGTCGCCACCTCTGCAATATGCTCCACGGTGGCGATGGCATCCGTCCGCAGCGCCTCGAAATCCAGATATTCGTCGGCGCTGGCCTTTTTGCAATAGCGCTCAAAGCTTTGCTCAAAGTGCGGGATACGCAGATTCCTCGTCTCCGGCGTCAGATCCTCGCCAATATGCCAATAGCGGCTCTTTCGCATCCGCACCGGCACCGCGGGGGGCTCACCCTCCACGTAAAAGGCGTCGGGCACCTTTTTCTCTCTGCCGAAGGGGGTCAGCTCCAGCCCGGGTCTTGAGCCCTTCAGCTGCTTTTGCAGATATTGACGCAGGCGGCAAAGCTGTACCATGGCGGCCACGGGGTGCATGAATTTGTCGTCCCGAATGAGGATCCGCTCTGCCAGCGACAGCTCCTTATGCCCACGGGGGTTTTTGGTTTCATCAAAGGTCAGCACCGCGTCGCAAATACCGGCTTCGCTCTTGCGAACGGTCTCCAGACATTCCCCGTAAAATCCCTGGATAGTCTCCTGCACGTAGGTGCAGAAGCGCACCATCCGCTCCGGGTGCTTATTTTTCTTTTTGGAAAGGAATTGACCGTACAGCTGGTCGCCCTCGTCCTCTACCGTAAACGCCTCGGGCGTAGCATCCTCCAGCATAGCCGTGATGCTGCCGGGGTTGCTGGCGCGCTCACCGATCATGCGGCGAAGCTCCATAAAGTAGGCCTCGGCGCTGTTGGCAGCGGCACCGCTGTAGCCGGCGGGCAATCGCGTCCAACGGTTGACGATCTCCATCACGCCGCTGTCGGTCTCCTCGTATTCCTCCAGCGCCTCCAGCAAGATGGCGGCGTAGTCGGCCTCGCTGAGAGAGAAGACCTCCTGCTTTTCCACGGCTCGCTGGCGCTTTTCCTCAATGCGGCGTGCCGTTTCATTGTGCAGCGTCAGCCATTGATCCTTGCAGACCCGTTGGGTACGCTCGGCAGCCAGGTATTCGAGGATCGTATCCGAAGGAAACTTGATCCGCGCGGTGGAAATGCTGGAAAAGATGGCGTTACCACCGTTGTTCTGCGAGGTCAGCGTCATGTGGTTGGACATTTCCGCATCCACGGCTCTGCCCACGTTGGTGCAGATCAGCGTGTAAAGGGAGTCGGCCAGCACCACGTAGTGCTCCTCGATGGTATGCACGCCGGGGATGCGATCCAGCACGTATATTTTATCAAAGGGCGCGGCGTCGGGGCGCCAATAGCGCTTATCGGTAGAATCGAACAGGACTCCCACCACCGGCTCATCCTCGGAGCCCAGCTTGAAGCGAACGGAGGTCTTTTTCAGATTATTTTTCCGGTTGCATCCGCTGCGGGCCACCTGGTTGATGGCGTTCAGCTCTCGCATGGCGGCGTAGGAGTTGGCATAGGCCTTATCCACGTTTTCCGACACCAGATAATCCGCGTAGATATCCGGGCAGGTGATCATCGCGCTGACAGCCGGGGTAATGCCCAGATGCTGACGGATATACCGTCGCGCGTACAGCGCAATGGGGAGAAAGGTACCGCTACCCGTGGCGCCGGCAATGGAGGAGATGAGATAGATCTCAAAGGAGGAGCCGGGCTCGGAATTGGCCATTTGCTCCATGGCACGGTGGAAGGCGATGCGGGATTCCTTTTTATACATCATGTTCAGGAACGCGAGATACGCCTTTTTTCGCCACAGGGATACGCCGAAGGTCATGCTCTGACTCCGGATCTCCTCCTCCTCGCTGCGGAACCAGTCGTTCAGCCGCTCCGCGCCAATACGGTCGCAGACACGGCCCACGTCCACGTCGTCTGTCATACAGATACTGGGAACCCCCTCAATGGGGTTGATCTTGCCCGTATCCATATTGAAAAGCAGCGCCATAATGCGGTTGTCGGTGCGGTTGCCAAGTTGATCGATTTTCCGATACAGCATGCGCACGGTTTCACCACCCGTGCCGCCTACGCCGATCAGAAGGATATTTTTCAAACAGGTCACCTCTCTTCTGTTTTTTGAGGTTTGTCAGTCAAAGGGCTTTCGTTTCCGGTCAATCGGGAATATAGAAGATCAGAATATACGTCGTGCTGCGGGCACTTCCGGTCTTTTTGATACAGATGGGATTCCGAAAATCGCTCAGATTACGGAAGGCGTCGTTTTGCCGCTTGGGCGTGCTCTTACCGGACTGCTCCGTCACCTTGAAGAGCGGGCGCTCCTCAAAGCCGATGGACATTTTTCTCAGATCCTGGCCGTTATACTGACCGTTGCGCAGTCGGGCCTGGATCTTGGGCACGTCCGGATAGTCACCCACCTTCATCGCTGCCAAAAACGACCCGGCAAAGCGATTGTTGTACTTGATGCGGACGTTGGGCGACCGCATACCCGTTGCCGTCAGCACCACGTTGCCGTTTTCCATCTCCAGCTTCTGCGTGCCGCGGAACCAATATACGCAGGGGATAAACAGGCGGCGCCACAGGATCCGGCTGAAGAAGGTGCGATTGACGTCGCGGGGTCTGCCAACGTTGGCGTTGAGGATCACATTGTGATCGTTGAGCGTTATGCTGACGCGGAAATAGCGGCCGGGCGCAAAGCGATCCACGCGGCGGTAGCCCACGATCAGCATCACGATATGCAGGATCAGGAAATAGATGAGCAAACGCAGGATATAGGCCAGCGCGCCGGGATGGAAGATCTCGTAGCCATCCGAGCCCGCAGCGCCTTGATAGGTGGCGTGAACGGTGCGCTCTCCGGGGAAGGCCACCATGCCGGTGATGCAGTAAGCGAGCCACGCCTTATCGTGGCAGGGTGCAATGCGCAGCGCGGGCATACCGTCGTGATCCTCCACGGCGTCCAGCACCTTGAAGAAGCCGAAGCGGTTGCGCAGGAAGCCGCCCTGCACCCGGATATCCAGCGCGCCGCTTTCCTTAGCGGCAAGCAGCTCCTCGGACGAAAGCGGGATACCGTCTCTTCTCACGGTAACGTAAATATACAGCTCGTCGTCCTTCACGCGGAAGGGATCCACGCCCTCTCCGTCCACCGAAACGATCACCTCGTAAACAGTGGTGGCAATGGCCAGGGTGGCGGTGGCGCTGTCCGTAAGATCGGGCGAGGCCGTGACCTGCGCGGTAAAGAGCACCTCCAGGTCGCCAAGCTGGCCCGTCAGCTCGCCAAGGCTTTCCTTGGTAGGCACGAATACGACGTTATCCCCCTCAACGGTGCAGTATTTCGTCACGTCCTTGCCCTTTACCGTTACCTTGTAGGTATAAAGAGCGGGGCTCAGCCTCGTGCCACCTCCGGCTGAGGCAACGTCCACCGCGAAGGCGAAGCCGTCGGCGTTCTGCGTCAGCTGATACTGGGTCTTGGAAAGGCGATCGGCGCCGACCACCACAGCGGTGATGCTCTTTGGCTCATGGGTGATTTCCAATACCGTATCCCGGGTAAATCCGTCGGGATCGGTCACCGTTGCCTCCAGGCGCAGCTTGCCGAAGGGCATGTTGGTCAGATCCAGCGGCACCAGAATGCTGCCGTCACCCTGGGCTGCGGGCTGCAGCGTTAAGGGCGTGCCGTTTGCGTCCTTACCGGTGATCTGCCAGCTGTAGCCTGCCAGCTCCGCCGCGGTAAGGGGCTTGTTGTTGACGTAAACCAGGAAGGTGGCGTTGTGACGCAGGCCAAGTCCCTGGTCAACCACGGTATCGCTTCCCTCAATGCGGAAATCCGTCGTGCTTGAAAGCACGGTGCAGGAGAAGCTGCCCGTCAGCACGTATGCGCCGTCATCGGAGCGTACCGTCACCGTCACGTCGTGCTTGCCCGCCGAAAGCGGGAAGGGTGCGCCGGGCTGATAGGTGCCGCCGGCATAGGTCACCGTTTCGGTATAGGAGCCCATCACGTCGGCCGCGTTCACGTAAGCGCCCCGCTCCTCGTCGTACAGACGGTAGGTGGCGCGCAGCTCGTCACCGGGCTTCATATAGCGATGGATGTATTGCCGCTCGGCCTCCACCCAGCCGCTGCCCTCCCGACGCTCCACCGTCAGGTGCAGCTTGAGATCGGCCACCGCCTTCAGCTTCAGCGTGGTTTCACGCACGAAGCCCTGGGGTGAGGTAACCTTGGCGTAAAACACCGCGTCACCTGCCGGCAAGGAGGAAAGATTGACGGCAGCCTTGATCCTGCCGTCGGCGGTCACCTGCGGTGAAAGCGAAATGGGATCGCCCTTGGCGTCGGTTCCCTTCACCAGCCAGGTATAGGCCGCAAGCTCTGCCGCGGAGAGGGGCTTGCCCTCATAGATCACGGTAAAGAACAGGTCGTAAGCGTTGCCCTTGCCGCCATCCGTGGAGCTTGCCACGCCCTCGATACGGAAATTCGTGGGCTCCTTCCACACGATGCAGCTGAAGGAATCGTAAAGCTGATAGGTGCCGTTCATGGCACTGACGTTGACAAGGATCTCGTGATTGCCCTCCACCAGGGATATGGAGTCGCCGGGCTGATAGGCGTGACCGGCGTAGGTCACACTTTCCTCGATGGGATTGAAAATGTCGGAAAGCTCCAGCACGCTTCCGCTGCCCTCCTCGTAGACCTCGTAGTCCACGCGGATCTGGTCGCCCTCCTTCATGAAGCTATTGATGTAAAGCTCGTCGGTGGGGACCCAGCCGTTGCCCTCCCGGCGCTCCACGACGGTGCGCAGCTTCAGCGCCGGCTCCACCATAATGGAAATGTCTCCCACGGGCGCCGTAAAGGTCAGCACGATATCTCCGCCGCTCAGGAGTCCCGCACCGGGCTTGATCACGGCCGAGTAGCCGTTGCCCATTTCTTCCTTGTTTACCAGATAATCCGGCGCCACGATGGTGCAGGCCTGGCTGATCTGCAGCGCCTGCCCCTTGTAGGTGGCGCTTTGTAATACGCCGTCGGCATTCTGCACCAGCAGCGAGAGGTTGTGAACTGCGAAGCGCAGGCTATCCAGATGCACGGTGATCTGATTGCCGTTGGCGGTATATACGGCCGCATCCGCCGTATAGCGGCCGGAGATCTGATTGGCAATGGACTGCATGGTGGCCATCAGCTTGGTGGTATCCTTGGAGTGATAGGCGCTGTAATTGCCGGCGTTCTTCAGCTCCTCCACCACCGGGCGGCTCATATCCTTGGCGCCGTCACCGAAGCCAAGATGCACCATGTGGAAATTACTGTATTTCTTGATGTATTTAGCATATTCGCTCTCCACCGCCTCCGGCGTGCTTTTGGTGGTAAACACGCCGTCGGTCATCACAAACAGCCAATACTCCGTGTTGCCGGCCTCAAAGCTGGCGTCCGCCTGGGTCTTCATGCCCCGATCGATCAGCTGCTGGATGGTGATGTTGATGGGCTCGAACGGCGTGGAGCCGTCGGGATCGTAGCTGAGGAAGGAATCGGTCAGCATTTTGGCGATCTGCGTGTTGCGATCCTCCTTCGAGAGATCCACCTCGTAGGTATATCGGTCATCCGTGGCCTCCTCAAAGGAGCCGGGCACGTTCATGGGCGTCATCAGCAGCGCGTCCTCGGGTCCGAGCAGCGCAGCCAGCGCCTGGATGGCGTATTTTGCATAATACTGTCCTTGAGAAAGCATGGAATAGGAGTTATCATACAAAACGGAAACCACCTTTTTGGTATAGGCACCGGCGGTATCCGTGCCTGCGACAGCGGACGCGTTGGTGCCGCTCTCACCGGCCGCGCTGGGGAGCATCAGCGTGCCCGCCACCATCAGCAGCGCGAGAAGCAGGCAAACGGCTTGCTTTGTTCTTTTCATAAGCAGTCCTTTCCCGAGGAAACTCGAAGGGTGATCTTGTGGCGATAAAAGCACAACGTTCAGACAAGGCGTTTTCGCCTAATATAATTATATTTAATCATATTATAACACTCTGTTCACGGAATTGCAACATTTTTCGATAAATTCCGGGCGAAAACGCGCAAAAAAAGCACACCGCCCGAGGGCGGTGTGCTTTTTTGTTGCGTAGCGTCAAAATCAGCCGATCTTAGCAGAGTTGATCTTGATGCCAGGGCCCATGGTAGAGGCCAGAACGCAGCTCTTGATATACTGACCCTTGGCAGCAGCGGGCTTAGCCTTGATGATAGCGCCAAGCAGGGTGTTGAAGTTCTCGGAGAGCTTCTCAGCACCGAAGGATGCCTTGCCGATGGGGCAGTGGATGATGTTGGTCTTGTCCAGACGGTACTCGATCTTACCGGCCTTTGCCTCGGTTACAGCACGGGCAACGTCGGGGGTAACGGTACCGGCCTTAGGAGAAGGCATCAGGCCCTTAGGACCCAGAACCTTACCCAGACGGCCTACAACGCCCATCATGTCGGGGGAAGCGATAAC
>JAFTQT010000151.1 GCA_017462615.1 Clostridia bacterium | reverse complement strand
GTGCGGTGCGAACGTATCCCGGACCGTCCGGGAGGCCGGTCCCTACAGGGCATAGATGATAGCCGCGTTGTGCGGTGCGAACGCATCCCGGACCGTCCGGGAGGCCGGTCCCTACAGGGCATAGATGATAGCCGCATTGTGTGTCGCGGACTACACCTCATCCACCGCTTCGCGTGTCCCATAAAGAACGCCTTGCGTTCTTTTAGAAGAACTCGCTTGCGAGTTCTTCAGCCTTCACCCCGCTGGGGAAGGCTAACGCACATTGTGCGCCTCTCCCGCATTCCTCATTCTGAGCTCTGCATTCTGCATTATTTTCGCCTGTCCTATTGACTTTGCGCGCGCGTCTATGATATAATAGTAGTATCTTTTTTCATCGGAGGTTTATGATGATCAAGCTGACCCAACACGGCACATATCTGGTAGACGGCAAGCCCGTCGCCACTGCGTCCGTTTCTCCCGAGGAGGCTCGCAAAAACACCATTGCGGCCGGTATTCTGCAGGCACACAACCAAAGCGGCGACGATGATGCGCTGCGCATCCGCTTTGACGCCCTGGTTTCTCACGATATTACCTACGTAGGCATCATTCAGACGGCCCGCGCCAGCGGCCTGAAGGAATTTCCCCTGCCCTACGCCATGACCAACTGCCACAACTCTCTTTGCGCCGTGGGCGGCACCATCAACGAGGATGACCACGTGTTTGGTCTTTCCGCTGCCAAAAAATACGGCGGCATCTACGTGCCTGCCAATCAGAGCGTGATCCACTCCTACGCACGGGAGGAGCTGACTCGCTGTGGCGGCATGATCCTGGGCTCTGACAGCCACACCCGCTACGGTGCGCTGGGCACCATGGGCGTGGGCGAGGGCGGGCCTGAGCTTGTGAAGCAGCTGCTGAAAAATACTTACGACATCAAGCGCCCCGAGGTGGTGCTGGTGTACCTCACCGGCACACCCAAGCGCGGCATCGGCCCCCACGACGTGGCGCTGGCCTTGGTGGGTGCTACCTTTGAATCCGGCTTCGTGAAGAACAAGGTGCTGGAGTTTGTGGGCCCCGGCCTCAAGTCCCTCCCCATGGACTTCCGCAACGGCGTGGACGTGATGACCACCGAGACCACGTGCCTGTCCTCCATCTGGGCCACCGACGAGGTGGTGAAGGCGCATTACGAGGCCCACGGCCGTGCCGACTCTTACCGTGAGCTTGCCCCCGGTAACGTTGCCTACTACGATGCCATGATTGAGATCGACCTCTCCAAGATGGCGTCCATGATCGCCCTGCCCTTCCACCCCTCCAACGTCTATACCATTCATTATTTCAACGCGCACGCGAGGGAGCTGCTGCAGAAGGTAGAGGAGGAGGCCGCGGCCAAGTTCAAGAAGGCAAAGCTGGACCTTGTCTCCAAGGTGCGCGCCGATGGCACCGTTATGGCCGATCAGGGCATCATCGCAGGCTGTGCCGGCGGTATGTTTGACAGCATCAGCGAGGCCGCTGACATTCTCCGCGACGGCAGCACCGGCAACGGCTATTTCTCCCTCTCCGTCTACCCCACCTCCGTGCCCGTCTCTTTGGAGCTGACCCGCGTGGGCGTTACCGCCGATCTGCTTTCCGCAGGCGCGGTGATCAAGCCCTCCTTCTGCGGCCCCTGCTTCGGCGCCGGCGACGTGCCCGCCAACAACGGTCTGTCGCTTCGCCACACCACCCGTAACTTCCCCAACCGCGAGGGCGCCAAGCCCGGCGAGGGGCAGCTTTCGGGCGTTGCGCTGATGGATGCCCGCAGCATCGCCGCCACAGCGGCCAACGGCGGCGTGATCACGGCCGCAACCGACCTTGATTACGACGTGACCCCCCGCACCTACCACTTTGACAAGAGCGTTTACGAGAAGCGCGTGTACTACGGCTTCGGCAAGGCCGATCCTTCTGTCGATCTGATCCTTGGCCCCAACATCACCGACTGGCCGAAGCAGTACGAGCTGGCAGACAATCTGCTGGTGGAGCTTGCCGCCGTCATTCGCGATCCCGTCACCACCACCGACGAGCTGATCCCCTCCGGCGAGACCTCCTCCTACCGCTCCAATCCCCTGCGCCTTTCCGAGTTCGCCCTCTCCCGCCGCTGCCCCGATTACGTGGGGCGCAGCAAGGCCGTGGCTGCCGACGAGGCCGCCCGCCGCGAGGGCAACGTTTCCGATAAGCTGAAATTTGCTCTTTCCGCCGTAGGCGACGCCGAGGAGCTGGCAAAAAATACCCAGTTCGGCTCCTGCGTCTTTGCCAACCGTCCCGGTGACGGCTCTGCCCGTGAGCAGGCTGCCTCCTGCCAGAAGGTGCTGGGCGGCTTTGCCAACATCTGCTATGAGTTTGCCACCAAGCGCTACCGCTCCAACTGCATCAACTGGGGCATTCTCCCCTTCACGCTGGACGAAAACGAGCCCTTCCCCTACGAGGTGGGTGACTTCGTGTTCGTCGAGGGCATCCGCGCCGCCATCCTCGCCAACAAGGAGACCTTCAACGGCAAGGTAGTGAAGCAGGACGGCTCCGTGCACGACGTGACCCTTTACGTGAAGGGTCTTACCGCTGATGAAAAGGAGATCATTCTTGAGGGCTGCCTCATGAATTACTACGCCGCGCAGAACAAATAAAAAAGGAGCGTGCCTTATGAGCAAGCATTACATCCCTGGCATTGAGCCGGTGGGCGGCGGGCTTGATGTGACCGAGAGCTTCCGACTCATCTCCTCCATCGGCTGGAAGGCCACCTTTACGGGCTGGAATCCCGAAAAAACCGAGGAATGGGCCAACGAGGCGGCAAAATGCGGCCTTGTCTACCAGTCCATCCACTCCCCCTTCAGCGGAGACTGCCGTGTCAGCCACCTGTGGCAGGAGGGCGAGGCGGGCAGACTCGTGGCCGATAAGCTGATCGCCTGTGTCACCGATTGCGCCCGCTTTGATATCCCCGTGATGGTCATTCACCCTTTCATCGGCTTTCAGGATCACACTCCCACGCAGATAGGCCTTGATAACTACCGTCGCGTGGTGGAAGTGGCAAACAAATTGGGCGTGACGCTGGGCTTTGAGAACGTGGAGGGCGAGGAGTATCTCGCCGCCCTGATGAAGGAATTCTGGAACGAGCCCTGCTGTGGATTTTGCTTTGACAGCGGCCACGAGCAATGCTACAACGGCGGCAAGGATATGCTGGCGCTGTACGGCGATAAGCTCTGCCACACTCACCTCAACGACAATCTCGGTGTGTACGATCCCACTCTCACCTGGGAAAACGACCTGCATCTGTTGCCCTTCGACGGCATTGTGGACTTTGCGGGTGTGATGGATCGTATCAACCGCACCCCCTACGAAGGCGTGCTGAATTTTGAGCTGACTCTCGCCAGCAAGCCCGGTCGCGATGACCACAAAAAATACCGTGATATGGGCATTGAGGCCTTTTATGCCACCGCCTACGAGCGTGCGTGCCGCATTCTTGCGGGCAAATGACCCAAAAGGAGCTTTACGATGAAAACAAGAGCAGAATCTTACTTTGGTATTCACTGCGACTTCCACGCCAAGCCCTCCAAAAACGATACCATCGGCACCAATCTCCGCGAGGAGGATATCCGTGAGATCTGTCGTACCCTACAGCCCGATTTTATTCAGATCGACTGCAAGGGTCATCCCGGTTGGGCCTCCTACCCCTCCGAGATCGGAAATGCCATGCCCCATTTTGTGGGCGATCCCCTTGCTCTGTGGCGCAAGGTGACCCGTGAGGAGGGTGTGGCACTTTATATGCACTACTCCGGTATATATGACATCAAATACTGCAACGAGCACCCCGAGGAGTGCACTATGCTGCCCGATGGCACCTTGGAGGAGGGCACCACTCGCCTTGACGGCAAGTACGCCGACGAGCTGCTGATCCCCCAGCTGTGTGAGCTGGCGGAAAAATACGAGATTGACGGCCTGTGGATAGACGGTGAGTGCTGGCGCGCCGCCGCTGATTTTCACCCCGAGACCCTGGCCGCCTTTGAGAAGGCCACCGGCATCGATCTTGGCGGCAAGCTGCCCGCCACTCCTGCGGATGCCTACTATTATGAATACGCCGACTACCACCGTGCGCTTTTCCTCAAATATCTGAATCACTACGTGGATGCCCTCCACGCCAAGTTCCCCAAGCTGCAGATCTGCTCCAACTGGGCGTTCAGCGACCATATGCCGGAAGCGGTTACCGCCAACGTGGACTATCTTTCCGGCGATCTGAGCCCCACCAATTCGATGCACTCTGCCCGTTATGCGGGACGTGCGCTGGCACAGCAGAATTACGTGTGGGATCTGATGTCCTGGAACTTCCGCATTGCCATCGGTGACCGTGCCGCCTGCATTTCCAAGCACAAGGTGCAGATCATGCAGGAGGCGGCCTCCGTTATTGCCCTCGGCGGCGCGTATCAGAACTACGTGATGCAAAACAACGACGGGTCACCGCAGATGCACGAGCTTCGTGAGCTCCGCGAGCTTTCCGAGTTTATGCGGGAGCGCAAGCCCTTCTGCTTCCGTGGCAAGCCCGTGCATCAGGCGGCATTGCTGCTTTCCACCTTTGACCGCAAGCGTGAGACCTCGCGACTCTATTCCCGCGCAGGATACAAGCGCGTGATGGGTATGACGGCGCTGCTGGCCGATATCGGTCAATCCTTTGAGATCCTCAGTGAGCATAATCTTTTGGAGCATTGCGCCGACTACGAAATGATCGTGGTGCCGGAGCTGTTCTGCGGTCTTGAGGCTGATATGACCAAGGCTCTGCTGGACTACGCCAAGGCAGGCGGCAAGCTGATGCTTTGCGGCAAAAAGACCTGCGAGTTCTTTGCCGAGAACGGCGCGCCCTTTACCCTGAAGGCGTTGCCCGAATACTTCCTGCCCGGTGAGAAGGCCTACGATAACGGTGGCGACACCGGCCATAAGATCGACGCTGTGCCCAAGCACCGTTGTTATGTCTTTACCGAGAGTGACCGCCATTACGGTGCGCTGTTCTCTCCCACCGTTCCCGTAGCGGAGGATGCTAAGGTGTTTGCCCGCGTGGCGCGGGATACCACTATGGAGCACGATCCCATCGCCGTGACGGTTTCCTACGGAGAGGGCACGGTGGCGGTGATCGGCTTTGACATCGGCTCGCAGTACATTGCGGGTGCGCAGTACCAGCACAGAAGCCTCGTCCGTCACATAGCCGACAGCCTCTACACACCCCTTTGCCATGTGGAGGAGGTTTTGGGACTTCTTGAGATCGTGTGCCTTGAAAAGGACGGCAAGCTGATGCTTCAGCTGTTGAACGGCAACGGTCGCCATACCGATCCGACCTCGGCCACCGAGGATTTTATCCCGCCCGTTTTAGATATCAAGCTTTCCGTCGCTCTTACAAAAGCCCCCAAAAAGCTGATTTTGCAGCCTGCGGGAAAGGAGCTTGCTTTTACCTATGAGGACGGTCGCGCTACCGTTTCCGTAGACCGCGTCAACATTCACAGCATTATCGAAATTGTGGAATAAACCATACCGTTTACCCACTGATTTATATTTTTCAAACTGTTCGGAGGTATTGAACTATGAAAAAGATCAAGATGACCACCCCCCTCGTCGAGATGGACGGGGACGAAATGACCCGCATTCTTTGGCAGATGATCAAGGATGAACTGATCCTGCCCTTCGTGGAGCTGAAGACCGAGTATTACGATCTGGGGCTCCCGGAGCGCGAAAAGACCCGCGATCAGGTCACCGTTGACTCCGCCAACGCCACCAAAAAGTACGGCGTTGCGGTAAAATGCGCCACCATCACCCCCAATAAGCAACGCGTGGAGGAATACGGCCTCACGGAGATGTGGAAATCCCCCAACGGCACCATCCGCGCCATGCTGGACGGCACCGTGTTCCGCGCCCCCATCCTCATTGACAGCATCAAGCCTGCCGTGCGGAACTGGAAGGCGCCCATCACCATCGCCCGCCACGCCTACGGCGATATCTACAAGGCCACCGAGTACCGCGTGCCCGCCGAGGGCCGCGCCGAGCTGGTCTTCACCGACAAGGAGGGCAAGGAGACCTTCCGCGAGACGGTTTACGACTTCGAGTGCGCCGGCGTTCTGCAGGGCTCCTACAACAAGGACAGCTCCATTCGCTCCTTTGCCCATTCTTGCTTCAAGTATGCCCTTTCCACCAAGCAGGATCTGTGGTTTTCCACCAAGGACACCATCTCCAAGCAGTACGATCAGACCTTCAAGCTGATCTTCCAGGAGATCTACGACACCGAGTACAAGGCACAGTTTGAGGCTGCCGGCATCAGCTACTTCTACACGCTGATTGACGATGCCGTTGCCCGCGTGATCCGCTCCGAGGGCGGCTTTATCTGG
>JAFTQT010000150.1 GCA_017462615.1 Clostridia bacterium | reverse complement strand
CGAAGTACCCGTAAATTTTAATCCAGACACGGAAAATATCGAAATATCCACCGAGAATTATTCAATGGTGGTAGCCCAACGCGCAAGAAATCAGCGCGATAAGGTTTTTCGTGTCAATGTTATCAGTGACGGCGATCCTCTCGAGATCTATACGGACAAGGAAGGTATTATCTTCCAAAAATACAGCCCCATCGGGGAGCTTTCCGCCTTTGCGGCGGAATATGCGGACACGCTGCACAAGACCTGTGCCCTCAGCGTCATCATCTGCGATCGGGATACGGTCATTGCCACGGCGGGCGTCTCCCGCAAGGAATACAGTGACCGCTCTCTTTCCGAGGGCGTGGAAAAGCTGATGGACAGCCGCGGCCTTTACGTCTGGCGGGAGGGCGCGGAGCGCATTTATCCCATTGCCGAGGGCGGCAGCCACACCGTCAGCTGCGCCATGCCCATCATCGCCGAGGGGGATATCGTGGGCTGCGTCATTTCCCTTGCCGCCGCAGATAAGCAGGATCGTAGTCTGCCCGCCTCCGACGTGGAAAGCAAGCTGATCCAGACCGCCGCCGGCTTCCTCGGCCGCCAGCTGGAGAGCTGAATGTAAAGCCCCGGTTTTCTCATTGAAAACCGGGGCTTTCTGTACCCGCTTAGGGTTAATCTTAAGATTTTTCGGATACGACAGCAGGCTCCTCCTGCTTTTTTTGACGCTTGGGGAACGGCACCAGCCACAGCCGCGTGTCCGCGCCAAAAACGTGGTTTTCCACCAGCGCAAACAGAGAAACTGCCAAAAAAGCATAGGGAACGGGGCAGAATTCGCCGGGATTCACCATGGACATCAAGAGCAGCCCACCATAGCAGAGCGTCAGCACAAAGGCGCGCCTTTTCCGCACCCGTATGGCCACTAACAGCCGAGTCACCAGCTGAAAGCCCCAGGCAAGCGCTCCTAAAATGCCAAGCCCGCCCAGCACCTGCGCCGGGAACACGTGATACCAGTTGATGGTACCCATTTTGCCGTTGTACAGATCGCTGTTGCCCTGATAGCCAAGGCCGGATCCAAAGAGCGGATTCTCCCGGAAATTTTCAAAGGCGCGGACCACCAGCTTCCAGCGCACGTCGTCGGGCGTCACGGGTTTGAAGTGCTCCGGCGTTGACTCGATCAGCGCCAGCATCAGCGGCACGCCCCATACGAAAACAGCCACCACCAAAAGCAGCGCCCAGCAGGCGTGGAACAGCCGCCGACGCCATCCCTTGGCGCTGCAGATCAGCCAAACGATACAGATCAGCAGCTCCACCGGCGCAAAGAGCAGCCCCGCCCGGGAGCCGGTCAGCACCATGGCCGCAGACACCGCCACCAGCAGCGGAAACAACGCCGGATAGCGTTGCACCCGGGCGGCCACCGCCGGCATGGCGATCATCAGCATGGTGGAGACGTTATTTGACCACTGCAGATACGGCAGCTTCCCGCCCCGCAAAAGCGGAGGCAGTGCGTAGAAAAACACGATCGCCGCGGCAGTCATCCCCCACCAAAAAAAGTCACGTAGCCAGGCGCTCTCGTCATCCGGCGCCCGCAGCTCGTTTTTCATCAGAATGTAGGTCAGCACAAGACCCGGCCCCAGCCCCACCAGGTACCCCAGCACCACGGGGCGGAAGTACTCGTCGGGGCTGATCATGCCCACACCGCCCAGCACCGTGGCCAGCGCCACCAAAAGAAGGGGCAGCAGCGTGGGGCCGAACCGAAGCCGTGGCCGCAGGCGGCGAAGATGCAGGATCAACGCCACCAGCACCAGCGGCAGGAGCCAGACGAATTTGATAAAGGTATCAAAGGAATCGTAGCAGAAAATGAACAGCAGCGAAAGCTGCAAAAACGGCAAATTCACGTACCGTATGCCGGGCAAAAGCAGCAGCTCCAGACAGATCAGCACTACCGCCCCAAAGGCAAAGGGGGCGATCCTCGCGGTTTCGCCCCCCGTATAAACAGCAATGCCAAGGGTAAGGAGTGAGAGCGCGCCGCGATAAAGCTCGATGCCGGAGATCCTCGGGGTCCCTCTCATAGTCGCCCCTTATTCTGCCTGCTTGTCAGCCGCCTGACCGTAGCGACCATACTGGCCGCCGTAGCGGCCGCCGTACCGGCCGTAGCGTCTTTGCTTGTAGCTGCCGTAGCCAAAGCCACGCTTGTAATCCACGTCGTTGAGCACGAAGCCGCCCATGTGAGCGCCGGTCGCCTGCAGGGTCTCCATAGCCTCGGTCACGGCGTTCAGACGGGAATGGCCCGCACGCACCACAAGCACGTAGCAATCCACCTGACCGGACAGCACGCCGGCGTCGGTGGTCTCCAGCACGGGGGGCAGATCCACGAAAATGTAATCATACGTGCCCTTCACCTGCTCCATCAGCGCTGTCATCTGCGCAGAGGCCAGCAGCTCGGAGGGGTTGGGGGGAATGTGGCCGCTGCAAAGCAGATCGAAGCCGTATTCCTCGTTGCGGCAGATGCAATCCTGCAGCGTCACGCCGTCAATACCGGCCAACACCTCGGAAAGGCCCTTCTTATCCTTGGGCACCGCGTTCTTGAAGATCTTGTGCTGCACAGGGCAGCGCATATCTGCGTCGATCACCAGCACGCGCTTGTTCAGCTGCGCAAAGCTGATGGCAATATTGGCGGCCATCAGGCTCTTGCCGGCGCCGGCGTAGGCGGAAACGATACCGTAAACGCAGCAGCCGTCCTTTTTGACGCCCATGTAGGAAAGATTGGTACGCAGGGATTTCAGCGACTCGGTAATGAAGAAGGGCGTGTCCGCGGAAAGCAGACGACCCTCGTAATCGCGCTCCACGAATTCAGCGGCACCGCGACGCTCCAGCGGATTACGGATGATCCGCTGCGCCTTTTCCTTCAGATCCTCCACAATGCCCTTTTGTACAGTAGCCTCCTCGGCAGAGGTCCACTGGGGCAGCGTGCCCACCACGGGCACGGTGTAGTGATTCTTCAGCGCATCCTCGTCATAAACCGTATTGTCCAGAATGGCCACCAGGAAGAAGGCGGCATAGGTCAGCATAGCCAGAAGGAAGGCGCCCAGCAGCACGTTCATCATCGTATTGGGAGAATCGGGAGACTTGGCGATGCTGCCGCTGTTGTTCAGCGCCACGCCCAGGAACTCCTTGCTGTTCTCCTTGGTCAGCATAGCGGGGGTGTTTTCCTCAAACACCTTCAGAATGAGGTAGGCCTCCTGCTTGTTGGGGGAGGCAACCTTGACGGTAAAAATATTGGTCTCCGCCTTGGGGCTCACCGTGATCATCTTGGCAAGCTTTTCCACCGTCAGGGTAGAAAGCCCCTTCTCCACGGCCTCGGCGGTCAGGGCGCCGTTTTCGTCGGTGATGCTGTTGTTGTAGGCCTTCACGATCTCCGCAAGGAAAACGTTACCCTTGACCTCCTCCACGTAGTTATTGGCAATGTACTCTATACCCACGATATAGCCGGAGCCGGTGGTGGACACGTTGGTGGAGGTGTTATCCACGCGGAACTGGGCGGTGGAGGAATAGATGGGGGTCATAAAGATCTTGGTTGCGGCAAGAGCGCCGAGCGCACCGACCACCACAGCGATCAACAGATACACGAAGCGCTTGACGAAAATGGAAAAGAGCAAGGCAAGGCTGATCTCGTTTGCATCGTGTGTGGTAGCGGGGACAGTAGCTTGTTCGTTCATTACGTTCTCCTTTTTGGGTTAACAGTCTTCGGGGGCGGAGGGCTGCTCCGGCTCCGGGGTGTGGAAGGTGGGCACCAGCACCCGGATGAGGGGGCGCAGATCGTTTTTGTCGTCCTGCATCTGCTCCTTCAGCCGGTCAAGAGTCCGGAGGAATTCCTCCTCGTCAAACTCAATGGGCCTGCCAATGTGAATACGGTGATTTGCGGTAGATTTCATGCCCTCCTCCGCCATCAGCAGCTCCTCGTAGAGCTTTTCGCCGGGGCGAAGACCGGTAAAGGCAATGGGAATTTCATCGTAAGGCTTGTAGCCGGACAAACGGATCAGATTTTCTGCCAGCGTCAGGATTTTGACGGGCTCTCCCATGTCCAGAATGAAGATCTCGCCTCCCCTGGCGTAGGTGCCGGCCTGCAGCACCAGCGCCACAGCCTCCGGAATGGTCATAAAATAGCGGATAATGTCCTTGTGCGTCACGCACACGGGTCCGCCGCGCTGGATCTGCTTTTTGAACAGCGGGATCACCGAGCCGTTGCTGCCCAGCACGTTGCCGAAGCGCACGGCGGCGTATTCGGTATGCTTGGCGTGACGGCTCATATACTGCACGATCATTTCGCAGATGCGCTTGGTGGAGCCCATGATGTTGGTGGGGTTCACCGCCTTGTCGGTGGAGATCAGAACGAAGCGATCCACGCCGTAGGCATCGGCGGCTCTGGCCACGTTCCAGGTGCCGAAGACGTTGTTCTTCACCGCCTCGTTGGGGCTATTCTCCATCAACGGCACGTGCTTGTGGGCGGCAGCGTGGAACACCAGCTGAGGCCTTGTGGTGGCGAACAGATCGTTGACGCGCTTCTCGTCACGCACGCTGCCGATCAGCACCCGCAGGCAAAGCTGCGGATAATCGTGTCGCAGCTCCATTTCAATGTCGTAGGCGTTGTTTTCGTAAATATCGAAGATCACCAGCTCCGCAGGCTCCCGCATGGCGATCTGCCTGCAAAGCTCGCTGCCGATGGAGCCGCCACCACCGGTGACCAGCACCCGCCGACCACGGATCAGCGTGCGCACCTCCTCGGAGCTGACCACCATGGGCTCACGGCCCAGAAGGTCGTGAATATCCACCTCACGCAGCTGTCTGGTGGAGGGCGTGTCCAGGATCTGAACGATGCCGGGCAGCACCTGTACCTTGCAGCCGGTGGCGGCGCAAAGCCCTGAAATCTCCTTCATATCCTTGCCGGAGACAGCGGGCATGGTAATGTAAATGCGCTTCACGGAGTAGCGCGTCACCGCCCAGCCGATCTTATGGCGGTTGCCCACCACGGGCACACCCTCAATGCGGGTATGCAGCTTTGCGGGGTCGTCATCAATGACGCAAACGGGGTAAAAGTTGACCTTTTCGCTCTTTTTCAGCTCCTTGATGATCATCGTGCCGGCATCGCCACCGCCCACGATCATCACGGGGATATATCGCTTTTTGGCCGCAAAGCAGAGTCTTGCCACACGCAACAGGCGGCCGGAAAACCGGGAAAGCAGCAGTGCGCCAAACAACAGGAAGACGTAAAGCAGCATGGAGATCCAGTGGTTGCATCTGCCGAGAAGCAGAAGCAGCACCTCCAGCACGGCAATGCTGCAAATAGCACCCAGCGACCGCACCATTTCAAAAAATCCGGCCGTATATACCGGCGTATTATAAAGCCCGAAGAGGGCATACACAACAAAAGGCAAAGCAGCGCTGATCAGCACCCAAAGCGAGTAGCGCTCCGGCAGCGGCAGCACCCTTACCGTCAGCGCGTGGGTCAGCAGCAGCGCCACGCCCACAGAAAGCATATCGGCCAACAAAAACAAGAGTAACTTCCAAAGACGTCTTGTGTGAATTTTTTTCATCTTACTCCTCCTTTTCGTATCTTTTGATATGCAATGTATTGTAATATTATGCAAAGCACACGCAAAAAAGTAATGAAAACTCACATCCTATTTATTATAGTACATCCGCCACCGTTTGTCAAGTACTTTGTTAAAATGACGCAAATTTCCAATTTTCTACAAAACGTAACAAGGAAAAAAAGCCTCTTTTGTCATTTGCAACAACCGCACCGCTTTTGTCACATTCCCCCGCATCCTTCCGCCCCCGCTGGGGAAGGCTAACGCTCGCCACATTGTTATCTCAAACGTCCTGATAAATCAAAATTTGAACGCCAAATTGGAGTTTATAGGGGAGTTTGAACACGCTAAACGTGAGCCTCCTCTCCGCTCCCCGCCGGTCGCCTACTTCGTAGCCTCCCTCCGGGAGGGAGGGGGACCACGAAGTGGTGGAAGGAGCACGCGCAACTATAATAAAGCACTCTTGATATGGCAATATAAAAGACTTTCGTACACGCTGGCTCCCTCAGTCGCTAACGCGCCAGCTCCCTCCCGGAGGGAGCCTCTCGTTAGAGAGGCGACATCCGGGGGACGGAGAGGAGCCTCTCGCTCGCAGCATCGCCGCATCATCCCCCGACAAATCAAAATTCGAACGCCAAATTTGGGTTTATAGGGGGTTTGCCAACACGAAAAACAATCTCGCAAGCCTGTGGTACGCTGTAACAACTAAAACTTGATGATTGTATCTGGGTATCTGCGCGTCATCTTGAGCGGAGTCCGCCCGAGATCCTGCCATCGCTACGCTCGGCACTGCTACGCAGTTCGACTTCGCGCGCTTGCGCGCCGCTCCGCTCAGGATGACACGGGCGGACGAAGTCGAAACCCGCAGGG
>JAFTQT010000149.1 GCA_017462615.1 Clostridia bacterium | reverse complement strand
GCGAGCGCTAAGGATGTGTCCTGTCCTCGGCTGCGCCGAGACTGCAAGTTTGCCTGTGGCAAACATTGCCGCGTCGCAGAACGCGAGCAAAACGCGATTTGCGATGCGTGATGCGAAAACGGCAACAGGAAAGAGGAGGCGATTTTTGTCAAAAAGAGCCTCCTCTCCCTCAAAAGGGCGCTTTTGCAAAAGCGCCCTCCTCCTGCTCCCGCTTTTCCTCCCCGATAAATCAAAATTTGAAGCCCTTCTTGCAAAAAAGAGCACGGGATATTTGAAGGAAACAGCTTTTTTATGGGCTCACACAGCGCGGCGATCACGGCGACGGTTGCGCAGCGTGACGCCAAGATTGGCCAGCACCATCACCACGTTGAAAAGATACACAAAAAAGACGTAATTGCACCCCACGGTCAGCACCTTGGCGGCAATGCCGGCAAAATACCCCACCAGAATGAGGCACATAAAAGCTACGCTGGTGGATCTGGCGCTGCCCGCCCGCAGATTTTTCACCAAGGATACCGGCCAAGAGAACCCAAAGCAGAGTAGCATGACGGTTTCGAGAATTTCAGCCATTTTTTTGCCTCCCTTTTCTACTTTATTTTCATTATACTCTTGACAAATGATAATGTCAAATATATAATATGAATAGAACCAATAACTCGGAGGTTATTATAATGGAGCTGACACAGTTACAATATTTCGTGGCCGTGGCCAAAAGCCTGCACATGACCCGCACCGCAGAGCAACTGCACGTGGCACAGCCCGCCCTTTCCCAATCCATCAGCCGACTGGAGCGGGAGCTGGGAGTGGCGCTGTTCCGCCGGGAGGCACGGCGCCTTGCCCTGACCCCTGCCGGCGCTTATTTGCTGGAGCGGCTGCAGGCACCGCTTGCCACCCTTGCCGAGCTGCCGGAGCAGCTACGGGAGATCGCGGAGGCTGATCGCAGAAACGTGCGGCTGCGTGTCATGGCTGCCACCTCCCTTGTCACCGACGCCATCATCGCCTACAGAGAGCGCCACCCCGACATGCACTTTCTTCTGCGCAACGCGGGTGACGAGGATTTTGATCTGTCGATCTCCACCTCCGCCACTGAGGAGGCGGGGGGAGACGCCGTTTCCTTTGAGGAGCGGATCTTTCTGGTGGTACCGGCAGAGGGGCGCTACGGCAGCAGGGAAAGCGTTCGTCTTTCCGACGTAGCAGAGGAGAATTTCATCAGCCTGGCGGGCACCCGTCAGATGCGCGGCATCTGCGACGGCTACTGTCTGCAGGCGGGCTTTACCCCACAGGTAGGCTTTGAAAGCGACAACCCCGCCTCGGTGAAAAAGCTGATCGCCGCCCACGCAGGCGTGGGCTTCTGGCCGGAGTTTTCCTGGGGAGATCCCACCGGGGGAGGCGTCAAGCGCCTGACCATTACGGAGCCCGATTGTCGCCGCCGCATTGTGCTGACAAAGCCCTCGCACCGCATCCTCAGCGAGGAGGCAGAGCGCTTTTATCTGTATCTGCGGGAGTTCATTGCAATTCGTCTGGGGCAAGGCAAAGTCTGAAAAAACCCGCCCCTCGCATCTGCGAGGGGCGGGTTTTCTATACCGTTTCGGGGGATACGTCAAAATATCCTTATGTTTTCTCCAATTCGGGCTTCAAGATGACGTTCTCGCCGCCGTAGGCAACGTAGTGTATTCTGGCGCGCTGCCCATCCTCATGGATCAAATTTCCCTTGCCTCGATACCCCGGTATGCCCGTGGTATGGCCATAGTTGAACACCACGCCGCTAAAAACAGACCCAAAAAACGCCCGCGCCCGCATAGTGATGTATTCTGGAAATTTCGGTTATCTCAAATACGACCTCATATTCCATTGACAGCTCTCCTTTATATATCACTCGTCCTCGGACGCATCCTCCTGCCGTTTTTTCTGGCTTCGCTTGGGGCGGTGAGGCTTGGGAGCAAAGCCGTCCACGTCGGCGCGCTGCAGGGCGCCGAAGATGTGGTACCGCAGGCCGTCGGACTTGCGATCCAGCTCATTGAGGAGCTTGTTCATCTCCGTGCGCTCGGTGTTGCCGTCAGCAGGGCAAGGAGATTTGATGACGGGCAGGTGCTCCTTGTCCGCAAAATAGCGCACCACCTTCTCCGGCAGATACAGCATGGGGCGGATCACCCGCACGCCCACGCGGGAAAGGTCGGTGACGGGCTGAAAGCAGCCGATGCGCCCTTCGTAAAAGAGATTGAGCATAAAGGTATCCACCACGTCGTCGTAGTGATGCCCCAGAGCCACCACGTTGCACCCCAGATCCCGGGCGGAATTGTTCAGCACGCCGCGGCGCATTTTGGCGCAGAGGGCACAGGGGCTTTTTTCCTTACGCACGTTGAAAATGATATCGTAAATATCGGTTTTGATCACGTGATAGGGCACGTCCAGCTCCTCGCAAAGTCGCCGGATGGGCGCAAAATCCATACCGTCAAAGCCCATATCCACGGTAATGGCCACCACCTCGTACTTTTGGGGATAGAAGCGGCGCATCTCCGCCAAGGCGCAGAGCAGCGTAAGAGAATCCTTGCCGGCGGAAACACCCACGGCAATTTTATCCCCCTCACGGATCATATCGTAATCCTCCGCAGCGCGGCGGACGTAGCTTAACACACGGCGCAGATCCATCAGCCCTCACCTCCCAAAAGGAACGCGCGGGCGGCGCGGTATTCCGCCATGGCTCGCTCCCGCTCGGCGGTGAGCCTATCCGCATCGGGGCGACGCAGGGCGCGGAGCATCACGTTTTTCGGCGTGTCGTCGGGGTCGATCAGCTCCAGGGCTGCCACCCGGTAGCCGTTTGCCTCCAGCAGCTTCAGTCGCAGGGCGTCGGTGGCCGCGTCGCAAAGCTTTTGCCGCAGCATGGAGTGCTCCGCCACAAAGGTAAGGGCGGGACAATTCAAGGTATGGTTCAGCTCGTGGTGGCAGCAGGGGGTGGAAAGGATCACCCGCGCCTGCCAATCCATGGCCTTTTGCAGCACCAGATCGGTGGCAGTATCGCAGGCGTGGAGCGAAACCACAAGCTGCGGCGCCTCCGGGCTCTCGTAGGCGGCCACGTCGCCGCAAAGAAATTCCAAGCCGGAAAAACTGAGCTTTTCCGCCACGTCATTGCAGGTATCCACGACGTCCGGCTTCAGATCCACGCCGGTCATGGAGACCTCAAGCCCCAGCACGTTGGCGAAATAATGGTACACGGCAAAGGAAAGATAGCTCTTGCCGCAGCAGAGATCGCAAATGCGGATGCGATCCTTCGGCAGATGGGGGAGCGTATCCCGGATCAGCTCCAGAAAGCGGTTGATCTGACGGAATTTGGCACCCTTTTTGTCGTAAACGCGGCCGTTTTCGTCAGACACGCCCAAAAGCCGCAGAAAGGGCTCGTCGCCCCGAAGGATCCGCTGCTTCTCCTTGTTATTGCCTCCCACCGCAAGGGTGGTGGCCTCCCCCGCCTCCAGACGGCGGCGGAGCTTGTCGGCACCGAGAAAAGCCTCGTTGCCCTTCTTATTGCGACGCCACTCGGCCTCCCCCGCCGTGGTCAGCAGATGGGCGCGGTCAAAGCCCTCCACAATGGCGGCAATACGCTCTTTTCCCGCACCGTCAAGGGGGATATTCTCATGCTTGGCCTTATTGTCGGCATGAAAGGTCTCGATCTGCACGCAGACCTCCCCCCGCACCCGGCAGACGGCTCCCGTGGCACGCAGCACCCCGCTATCCCGGGGGGCAGTCAGCACCAGCTTTTTCAACGCGCCGCTTTGGGCGGCCAGCACGGCCAGCGCGGCATATTGCTCTCTCAAGTTGCTCATACGCCGTCCTTTTTCTCACCCTCTGCGGGCTTTTTGCCAAAATAGGTCTTGCTCTCGGTATGGTTCAGCAGTCGCTTGATGTTGGCGCGATGGCTCCAGATCACCAGCACCGCCAGCAAAAAGGCAAACACGGTACCCACGCCGTAATGGGAGGTGTGGCTGTCAAAGGTATGTAGCAAAATGGGAAAAAAGGCGGCAGCCATCACGGAGCCGAGGGACACATAATGGGTGCCCAGCACCAGGATCAGCCACATCAAGATCAGCACCAGGGCAATGGCGGGATTCAGCGTCAGCACGCAGAAGGCGGTGGTGGCCACGCCCTTGCCGCCCTTGAATTTGGAAAAGCAGGGGAAAATATGCCCCAGCACGCAGAAGAGGGCGGAAAGATACACCGCGGTGATCAGATGGATATAGTGAATATCGTACATCGCGCCCTCGGCGGTGGTGTAGAG
>JAFTQT010000148.1 GCA_017462615.1 Clostridia bacterium | reverse complement strand
ATTACTGCTTCTCCCCACCCTGCTGCTTTCTCAGGCCCTTGAGGAAGGTAAGCGGCTCAAAGTCCAGCACAAAAGCAAACAGGCGCAGGTCTCTGTGACGCTCCAGGAAGCCAAAAAGAAGACGAATGAGGAAGAAGGCCGCCACGCCGCCCAGAGCACCCGATACCAGTCCCACCAGCACGTCGGAGGTATAATGTACCATCAGATAGACGCGGGAGAAGGCCATCAGCAGCGGGAAGATCAGCACCGGCCACAGCGCCTTTTTTCGCTTGGCGGAAAGGAACAAGCCCACCATGGCGGCGGTAGCGGCGGTGGTGTGCCCGGAGGGGAAGGAGCGGTCGCTCTCCAGCGGCTGCCCCACGGCGATCCACCAGGATTCCACCGTGCCGGCCAGATGCTCAAAATTGGCGTAGGGCCGCACGCGGGCCACCAGCGGCTTCAGAGTCAGATTGGTAATGACGGCGCCGCAGCAGACCGAAAGGAAAACGCAGGCGCCAAGCCGCCGGGTGCGGCGGGGCACCATCAGCAAAAGCCCCAGCGCCAGCATGCAAAGGCCGTCGTGGGCGAAAAAGCTGATAAAATGCATCAAATAGGTGAGAAACGAGGTGATCTCCGGGCCGGCATTTTCCCCGGCGGCCACCGCCAGGCTGTGCAACGCCGTGAAAACACCCATATCAAAGGCGCCAAACAGGCTATCGATCCATTCTGCCATCATAATCTCCTTTCACTTGGTGGGCAGGAGCTGGGAAAGCTCGTTTTCATAGATGAACTGAATGACCACCGAGGGCTCCGCGCGCTCAAACACCATGGCGTTGTCCTCAAGGTCGGGCTGATAGGTCACAAAATCAAAGGTGTTGGAATAAAAGGTCTCGGACAGGAGCCTGTCCCGGTTGTTGGAGAACTGCAGCAGCAGCGAGGAGACCGACGAGGCCGCAACGCCGCCGTAATCATTGTTGCGCACGGTTTTGGCCACGTAGCCGGAGTTGAAAAGCAGACGATAATCCACCCGCACGTCGTTTGACAGAGAAACGGTACGGTTTTGCAGCACCTGCTCCAGTCCCGCCTCCTTGGCCAGAGAACGCCCCACGGTATAGTGCTGGAAGAAATCCAGACTGCCGCGGGAGATGAGCGCCTCGTAGTCGTAGGCGTTGTCGGAGAAGGAGGCGCAAAGCATGATGTAGGGATAATAATGCCCCAGGGCGTTGAGAGAATTTTCGGTGTTGTTGTAAAGCGGCAGGGACTGATCCTTAAAATCCCGCAGCACGTCGGTCATATTGATAAAGCTGTCAAAGCCGTTTTCCTGCAGGTAGCGATCCAGCACCGCCAAACGGGTGTTGCCGCTGATCTCGCCAAGATACGAGGGCATATATTCCCCGTAAACGCTCTGGGCATTGGGCAGGATCACCAGCAGATACTTGCAGTCCCGCTCGGCGTAGCTTTGCTGCCGTCGCTGCAGCTCACCGAGAATGGCGGCGGACTCCTCCGGGGTGAAGGTATGCTCGCCCAGGTAATCCTTCAGATAATTGTAGTCGTTTTTCTCGTCCTTTACCTGAAAGAGAAAGTCGTTTTTACCCACGATCACGTTGGCGTGGTTGACGATACCGAACAAACGGTATTCGAAATTGCGCACGAAATCAAGGGAGCTCTGATTTTGATAATAGCTGCGGTTGAAGCTGTCTACCGGCGTGTCTCCCACAAGCACGGAGCCGTCGTAGCATTGCTCTGCCAGGGTCTCATCGGTATGCAGCCAGCGGTTGGTCACGTAGGTCACCGAAAAGGAAAGCAGCAGACAAACGAAGAGCGCGGCGGTAAGCAGCTGATAAAGAGGCGTTTTTTGATTCATAGAGCCACCTCACAGATAAAAATTCAGATAGGGCACGTCGGCGTACGCGGGGAGCTGGGGCAGAAAGTACACCAGCGTCAGCAAAAAGCCACCGAACAGCAGCCCCAGCTCCACGTAGCGGAAGGCCGTCAGCCAGCCGCCCCGCAGGCGGCGCTCCAGGGCGCCTCTGTAATAGGACATGGGCAGAAAGATCATGGCCAAAAGCAGGCTGATCAGCAGATAGCGGGTGTTGAGCACGGCGCTGAATACGTAATGGAACTGATAAATACTGACCTCGTCACCCAGCGTACCCAAAAGCCCCAAAAGCTCCAGAGGCTCCTCAATGGAGATGGCCAGCAGAAAGGGCGACAGGCAAACGCAGCCGCAAACGCCGATCAGCGTCCAGAAGGGAGCGCGGGGAGAGCGACTCAGCCGTGGCCACAGGGCGGCGGGCAGCAAAAAGAGCAGCAGCGGCAGCAAAAAGAGCAGCGCCTCGGGCCTTGTGCGGAAGAAAAGGGCGTACAGGACAAGCAGCAACACCAGCGAAAGCACGCGGCACAAGCGTCCCCGGCAGCGTCGGGCAAGGGGCTCCAGCACGTAGTGCTTGAGGTACACGTACAGGGCGTGATAGGCGCCGAACACCAAGCGGAAGGGCTCCCTTGCCAGGAACCCCACCCGGTGGCTTTTGGGATAGGCGAAGCCGTACATATAAGCAACGCCGCGGGAAATATCCGTACCGCCCGCCAGCAGGAACCAGAAGCCGCCGAAGGCAAGCAGAGGCAGCAGCAGCGCGATCAGATAATGCAGCCCCTCGGAATAGGTAATGATCTGGATAAGCGAACGGAACAGCACCGCGGAAATGGCCAGATATTTGACGGTGCCACCCATGTACAGGCGTACGCCGATGGAAAAGCGCTCAAGGGAGGGGGCGGCGGCATCCAGTCGCTCCTGAAAGTGACGGAAATGCAGCAGTGGGCCAAGGAACAGCAGAGGGAAAAAGAGCAGATACACCGCAAATTCAAAAAAGCTGCGAGGAGCGCTGCATTTTCCATTTACCCGGTCAACGGTAGCGGAAATCGCCGCCAACACCACGAAGGTGAGGCCGTAAGGATAGCGGAACGCCGCGTTGCCGTATTCCGCAAGGAGACGGGCGGCCAAAAGCAAAGAAAGTGGCAAAACGGTACCGAAAAAGAGGCGAATACGGGGCATTTGCTCTGGCCTTGGCAGCACCATGGCGTAGGCAAACAGCAGCAGCAGAAAAACCGCCGCCACCCCCAAGGGGCTCTCCCGGTTTGCCAGCACGTACCAAAGGGAAGAGATCGCCGCCAGCGCCTTGGTGCGGTGCTTTTTCGGCACCGGCAGCGTAAGCAGAAGTGAAACGGGCAAAAATATGAGTAAAAACGCGGGGGCTGTCAGCTGCATTTCGGCTTCCCTCCTTTGCCTGCGGCGTGATGTGTGTATTCTGATCTTTATTGTAGCATAATTCGCGATATTTTGCAATAGCCACCGGGAGAATTGTGCTTTTTCTGTTGCAATTCCGCCCTGGGCGTGCTATAATGTAGGAAACGAGGGCAATGCAGAGTGGTGACGCACAATGTGTGTTGCCTTCTCCGGCGGGAGAAGGGGAACGGTTTTCCACAGGGGGTCCGTACCCCCCTCCGTACCGGGGTGCGGACTTAAGATAAGCTAAGTTAAGATAAGATAAGTTAAGCTAAGATAAGCGGACCGAGAAAAAAACAATTCTTGCTTTTTTCTCGGAAGGGGCGCCTGCGGCGCCCTTGCCCTCCGGGCGGAGAAAAAGGATTTTTGGGGAAACGAAAACGGCAAACGCCCCCCTTCAAAAAAATTTCTTTTTGGTTATCGACTTTTTCCTCCGATTGTGTTATAATACTCAGGAACAGATCAAAAGAAAGGAGCGTGCCACGCATGAAAACCGCATATCTGACCTTTGCCGATCTCGGCACGGTGCTGAAAAAGCATCTGCTGCCCATTCTGGTGGCGCTGCTTGTCTGCTTTGGCGCAGGTGCCGCCGTACGGCTGGCCATCCCCGCCACCTACTCCACCGATGCCACCTATTACGTGCGCAATATGCAGGGGGAGGAGTTTATCAAGAAAAACGGCCTCACCACCTCCCAGCTTGCCAGCGTGCAGACGCTGTGCAAGGAATACGCCACGCTGATCGAGACCTGCGATGGCCTTTACGACCGGGTGCTGGAAAAGCTATCCTCGCTTTACCCCCAAATGACGCGGGAGAAGCTGCGGGCGATGGTCAGCGCCACCTCTGACAACACTCTCATCCGCGTAACCGTTACCCATACCGACCACGCCGTGGCAGATACGGTGGCGTTTTATCTGCAAAGTGAGGTGGCCCCCTTCGTCAACGAAACCGCCTGGCCTCACCTTTCCGCCGAGATGCAATGCGTGACCCTGGCAAGCACAGCCCCGCCCGCCACGCGGAGCTCCGCACATCCTCTGGTGATCGGCGCGCTGACCGGCGTTGTTGGTGCGTTCCTCACCTACCTCTTTTTTCTCCTCCGCTTCCTGTTTGGCAACACCCTGCGGGATACGGACGAAATCACCCGCGTGCTGCCGGAGCTGCCCTTGCTTGGCGAGCTGCAGCTCAATCTCAACTTGGATGAAGAGGTGTTTCTACAGCCCAAAGGCCTCCACACCCTGCGCACCAACGTGACCGTGCGCTTGAAGGGAACGCAATGCCCGATCGTTGGCGTTGTGGGGGTAGGCATCGACAGCTATCCCGCAGAGACGCTGGCCGTTTCCTTCTCCGGCGCGGAAAAGCGGGTGTTGGTCATTGATCTGAACGACGCCCATCAAGGGCAACCGGAGCTGCCCGCAGGCCTTTTTGATTATCTGGAGGGGCGAGAAGCCTCCCTGGATGCCCTTCTTCACCAAACCGAAGCCGAAGGCGTGATGCGCCTTTGGAGCGGCTTTGCCCACAACGCAAAGCCCCAGGATCTTCTGGCCACCGCGCGCTTTCGCGCGCTGCTGCAGAGCCTTGCCGGGGTCATGGACGTGATCCTGCTGGCCTTTGACAACGCCGACACCGCCGCGATCCTTTCCTCTGAGATCACGGGCTGTGTGCTGACCGTTGGTGCCGGCGTGACCGGTGCCCGTCAGCTGCGCCGCGCCTTCGCCACCCTGCAAAATGCAGAGGCAAGCGTGCTGGGCCTTGCCGCGTGGCTGTAGTTGCGCCCCCCAAAACGAAAATAATTTTTATAGTGGGAATCCCCACGAAAGGAGTCAATATATGAAAACAAGTCTTGTGATTATGGCCGCAGGCATCGGCTCTCGCTTCGGCAAGGGCATTAAGCAGCTGGAGCCCGTGGGCCCCGGCGGCGAGATCATTATGGATTATTCCATCCACGACGCCCTGGAGGCCGGCTTTGACCGCGTGGTCTTCATCATCCGCAAGGATCTGGAGGAGGACTTCCGCGAGATCATCGGCAACCGCATTGAGAAGATCTGCCCTGTGGCTTACGCCTTCCAGGAGAAGGATAATCTGCCCGCAGGCTTCACCTGCCCCCCCGACCGCAAAAAGCCTTGGGGCACCGGCCAGGCCGTGCTTTCCTGCAAGGGCATCGTCAACGAGCCCTTCCTTGTGATCAACGCCGACGACTACTACGGCAAGGAGGGCTTCCGCCTTGCCCACGATTTCCTGGTGAAGAACGCCGATAAGGGCAACGCCTTCTGCATGCCCGGCTTCATCCTCAAGAACACCCTCAGCGAGAACGGCGGCGTGACCCGCGGCGTGTGCCGCGTCAGCGCTGACGGCTACCTCACGGGCGTCACCGAGACCGGCGGTCTTGTCCACGACGGCGAGGGCGCCGCTGTGGAAAAGGATGGCGTGAAGACCCCCATCGACCCCAAGTCCATCGTTTCCATGAATATGTGGGCGCTGACCCCCGCCTTCTTTGACGAGCTGGAGCGCGGCTTCGTGGAGTTCCTCTCCGGCCTTAAGCCCGAGGATATCAAGGCCGAGTATCTGCTGCCCGCCGTTATCGACGGTATGATCCAGAAGGGCACCGCCACCGTTCAGGTGCTGACCACCAACGACCATTGGTTCGGCGTCACCTACCAGGAGGATAAGTACTACGTGATCGATTCCTTCAAGGCTCTGCACGCCGCCGGCGTCTATACCGAGCCGCTTTACAAGTAAAATAAAAGGAGCTGAGTCGCGAAAACGTGGCTCGGCTCTTTTTTGCGCGTCTGTAACCCTTAAATTGGGGTTTATGCGCCCGGAGGGCGCAACTCTGTTCGCCTGCGGCGAATGATGACGCTACGCTTGTGATGCGCGGCATACGCCGCGTGATGTTTGCGCTCGTTTCGAGCGCAAATGAAGGATACAGAAGGCGAACAGAACATCATTGCCCCAGAGGGGGCAACATCACGCCGCCCTTGGCGGCACATCACTCACCGATCAATCAAAATTTGAATGATAAATTGGTGTTTATCGA
Organism: Clostridia bacterium; assembly: GCA_017462615.1. Taxonomy (GTDB): domain Bacteria; phylum Bacillota; class Clostridia; order Oscillospirales; family CAG-272; genus Firm-07. The sequence goes on along the minus strand of JAFTQT010000148.1, from coordinate 420 downwards.
GGTGTTCATACAGCCTCGTAGGGGCGAACTGCGTTCGCCCGCCACAAGGGACAACCACCGCACAAACGGGCGAACGAAGTTCGCCCCTACCTAAAACTTGATTATTGTATCTGCGCATCTGCGCGTCATCTTGAGCGGAGTCCGCCCGAGATTCTGCCATCGCTACGCTTGGCACCGCTACGCGGTTCGACTTCGCGCGCTTGCGCGCCGCTCCGCTCAGGATGACACGGGCGGACGAAGTCGAAACCCGGAGGGCGCCCGCTTAGCGGGCGGATCTCGCGCATGGTCTGCATATAAAACTTTTAGATGTTGCAATGTATTACTGTGAATGCGCGAATAGAGCGATAAATCAAAATTTGAACGCTAAATTGGGGTTTGTCGGGGTATTCAAATAGAGAAAATCTCTCCCTCCGTCGCCTT
>JAFTQT010000147.1 GCA_017462615.1 Clostridia bacterium | reverse complement strand
TCGTGAACGGTCACGGCGGCAACAACAAGTGGCTCTCCACCTTCCTCAGAAAGATGTATAACAAAAAGCACGACTTCGTCTGCGCCGTTTATAACTGCAGCTCCTCCAAATCGGTCAACCGCGTGGCAGAGTACCTGCTCGAAAACGGCACGGGCTCCGTGCCGGAGCTGACGCCCGAGGACGAAAAGGTGGTGCTGGACTTTCACGCCGCCGGCAAGCTGACCGGCCACGCCTGCATGGGCGAGACCGCCTGCGTCATGGGCTGCCATCCTGAGACGGTGCATCTTGAGCGACTGGGTATTGAAAGCGGCCTCCCCACCCACGCAGCGGATTATTTGAAGGAAGCGGGCATTGAGATCAAGGATCACGGCTGGGGTCTCAATTTCCCCAACGCCTTCACCGGTCACGATCCCGTGGGCTGTAACGAGCGCATCGGCAAGGCCGCTCTTCGCATGCAAGCAGAAAAGCTCGCCCACGCTATCAAGGTATACAAAGAGGATGAAAACGTGCTGAAATGGCACGATGAAATGCAGAAAGGCTGGTAAAACTAATGGAAACAAGATGGCTTTATCATACAAGTGAAACCTTTCCGAAATTGGTAGAGGAAGCAAAGGGCGTGTGCGTGATCCCCATGGGATGCTCGGAAAAGCACGGCCTGCACCTGCCCCTGGGCACTGATTGTTTCGAGGCAGAGGGCACTGTGCTTGAGGCCGCAAAGCTGGAAACGGTGTGCGTTTTTCCCACCTTTGTCTTTGGCGATTATCCCATCGCCTCCCCCATCAAGCCGGAGGGCTCGGTGCCGCCCGGCACCATCACCCTGCCCGTGGAAACTGAAATGCTGCTCCTCGAGCAGCTCTGTGAGCAGATCTCCCGAAACGGTATGAAAAAAATACTCATTGCCAACGCCCACGGCGGCAACAGCCCGTGGCTTTCCACCTTCCTTAGAAAGATGTACAACAAAAAGCACGACTTCGTCTGCGCGGTCTACGGCTGTCGCTCCAGCCAATCTACCAAGCGGCTGTGCGAGCATCTGCAGGAGCATGGGCGCGGCTCTGTCCCCTATCTCACCACCGCCGACGAGGACTATCTGCTGGAGTTCCACGCCACCCCCAAGATCACCGGCCACGCCTGCATCGGTGAGAGTGCCGTGACCATGGGCGTTTATCCCGAAACGGTGCATCTTGACCGTCTCGGCATCGAAAGCGGGCTTCCCACCCACGTGGCGGATTACCTGAAGGACGCGGGCATTCAGATCGCCGACTACGGCTGGACCCAGCAATACCCCAACAACTACAGCGGCCACGATCCCGCGGGGCTAACCGAAGCCATCGGAAAGGCGGCGCTGTGGATCCAGGCACGCTATATGGCACAGGCCTTCAAGGTCTTCAAGGAGGATGAAAACGTCCTCAAATGGCATCAAGAAATGCAGAAAGGCTGGTAACGGTATGGAAACAAGATGGCTGTATCACACAAGTGAGACCTTTCCCACCCTTGTGGAGGCAGCAAAGGGCGTCTGCGTCATCCCCATGGGATGCGTGGAAAAGCACGGCCTGCACCTACCCCTGGGGCAGGATATCATCCAGGCCTCCCACATCACGTATATGGCATCACAGCTGGAAACGGTATGCGTTTTCCCCGATTTTACGTTTGGTGATTACTGCAACGCAGCTCCCTGTCAGCCCGCCGGCACCATCACGTTGCCTGTGGAGACCGAAATGCTGCTCCTCGAGCAGCTTTGCGAGCAGATCTCCCGCAACGGTATGAAAAAAATCCTCATTCTCAACGCCCACGGCGGCAACAAGACCTGGCTCTCCACCTTCCTGCGGAAGATGTATAACACGAAGCACGATTTCGTGGTGGGTGTCATTTTCGTAGGACTGCCCGCGCCCCACAGCATGGCGGAAACGCTGCTCCAAAGGGGCAGCGGCGCGATCCCCGAGCTGACCGCCGAGGATGAGACCATTCTCCTTCGTCATCACGAGGAAAATATGAAGCTGGGTCACGCCTGCTTTGGCGAAACCGCCTTCATGATGGGCATTGCTCCCGAGGCCGTGCATCTTGACCGCCTCGGCATCGAGAGCGGGCTTTCCACGCACAAGGCTGATTACCTGAAGGAGGTCGGTTTGGAGATCGTGTCCGGCGGCTGGGATGTCAACTACCCCAACAATTATGACGGTGACGATCCCGTGGATTGCAACGAGCGCATCGGCAAGGCGGCGCTCCGCATCGAGGCCGAGCGTGTTGCCCACGCCTTCAAGGTGTTCAAGGAGGATGAAAACGTCCTCAAATGGCACGCAGAAATGCAGAAAGGATGGTAACATGTACAAGTCTATTGAAGAGCTGATGCAAGCAGCGGGCTGCGCTGCCTATCCCGCACGTTGGAACGAGATTTTCGATACCGTCATGGGGGATTTTGACAAAAACGGCTGTTTTTTGACCGATCCCGCCTACTACGATATGCTTCACGAGAAATACGGTGTACTGAACAAGCATCTTGAGGTATTCAAGGAAGCCGCCGTGGAGGTGGGCAAGCGTGAGCCCCTTGCCCGATTGCTGGCACTGCTGGTCGCCACCCTGCGGGACAGAGAGCACGTGAGCGCCGACCTCAAGGAGTTCAAGGCTCCCATGCCCCCCGAGGGCACGCGGGATCTGGCCGTGGATATGCTGACGGGTCTTGCCCTCTTTGCCATGGTACCCTACACCGCCCAAAAGATCGCGCCGCGCAACCTTCCCAAGTATATTTCTGACTACATTTTGCAGAACTGTGAAATGTGCGTAGACTATTTCAAGGCCCGCTACGGTGCGCCCGGCTGCAACCTCATCGGCTGGTATCAGCTGGCCATTGAGGGCGAGCTGTTCCGCGTAGGGAGGCTGGAAATTCAGATCTGTGCCAAATTTAAGGGCGGAACGGTATTTGAAAACGCCAAAGGCGAGCGCGTCACGCTCTGCCACGGCAGGCTCCTCCATCGGGACGGCTTTCCCCTCGGCTCTCACGGCTACGAGGACGAGGAGGGCTCCTTCGAGGCCAACGTTACCGAAACCGACAGCGCCTATACCGGCTACCCGTATCTTGCCAGCGGACATATCAAAACCGATACCGTTTGCCTATTAAAATCCGAATGGCACCCCATTCTCACCGAGGGTGATCCCGTGGTATCCCTCCACATTCCCGCCGGTGGTGGTCTCACCCCCGAGATCGTGGACGAGACTCTGGTCGAGGCCAAAAAGGTGCTGGCCACCTATTATCCCGATTTCAAGTACAAGGCCTTCGTGTGCTCCAGCTGGATGATGGATCCGCAGCTGGTGGAGATGCTGGGCCCCGATGCCAACATTTCCAAGTTCTGCAGCCGCTTTACCCCCATGGCGCAGAAAAGCCAGGGAAACGCCGTGATGAACTTCATTTTCTTTGACCCGGATCGAAAGATCCCGCTCTCCGACCTACCGGAGGACACCCGCTTCCAGCGTGCGCTGAAGCAGCATTACCTCGGTGGCAAGGTGATCTACGAGATGCTCGGCTATTTCTTTTGATAATTCATAAAATTCATAAAAAATGTGTGTTATATTTCCAAATTCCTTCATTCTCCTCTTGACTTGACTGTTATAATATGCTATAATGTGGTACAGACATCATGTACATCAAGCCGCGACGCACTTTCCGTCGAGCAATTGTCAGTAGAGATCGCCCTGGCCGATGCCCAACGTTCTTGAGGTTCGCCTCGAAATCGGCAGGAATCTTCTTATCCATTACCGCAAGGCTGACGTCGAGCGCTTGCCGTCGTCTCCCGCGGTAGGAAATAAAGCGTGTCCAAAACAAATTTTAGGAGGAAACACAATGAAACGTATTCTCACCTTGGTGCTGGTTCTCATGCTGGTTCTGCTGGTCGCAGTAGCCTGCAAGGAGCCTGAAGCTCCCCACACCCACAGTGCCACCAAGACCGAGCAGGTGAATGCAACCTGTACCGCCAGCGGCGTAAAGGCTTACTGGTACTGCGAGGGCTGCACGACCTACTTCTCTGATGAGGCCTGCACCGCCAAGATTGACAGCATCGACGCCTGGAAGGCTGCCGATGGCAAGATCGCCGCACTCGGACATACCACGCTGGTGGAGAAGACCGCTGCCGTAGCAGCAACCTGCACCACCGCCGGCAAGACCGCCGTGATGGGCTGCGAGAGATGCGACTACACCGAGGGTGGCGCTGAGGTTGCCGCGCTCGGGCACACCGCTCTGGTGGAGAAGACCCCTGCCGTAGCAGCAACCTGTACCACCGCTGGCAAGACTGCCGTGATGGGCTGCGAGAGATGTGACTACACCGAGGGTGGCGCTGAGGTTGCCGCGCTTGGCCATACCGCTTTGGTAGAGAAGTCCCCTGCAGTTGCAGCAACCTGCACCACCGACGGCAAGACTGCTGTCATGGGCTGCGAAAGATGTGACTACACTGAGGGCGGCGTTGTACAGCCCGCATTCGGCCATAGTGCTACCAAGACCGCACAGGTCGACGCAACCGCTACTACTGACGGTGTAAAGGCTTACTGGTCCTGTCCCGCCTGCAACACCCACTTCTCTGACGAGGCTTGCACCGCCGAGATCGAGGATCTTGACGCTTGGAAGATCGGCGACGGCAAGATCCCCGCTACGGGAACCACTCCCGATCCCGACCAACCCGGCGAGGGCGGCGGCGAGACCCCCGATCCCGATCAGCCCGGCGGTGAAGGCGGCGAGACCCCCGATCCCGATCTGCCCGCTGCCGGCGACGACGATATCGTTAACGACGAGTTCGCACCCGCAGCTTGATCGCCGTCTCTTGACATAGATCAAAGCAACGAAAATAAAGGATCACGGCACGATGTGCCGTGATCCTTTTTATTTTCCGTTTCTCCGTAAAAATAGTAAAAATATAAGAAATAGTTTTTTTATATTTTTCCTTGACAAGAGGGAAAAAAACTGCTATACTATCGACATGTATGAAAAAAGCGACGCCCTGCCTCGCATCCGGTGCGCGGGCGCCTCTTTCTTTTCTCATGAAGTTAGCAATAACTAACAATCGGAGGCTTATACCTATGACAGCAGCAGATCTGAGATATCTTCTTGCCATCGATGACGTCGCCCCAGAGGGCGGCGCCGCCCTCACGGCCGTAGCACAAAAAATGTCCCTTTCCAAGGTCAGCGTTTATCGGGCTGCCGCCCGCCTGGAAAAGGCGGGCTATCTCCTGCGGGACGAGCGCAGCAGATTGCTCATCACACCCGCGGGAGCCGCTGCTCTGCAGGAGTACCGCATCGCTGCCGGATGGCTGGCCTGTCATCTGGAGCACCATTGCGGCGTTGACCATGCCACCGCGCTGCAGGACGCCATCGGGGCCGTTTGCGCCATGAGCGACGCCGGGCGCCACGGCTTATGGGCTTTTATTCACGCACACGTGCAAAAAGAAAAGGAGGAAAGATCCGAATGATCGACAAAAACCTGCTCCGCTTGCTGGGCAAAAACAAAAAGTACATCTTTTACACGGTGGCCTTGATGGTGGTAGGCCTCTTTGCCAACCTGACCATCACCGCCTCCCTTTGCTACGCCATTCATCTGGCGCTGCATTATGCAGAGCAAAGCGGCGGGCCCGTGATATTCCTCCCCCCCTGCCGTTGGCGCTGCCGCCGGCATTCTGCTACGTTATATCTCGACCCGTTTGGTAGGTAATCTGCGGGATCTCCTGGGTCGCCGCGCCAAAAAGGATCTGCGACAGCAGGTCTATGACAAGATCGTGCGTTTGGGCGTGCGCTCCACCGACGGCATGAGCATGGCGGGTCTCACGCAGGTCTCCATGGAGGGCGTGGAGCAGCTGGATCTTTACTACTCCTCCTATATTCCTCAGTTTTTCTACGCCATGCTGGCCCCCTTCCTGCTGTTTGGCATCACCGTGGGCATCGACTGGCGTGTGGCCGTGGTGCTGCTCTGCTGCGCGCCGCTGATCCCCGCCTCCATCATTGCAGTTTCCAAATACGCCAAGCGGATCTTTGCCAAATACTGGGGCAAATACACCTCCATGGGTGACGGCTTCCTGGATAGCGTGCAGGGGCTCAAGGAGCTGAAGATCTTTCAGGCCGACGAGGCACAGCACGGCAAAATGAACGAGACTGCCGAGGACTTCCGCAAGATCACCATGAAGGTACTGGTGATGCAGCTGGCCAGCACCACCATTATGGATCTGGTGGCCTACGGCGGCGCCGGCCTGGGTATTGCCTTTGCAGTGCTGGGTGTGGCGGACGGCCGCCTTTCTCCCGTCTCCGCGCTCTTTCTCATTCTGGTGGCGGTGGACTTTTTCCTCCCCTTGCGTGCCTTCGGCTCCGCCTTCCACGTGGCCATGAACGGCGCCAGCGCCGGCAAAAAGATCCTTTCCCTGCTCTCCCAGCCCGATCCCGAATGGGGCACAGAGGCGGTAGAGGACACGGAAGCGGTGCTTTCCGACGTGTGCTTTTCCTATGACGAGCGCCGTCTGGTGCTAAAAAACGTCTCCATGACCCTGCCCCGTCGCGGCATGGCCGCCATTGTGGGCGAATCGGGCTGCGGCAAATCCACCTTCCTGAAGCTGCTGCTGCGCTTCTGGCAAAAGCAGCAGGGCACCATTGCCTATAACGGCACCGACGTGGATGCCATCGACGGCGACAGCCTCCTTGGGAACGTCACCATGGTAAGCCAGGTCACCTATCTCTTTGACGAAAGCATTGAGGATAACCTGCGCATTGCAAAGCCCGATGCCACCCGCGAGGAGATCGAGGAGGCCTGTCGGATGGCCTCGGTGCACGACTTTATCCTGACGCTGCCCGACGGCTACGCCACCCGTGTGGGGGCCCTCGGTGACAATCTCTCGGCCGGCGAAAAGCAGCGCATCGGCCTTGCCCGCGCCTTCCTCAAGGGCAGTCCCCTCATTTTGCTTGACGAGCCCACCAGCAACGTGGACAGCATCAACGAGGGTATCATCCTCCAGGCGCTGCAGGCACAAAAGCAGAAAAAGAGCATCATTCTGGTTTCCCACCGGGAATCCACCATGGCCATTGCCGACCGCATCTACCGCGTGGAGGGTGGCCGGATGCAGCCCGTTTCCTGATATCCAAAACACACAAAAAACTAAGTTTGCCCTTGCGGCGAAGTAAGGGCAAGCTTAACTTCACTTGGGTGCAAACCCCAACTTCACTGCGTAGCAACTTTTGCGATAGCAAAAACTTCACAAAGCAGAAAAAGAGAGTTAATGACCGAAAAGCCGTTAACTCTCTTTCTGCATTTATCGCTATTTTATTTCTCCGATAAGAGCATTTTCCATTTCGGCAAGCGCGTTTTTTGTATCCGATCCAAGGGTTTAGCGGGGGCGGCACACCCGGCAAAAAATTAGCCATGGCTAACGCTTTTAATACACGAAATCCCCTTGACTCTGTTACTTTACGTCAGAAGGTATTTTATAATACTATAAATATTATATTTATATTTGGAGGTTTTTATGAAAAGACTACTTGCATTGCTGCTGGCCGTCCTGATGATGACCTGCTGCCTCTTTGCCGTGGCCTGCAAAACGCCTGAGGATCCCGACAAGCAGCCCCCCGACGATCCCGAAGAGGGTGAGCCCAACACCACCGAGCCCCGGGCCTTCCTTGCGGGCTATGAGCGTCTGATCCCCCAGGGCGACACCACCGTTTCCCTGAGCGGACGCGTGCTGCTGAACATGAACGCTGACGGCACGCTGGACGTTTACATCGGCTTTCTGAACGCAGGTGCGCACCAGACCGCCCACTACACCGGCACCTACAGCTTCGGCGTGAACGAGGAGAACGACGAGACCGTCACCTTCTCCTACACCCATAACGGCACCACCGAAACCGTGACCGACGCCGTGATCATTGACGGCGTATTCGCCACCCCCTTCTACATGGTCACCGAGATGACCAGCTCCGACGTGAAGTTCTACGAAACCTCTCCCCTCGCTCTTGAGGGTGACGTATACGTGGGCTACCTTGCCAAGGTAAGCGGCATGGGCAATATGGTTTACGCCTACGCCCTTTCCCTCAAGGCAGACGGCAAGTTCACCGTCAGCATTATGCAGATGGCAGCCACCATGCACATCGTTGGCCTCACCGAGGGCACCTACACGATCGATGGCGAGAGCATCGCCTTCCACTACGACGTTTCCGACGGCGAGGGTGGCGTGGCCAAGGAGGATTTCGTATCCAACGGCACCGACTACAGCGCCACCGGCCTCTCCGTAGGCTTCAACATTGCGCAGGCATCCGTCACCGCCTCCGCTGCCAGCTTCATCAAAATCAAGTAATTAAAAAAACGAACATATCCAAAGGAGATTTTATCATGGAAAGAGCAAGACTTGAAACCGGCGAGCTGAATCGCTTCTTTAACTGGGCATACCGCACCCGCGGCAACACCGTAAGATCGATGCTGGAGGGCAAGATGATGTCCCCCGAGAAGATCTTCCTGTCCTTCACCTCTCACGACCCCGTATTCATCAGCAACGGCCCTGCCGGCCTCAACGGCTCCGTTAAGGGCATCGGCTTCATCCCCCGGGAGGAGTATCTGGAGGAGGCGCTGGCCGCTTACATCGAGCACATCAAGACCTACGACCCCGAGGATAAGGGCTACAGCAACCGCGGCCTCCAGCTGCTGATGAAGTGGCTCTACTCCGAGGAGGCCGAGAAGACCGTGGACTTCAGCCACATCTACAGCGTAGAAATGGCCTTCAAGCACAGCTGGGCCAACTACCAGGTAAACCCCGAGGCAACGCTGATGTTCTATCAGCCCCCCATCCTCTCCTACGAGGTACGCGGCAAGATGGAGATCGTCGGTGAGCACAACGAGCTCGGCTCCTGCTCCCCTTACGACCTGCCCCTCATTCAGCAGTTCATCAACGCACAGCACGACGTGTACCACGCCCCCAACATCGAGCGCTGGGTGACCCGTCCCGCCTACAAGTTCACCATCGAGGAAATCTTTGATAACTCCGCCAACAAGCAGGGCTTCGGCACCCAGATCCCTTACTGATGACGATGATGAAAAGAGCCTTAACCCTGATCCTGGCGCTGCTGATGGTGCTTCCCGTATTCGCCTTCAGCGGCTGCCGCCGTGAGAAATACACCGATTCCATGCGCATCGGCACCACCGCCCTGCCCAAGAATCTGAACCCCTACTCCTCCACCGCGTCCTCCTCCACCTTCTTTGTGGGCCTGTTTTATGATACGCTGCTGGGTAGCGATGCCAAGCCCGCCGGCTACGTGGAGGGCGAGACCTACACCTTCCCCGACGGCTCGGTCTATACCCCCGTTGATACCACCAAGAACCCCCTGGCCTTCACCGACGGGCTGCTTGGCTACGTGGGCGCACTTCCCAAGGAGGAGGGCAGCGTTTACGGCTACGAGTATTTCGACCCCACCGAGGAGGAATGGGAGGCGCAATGCAAGCGTGAATCCATCGTGTTCGGTCAGGACGAAAGCGGCATGCCCATTGTGGAGACTGAGGAGGAATTCCTCGCCCGCGCTGAGCTGACCGTGCCGAAAAAGAACTGTATGCGCTTCCGCTTCCCCGTGGTTGCCGGTCACTCCTGGAACGACGGCACCCCCTTCACCGCCGAGGATATCAAGTTTACCTTTGATTACATCATCAAGCACGCCGGCGCCCTGGGCAGCCAGGCCTACTTCCTCACCGACTACTACAAGAGCGAGGTGGTGGACGGCGACTTCGTCTTCGTGCTGGCCAGCAACAACTACACCTCCATGAAATCGGTGTGCAACTCCATCGTGGTGCTCCCAAAGCACGTCTGGAGCACGGTGCGCAACCCCGCCAAGGAGAAGAACCTCTCCCCCGTGGGCACCGGTCCTTACTATATCGCCGCCGGTGATTACATTGAGGACAGCACCATCACCGTCACCCTGCGTGAGGATTACGATCCCGCGCTGAAGGCCAAGATGTTTGCAGGCGAGCCCATCGAGAAGATCTCCGTCATTCTGATGAGCAACGAGGACGTGCTGATCAACGCCATGCGCGAGGGCAGCATTGACCTGATGATGGACAACGTGACCTCCGCCAAGGCCTATGCCGTTTCGGGCAACAGCGCCTACAAGGATATCAAGATCTCCTCCGTCAACAACGCCTTCGTGACCACGCTGCTCTTCAACGTGGGCCCCTACGGCAGATTCAAGGAGGGCGGCTTCAACGGCTACTCCGAGGAGATCCGCAAGGCCATTTCCCTGTGCATCAATCAGCAGACCCTCATTGACGACGTGCTGCACGGCATGGGCGTGCCCGTAGGCGACTGCCTGGTGCAGGATTACTACGACAACGCCTACGTGGACGAAAACGGTAATTACGTTTACCACAAAACCGACGTGGACGCCGCCAACGCGCTGCTGGACACCACCTCCTACCAAAAGGACGCGGAGGGCAAGCGCGGCATTACCCTGACGGTGTTTGCCACCCCCGGCAACGAGATCACCGTGAAGGCGCTGGCCACCCAGCTTGCCAAGATCGGCATTACCATTGAGTACGATCAGGCAACCTCTACTTATGCCGACGATATCAAGCAGAGCAATCATCCGGATTTCGATATGATCATCAACAACGTATCCTTCACCGCAGATAAGCTGCTGATGTACAGCGCACGCTACAGCGTGTACCCCGGCAGCGACAGCGTGCGCCTGTTCAACTACTCCGGCATCAACGATCCCGTGCTGATCGATATGATCACCAAGATGGAGATGGCCTCCGATACCGAGGAGCAGTACCGTCTCTGCCGTGAGGTGCAGGCCTACGTCGCCGGTCTCTACATCGAAATTCCCCTCTACGCCGAAAATACCATTACCTTCTACACCGCGCAAAAATGGACGGGCTGGGTAGAGGTGGAGGGCTCCTCCATCTGGAACAGCTACTCCATCCGCTATCTGAAGAAGGCACAATAATTCCAAAATCTTCGGAGGACTGCGTCTATGAAAGGTTATTACCTCAAAAAGGTGTTAAGCTCGCTTTTCGTGCTTTTCATCATCATAACGCTGAACTTTTTCCTGCCGAGAATGATCTTCAGCGACCCCGCACAGCCCTATTTTGCCGGCGTGCCCGAGGACCAGACGGCTCTGCGTGAGCAGATCCGCGAGGAATACGGCTTCAACGATCCCTTGATCGTACAGTATTTTGACTACCTTGGCCGTGTATTCACCTTGGATCTGGGCACCTCACACGTCTATAAGGACTCGGTATGGAAGGTGATGTTCAGCAGAATTCCATGGTCCATGGTGCTGACCGTCTCCTCCATGCTGATCTCCATCACGCTGGGCATCATTTTGGGTGCCATAGCGGGTAAGAAACGCGATCATGCGGCAGACAAGGTTCTGCTCGGCCTCTCCGGTGTCACCACCGCCATTCCCTCCTTCTGGCTGGCGCTGGTCTCACTGATGCTATTTGCTTTTACATTTAAGATATTCCCCTACCGCGGCGCCATGACGGCAGGCTACACCCTCTCCTTCAATGGCCCCGTGTTTCTCATTGTGCTGGTGGTGGGCGTTGCCCTCACCGTGGCACTGAAGCTGATCACCCGAAAGATTATTTGCATCTTCATCGGCTCTCCCCTTTCCGTGCTGGCAGCGCTCCTTGCTGCCGTTCCCGTGGGTGATATTGCCGACGTGGCCTACCACGCAGCGCTCCCCGTGATGATCTCGGTCTTCTCCGGCGTCATTTCCTACGGTCTGCTGGTGCGAAACAGCATGATCGCCGTCACCAACGAGGACTACATCCTCACCGCTCGCGCCAAGGGTCTGCCCCCCAGCGTGGTGCTGTACAAGCACACCTTCCGCAATGCGCTCCTGCCCCTCATCACCAACGTGGGTATGTCTATGGCGGGACTGCTTGGCGGCAGCGTGCTGATGGAAAAGATCTTCTCCTGGCCCGGCATGGGACAGCTTTTGCTGGATGCCTGCAACAACGGCGACTATCAGCTCTCCCAGGCGATCCTACTGCTCTTTGCCTCCATTACTGTGGTGTGTAATTTCATCACCGACCTTGTGTACCACAAGTTCGATCCCCGCGTGAAGGAGGTGTAAGCGATGATGAAGCAACTCGGCTTACGCTTTCTGTCCGCGCTCCGCGGTATTGGCAAATTTCTTTTGAAGATCCTCAAAAACCCCAAGGGTCGACTGGGCGTCATCCTCGTGGGCATCGTGGTGCTGGCAGCCATCCTCGCGCCGGTGCTGACCCCCTACGAGCTGGATGCCTACGACATTGCCAACGGCCTTGCCAAGCCCTCTCGCGAGCATCTCCTTGGCACCGATAAAAACGGCATTGACATCCTCACCCAGATCCTCTACGGTGCCCGCATCTCGCTGATCATCGGTATCGTCACCGGCCTTTGCGTCACGCTTTTGGGTGCGACCCTCGGCGTGGTTTCCGCCTACTTCGGCAAGGTGCCCGCCACCGTGATCCTCAATCTCATTAACGTGCTGCTGGTAATCCCCACCACCCCCCTGATGATGATCATGAGCAATCTTTCCTCCAGTTATCTGATGATGATCGCCATCTTCACCCTCATCGGCTGGTGCGGCACCGCCCGCGTGGTGCGTGCCCAGGTGCTTTCCGTGATGAATATGAACTACGTTCGCGCGGCAGAGCTCTCCGGCGGCTCCAAAACCTACATTATGTACCGTCACATTCTCCCGGCGGTCTCCCATCTCTTGATCATGAACTGCGCCCTTTCCTGCGCCGGCTTTATGATCGCAGAGGCGGGACTCAGCTTTATCGGCCTCGGTGACCCCTCGGTCATCAGCTGGGGTAAGATCCTGGTGGCGGCACAGGACAGCGCCTTCACCTCCGGCCTGTGGGCCTGGGTACTGGCTCCCGGCGTTGCCATCTTCATCACCGTTTACGGCTTTATGCAGATCGGCTATGCGCTGGAGGAGATCCTCAACCCTAAGATGAAGCGCAAAAAGGACAAGCGCAAAAACGGTCTGCCTCCCGAGGAGGCGGCTGCCCAGGTCTTTGCCTCCATGGCGGAGCAAAGCGAGGACGAGGCACTTCGTCTGAAAGAAGAATTCAGCAAGGAGGTGCCCACCCGTGAACGTACTTGATATCAAAAATCTCAAGGTCATCTTCCGTACCGAGGAAGGGTTCGTGCGCGCCGTTGAGGGCGTGGACCTCCACATCGGCGAGGGTGAGCGCGTGGCCATCGTGGGCGAGTCCGGCTGCGGCAAAAGCGTGACCAGCCTTGCCTGCATGAACCTTTTGACCACGCCCCCCGCCTACGTGACGGCAGACAGCTTCGTCTTCACCGACCACGATGGCCACAAGCACAACATCCTTGAAAAAACCGAAAACGAGATGCTGGCGCTCCGCGCCGAGGAAATGGCCATGATCTTCCAGGATCCCTCCACCTTCCTCAATCCCGTTATGACCATTGGCGAGCAGCTGGACGAGGTATTCATCTATCATATGAATATGAAGCCAAAGGACGCGCGTGAGTGCTCCCTCGCCATGATGCGAAAGGTAGGCATCCCCGATCCGGAGATGCGTGCCTCCCAGTATCCTCACGAGCTTTCCGGTGGTCTCAAGCAACGTATCCTCATTGCCATGGCCACGTCCCTCTCCCCCCGCTTGCTGATCGCTGACGAGCCCACCACGGCTCTGGACGTGACCATTCAGGCACAGATCCTGCGCCTGATCTCCGAGCGATGCGCAAAGGAGAAAATGTCCCTTCTGATGATCACCCACGACCTTGGCGTCGTCCGCGAAATGGCCGACCGGGTCTACGTGATGTACTGCGGAAAGATCGTGGAGGAAGGCAGCATCGAGGAGATCCTCAAGCGCCCGCAGCATCCCTACACCAAGGCGCTGATCGACACGGTGCCCGGCATGGATGAGGAGGTGGATCGCTTCGTGCAGATCCCCCACAACGTGCCTCACCCCATGCACAAGCCCCAGGGCTGCTACTTCTCCAATCGCTGCGCCTACTGCACGGATCTGTGCCGGACAAAGCAGCCTCCGCTCTTTGATCGGGGCGACGGCAGAAAAATTCGTTGTTATTACACCCCGGAGGAATTATGGCTGAAATCTTACTGAAAACAAACAATCTGACGGTCGATTTCAAGATCAAAAAGAGTCTGTTTGGCAAGCCCGGCCGTCTTTCCGCCGTCCAAAACGCCAATCTGGAGATCAAGCGGGGTGAGATCTACGGCCTGGTGGGCGAATCCGGCTGCGGTAAGACCACGCTGGCCAACGCGATCCTGGGCTTTGTACCCATCACCTCCGGCTCCTTTGAGTGCTTTGGTCACAAGATCGACGCCAAGTCCTCCGCCGCCGAATGGCGGGACGTGCGCCGTCATATGCAGACCGTCTTCCAGGACCCCTACTCCTCTCTCACCTCCCGCTTCACCGTGTGGCAGATCATTTCCGAGCCCCTGTACATTGCAGGCGAGCGGGACGAGCGCGTCCTGCGGGAGCGTGCGGCCGCTTTGATCGAAAAGGTCGGCCTGTCGCTCCAGGATCTGGACCGCTACGTATTTGAGTTCTCCGGCGGACAGCGGCAGCGCATTGCCATTGCGAGAGCGCTGATCACCAACGCCGAGCTGATCATCTGCGACGAGCCCACCTCAGCGCTGGACGTTTCCGTCCATTCCCAGATCTGCAATCTTTTGCTTGATCTGCGGGAGGACTTTGAGCTCACCTACCTCTTCATCTCTCACAATTTGTCCCTCATCAAGCACATTACCGATCATATGTCGGTGATGTACCTTGGAGAGGTGATGGAAAGTGGCAGCACGGCGGATATTTTCAAGAATCCCCGTACCCCCTACACCGAGGCTCTGATGTCTGCCATTCTGGAGGTCAATCCCAAGACCCAGCGCGAGCGCATCATCCTCACAGGTGAGGCGCGCAGCCCCATCGATCCCCCCAGCACCTGTCGCTTTGCCAACCGTTGCCCCAAGGCCACCGAGCTTTGTCGCATCTCTCCCCTGCCCTCTGCCGTAGAAATCGCACCGGAGCACTTCGCCCGTTGCCATTTCTGCGCCGAGAAATAAAAACCCCCAATAAAATTTTCAGGAGGAAACTACAATGAAACGCATTCTCACACTCGTTCTGGCTGTGATGCTGGTGCTGCTGGTTGCAGTAGCCTGCACGAAGCCCGAGGAGCCCCACACCCACAGCGCCACCAAGACTGAGCAAGTGGACGCAACCTGCACCGCCGCCGGCGTAAAAGCCTACTGGTACTGTGCCGGCTGCGCGACCTACTTCTCTGACGAGGCTTGCACCGCTAAGATCGACTCCCTCGACGCCTGGAAGACCGGCGCCGGCAAGATCGCTATCAAGGCTCACACCGCTACCAAGACCGAGCAGGTGGACGCAACCGCTACCACCGACGGTGTAAAGGCTTACTGGTATTGCGCCGGCTGTGGAACCTACTTCTCTGACGAAGCCTGCACCGCCGTGATCGAGAATCTCGACGCTTGGAAGACCGGCGACGGTAAGATCCCCGCTACCGGCACCCCTGCCGTATCCTACACCCTCGCCGCAGGTACCTACGTTGGCACCTACGAGAAGAACATCGCTGCCATGGGCATGTCCGTAACCTACTACTACAACGCCACCTTCAATGCTGACGGCACCTTCAACTACTTTGTAAAGTACATCATGATGGGTAGCGTACAGGACGGTGTGAATATTTCCGGCACCTATGCCGTTGAGGGCAACACCGTTACGCTGACCCCCGCTGAGGGCGCTGCTATCACGGGCACGCTGACCGCTGACAACACCCTTGCTATCGCTCTGCAGGCTACCGCCATGAGCACCACCGCTTATGACGTTACCTTCACCGCAGGCGATCACGTGATCCCCGAGATCCCCGTTGTTCCCCCCGTTGATCCCAACCCCGAAGCAGGCGACGACGATATGGCTGACGACGAGTTCGCACCCGCATTTTGATCTCTGCCATCCGGCATAGAACAAGATAACGCAAAAATCCCCCCACGGAGCAAATGCTCCGTGGGGGGATCATTTAATTGCGCATACCCCTCAGTCGCACATACGCTCGACAGCTCCCTCCCGATGGGAGCTTTTTCAAGTCCCGACCTACGCGCAAAAAAATTGACTCCTCGCTTCGCTTTGATAAAAGCGGGAAAAGCGAAAGCTTTTTGGAACCACCAGCACTGCCGGTGGTTTTCGTTATACAAGAAGCCGCTTTGTTATCGTTTTTCGATAACAAAGCGGCTTCTTCGGGTAAAAATTCTTGCGAATTCCATTTCCATGTGTTTTTTTAGGCGCACTCTCGATGCCCGATGAACGTGAATACGCCTATCGCATCAAGATCACACCTTCCGCATCAACTGACGCAGCCCTTTTGCATATCGGAAATTCATAGTTTGAATTTCTGATACCTCCGCAACTCAATTTGGGTTGGGAACGCCGCCGCGAAGGAGGGTGTATTTGCCGCCGCGCAGGGTAGCAAGCAGTTCTCCGTCGGTGGTAATGGGGGCATCGGTCTCCATGCCGCCGCCGATGATCTGCCAATCGCAGTGCAGATCAGACCCGGAGGTTTTGATCAGTGAGAAGCGATTTGCCCAAAATTCCGCCACATCGTTGCGGCTGGCGTGTCCTACGCTGCAATTCCAAACCTCCACGCCATCAATAAAGGTGGGATCGGAAATCACCACGTTATTGCGGAAGGGGTGCGCTTGAATCAGCAGACCGCCCGCCTCGCGCACACGCACGGAGAAATCCTTGAATTTCAGCTGCAAAATATCGGGGTTGGACAGCAGAAATTCCTCGCCGAGACCGTACACCAAGAAGTCGGTCTCCTCTTGGTAATCAAGACGGAATTCCATACCCATCAAAATATGCAGGCGGTCACCCGCCGCCGCCTTCATTTTTTCAAAATCACTGAGGAAGAAGGAACCCTTCTCCTCCCACGTGGCATCCGCGGCCATGACGGCGGTGCGAAAAGTGTGGCGACTGAAATGATTGGTCAGCACCACCGTGGTGAAGCCCGCAGTCAAATACGTTTCCACCAATTGCTCAGCGGCAATGCGTCCGCAGGAGCTGACGGGCATACTGTGGCAATGCAGTTCTGTTTTAAAGCTCATTTTACTTCAGGATCACGCGGCGATAGTTCTTCTTTCCTCGCTTGAGCAGTACGCCGGCGGAAAGTGCCTCGGCGGTGAAGGTGTGGCGGATATCGGTGATCTTCTCGCCGTCGGCGGAGGCTCCGCCCTGCTCTACGGTGCGGCGCGCCTCGGATTTGGAGGCCACCAGACCGGACTTTACCAAAAGGGTGAGAATATCCAGCGCACCGTCCACAAGGTCAGTGGCAGAAAGCTCGGTGGTGGGGGCGTCCTCACCGGCGCCGGCACCAAACAGCGCCTTGGCGGAGGCCTCGGCCTTCTTTGCCTCCTCCTCGCCATGTACCAGCGCAGTCAACTCATACGCCAGGATCTCCTTGGCACGGTTCAGCTGCTCGCCCTGCCAGGTATCCATCCGGTCGATCTCCTCTACATGCAGGAAGGTCAGCATGCGGATGCACTTCAGCACGTCGGCATCGCCCACGTTGCGCCAGTACTGGTAGAAATCGAAGG
>JAFTQT010000146.1 GCA_017462615.1 Clostridia bacterium | reverse complement strand
GAACCTGAATCTAGCGCGTCTGCCATTCCGCCACACCCGCATATTGAGGGTGTCGCCATCCGGGACACCCTTGTCGGCAAGCCTTACGGCTTACATTGGTCTGAGTGACACGACTTGAACGTGCGGCCTCTACCACCCCAAGGTAGCGCGCTACCAACTGCGCCACACCCAGATTTCTGCGACTCGTATATTGTAGCACAAAGATTTCATTCTGTCAAGAGGTTTTTGAAAATTTTTTTCTTTTTTTCAAAAAGTCGCTTTTCGACGGTTTTTCCCTTCATTTGCCGTATTTTTTTGGGGATTTCTCTTGCTTTTTCCGGCAAAAAGCTTTATACTGAATATGATCTCTCACAGCGAAAGGAGCTTTTATGATCCCCTATTATCTTTTATATCTCGCTCTGATGAGCCTTGTCACCTTTTGTCTCTACGCCGCGGATAAGCGCAAGGCCAAGAAGGGCACCTGGCGCACCCCCGAGCGGGTGCTGCTGCTCTTCTCCTTCCTCGGCGGCGCCGCAGGTGGCACCCTTGCCATGTACACCATCCGCCACAAAACGAAGCACTGGTATTTCGTAGTGGTCAACGTGGGAAGCCTCATTTTGCACGCGGCACTGGCGGTGCTGCTGCTTTATCTGGGGCTTTGATCCCTATTTTCAAAAAAGAACGCCGCTATTGTCTGCTCCCGCGAGAGCATATGATAGCGGCGTTTTTGCGTTTACTGCGCGTTCTTTTTCAGCTCCAGGTCAAGCCAGGTGGTGCCCAGGGTAAAGGCGTCGTGCAGGCCGTTTTTATCGCCCTGCTTGATGATCTTGTTGGGATCCTTGGCATCCAGGATCTGGATCAGCACCTTATCCGGCACCTTGTTATCGCCCTCACCGACGTAGGACATGATCTCCAGCGCCAGCACACAAGGGTCATTATTGAGGTCGCCGTAAATGATGGTATTATCCTCTCTCACCAGGGGCTTACCCTGATACTGCAGGTATTCGCCCTCTACCTTTTTTCTCGTTTCTGCCATATGATTTGCCTCCTTGCGGAATTTCTGTATTTATATCTAAATTAGTATACCACGTTCTGCCAAAAAAGTCAAGAGGAAAAGCGTCAATGGGAAAAATAAGGCTTCGCGGTCTGTAGCGCGTGGGGGGTGAGCCTGCCGTTCAGCGCAATGGCGTACAGCCCATCTGAAACCTGACCAAGGGCGCGCTGCCGCGCTGCGACTGTGCCCAGGGCAGCAATCTCAGATTGCTTGGTTACTACGGGAACGGTGCGAGTTTTCTCGGTTTTGGCAAGAAAGGCCCTTCCCTTTTCGTTGGCGGCCAGCAGCCGCAAATAGGTCGGTGTGGCATGGAGATCCGCCTCGGTAACACCCGCCAGCAGATACAGCAGCACCCGACGTATCCTGCCGTCGGTATAGCGCTTGGTGGCGGCGGCGCGGCACAGGCTCTCGTAGTCATCAGCCTCAAAGGAGGCCTTGATCAAGCGCTGCAAAAGACCGCCCCCTGCCTCCGCGACATTGGCGTTTTTCGCTACCGTTTGGCCACTTTCTGCAGAAAGCGCCCGCAAGCGTGCCAGCATGGCATCCCCCAGTCGACGGATATCGGCAAGCCCTGTCCCGGCTACGGCGCCGGTAAAAATCTCAGCGCTCTCGGGCGGCAGCAGCGCCGTAACGTCCTCACCCGCCGCAAGAGCGTGCCGGATGGCCGTGGCCGAGGCAAACTCGCCGTTTTCCCATACCGTTTCCCGGTATCCTGCTCCCACACGGCGCACCGGGAGAGGGGAAAGGGGCAGCTGCTCCACACGGATCGCCCGCAGATACTCCACGGCTAAAATATCGTTGGAGGCCGGCGCGTCTCCGAGCGCTTCGAAGTACGCTGCGGCAATTCCCGTTTTTCCTGCCCCGTTTGCGGGCTTTTTGAAGAAATCTCCCTCCGGCGCCCGATCGGCTGCCGCCTGCAGGGGAGCAAGCACGCCCCCCTCGCTACCAAAGGCCAGGGTATCCACACCAAGCGCAGAAAGCGCACGCACGCCCGCGGTGGCAAAATACCGCGCGGACGCAGCGGCGTGGGGAAAGGGCAGCTCCAGCACCAGATCCGCGCCTGCGGCAACGGCCATGGCGGCTCTTGGCACCGGCGGCAGAATGGCGGCCTCGCCCCTCTGGGTGAAATTGCCGCTCATCAGGCACACGACGGCCTCGGCCTCTCGCACCTGCCCGAGCAGATGGGCGTGGCCCCGATGCAAGGGATTATATTCGCAAATGATGCCTACGTGCTTCATTTTTGCTCCTTTCCGCCTCTTTTTGAAAATTTTTTCCTTTTTTTAAGAGAAATCATTGAAAAATCGCTGTGACTGTGTTATACTATTGGGTGATAAAAATACATGGAGGACTATTATGAACGTTCTTGTTGTCAACGCGGGGTCCAGCTCCCTCAAATATCAGCTGTTTGATACCACCAGCGCCACCGTTTATGCCAAGGGCATTTGCGAGCGCATCGGCACCGAGGGCTCTCTCATCGAGCACAAGCACCTCATCAAGGGCTTGAAGGTGGAGGAGTCCCACGCAATGCCTACGCACGCCGAGGCAATGAAATTCGTTGTAGAAAAGCTGCTTGACCCCGAGTACGGCTGCATTTCCAGCATGGACGAGATCGAGGCCGTGGGTCACCGCGTGGTGCACGGCGGTGCTTTCTTCTCCGAGTCCGTGATCCTCACCGACGAGGTTCTGGAAAAGCTGAAGCTCTGCCACGATTTCGCTCCCCTTCACACTCCCGCCCACATTCAGGGTATTCAGGGCTGCCTTGCCGTCATGCCCGACAAGCCCCAGGTTCTGGTATTTGACACCGCCTTCCATCAGTCTATGGCACCCGAGGCCTATATGTATGCCCTGCCCTACGAGCTTTACGAGAAGTACGGCGTGCGTCGTTACGGCGCGCACGGCACCTCTCACCGCTTTGTGGCCGCTGAAATGCAGAAGATCCTCGGCCGCGTAGAGGGCACCAAGATCGTCACCTGCCACATCGGCAACGGCTCCTCCATTTCCGCCGTCAAGGACGGCAAGGTCGTAGACACCTCTATGGGCTTTACCCCCCTTGCAGGTGTGGAAATGGGCACCCGCTGCGGCGATATTGACCCCGCCATCGTCCCCTTCATGATGGAGAAGCTGAACCTTTCCACCTCCGAGGTCAACGATCTGATGAACAAGAAGTCCGGCTTCCTCGGCGTGACCTCCGGCTACTCCTCCGACTCCCGTGATCTGGAGAAGGCCATCGAGGAGGGCCCCTCCAATCCCAATTACGAGAAGTCCAATTTGGCTGTCAATATGCTGAAGAACCACATCAAGAAGTTCATCGGCGCTTACACCGCTGAGATGAACGGCCTTGACGCCGTGGTCTTCACTGCGGGCATCGGCGAGAACAATCCCCATCTGCGCGAGCTGGTTTGCGAGGATATGGAGTATTTCGGCATCAAGATCAACAAAGAGCTGAACGCCAAGATGCTCCGTCAGTCCAACATCGTGAAGCTGTCCACCGATGACTCCAAGGTTGCGGTTTACCTCATCCCCACCAACGAGGAGCTGGTGATCGCAAGAGATACCGAGGCGCTGGTGAAGGCTGCAGGAAAGTAATCTTCATTCAGTATAACACAACGCGGCGCTTTTTGCAAGTGCCGCGTT
>JAFTQT010000145.1 GCA_017462615.1 Clostridia bacterium | reverse complement strand
TTTTTCTCTACCGTTCTGACCCTTCCTTCAAAAAATTGAATTTTGATGGTCTGATCCCGCCCGGCTCCGTTGTAGTCAAGAGAGATCTGTGCATCCGCCGTGCCGAAGCGTAAAAGCTCACTCACGTGCTGACCGCGAAAGCTTTTGCCGATGGACGTATAGTATAAAGCCTCCAGCAGATTGGTTTTTCCCTCGGCGTTGTCACCGTACAGCACGTTGACCCCCTCCGAAAAGGAGATTTCCGCATCCTCTATATTCCGGAACTGATGGAGCTTTAATTTTTTTGCGATCATGCGATCATTCCTTCATTCTGACGGGCAGCAGCATAAAGAGATCCTCTGCGGCCTCCTCTTTTCCCTCGGCAGGCTCAATGTTCACGCTGGCAAGGTTAGAGGAAAGGGACATTTTGATATATTCGCTGTCACAGGCTCTGACCGAATCAATGAGAAAACGGTTATTGAAAGCAATAAGAAGATCACTGCCCTCATGCTCTATCTCGATTTCATCATAGGTGCTGCCGGCAGAGGAGGCGGCAAGAATTTTCAGAAGACCGCCCTCAAAATGTAGCTTTACGTGAGAGCGCACGCTGTTCATCACACGCTCCTCGGTGATCAGAGCCGCTCTGTCAAGAGAGGAGATCAGCACGTCACGGTTCACGATGGCAAAGATCTTGCTGTCCTTGCGAATGATGCGGTCATATTCAATATATTCGCCGTCAATGAGGCGAGAGAAGAACTCCAGCTCACCAATATGGAAGAGGATGTGCTTTCTCGTCATATGAATGGTCACGTTCTTTTCCTTATCGGAGGAAAGAAGCTTGAAAAGATCGTTTACCGTCTTAACGGGTACGATAAAGCGGAAGGACAGATCACTGCCGTCTGCATTGCTATTCTGAATTTCAGTTTGAAGCTTACATCTTGCCAGCTTAAAGCTGTCACAGGAAACCAGCAGAATGCTGTCGTTCTTTACCTCAAAAAAGCAGCCGTTCAACACGGGGCGCTGATCGTTCACACCCATGGCGTACATGGTTTTGGAGAGCATCTCCCGCAGCGTTCCCTCGGGCATGACGAAGCCTCTGTCATTGGAAAGGTAGGGAAGCTCCGGAAAATCAGCACCGTTCAGGGCTATCATCTTATGAGAGGATTTGCCGCAGGTGAAAAGTGCGCAGAGCTTATCATCCACGGAAAGCGTGACCTCCTCACCGTCCATCACACGCAGCGTTTGCATCATTTTTTGTGCGTTGATGATGTAGCAGCCCTCCTCCAGAACCTTGGCGGTGGCGGTGGTGGAAACGCCCTTTTCCAGATCGTAGGTCGTGAACTTACAGACGTCGGGATGCTTTGCCTCTATCAGTATGCCCTCCGCTGCTGCCACGGTGGATTTACCCGATACGGCGCACATCAAGGGGGAAAGCACGGTCAGAATCTGCTGACGGTTCAGAACGATTTTCATAAATACTCCTTTCGCTCTCGTCCCCGCAGGGGACAAAAAGAGATATAATGATAATATAATTTCGTAGTAAAAGTATTAGGGGGTCGGAAAACTGTGGAAAACTCTGCAAGCCCTTTCAAAATGGGAAAAGTGAGGCATTGGTTTTCAAAAAGAAATGTGGAAAGCCTCGGATGAATACGCTGATAAAAATAGGAAAAAGGGAGACCTAAAAAGAGAAATTTTTCAACAAAGAAGAATTTTGCGAAAAAAAGCGTAAATTTTTCAAATATCCGATTTTTACACAAGCGGCATAAAAGAAAAAACGGTTGAAAACTCAAATTTTGAAAAACGAGAATGTGAGTTTCTTTGTTTTACACAGCCTGAAAGGAGGGAAGAAAAGGGAAATACGCGATTTTTTCACAGGTTATAAGGAGGTTTTCAGTTCTCGTGGAAAACCTGCTGAAAAAGCATTAGCTTCCGCAGATCTCCTTTCGCAAACCTTCTATATCCATGGCGTATAGAGGGTCGGAGGAGATGCGTTTTTTGACCACCTCAATGGAGGCCATGATGGTGGCGTGATCTCTCTCAAAGATCTTGCTGATATTGGGATAGGACATTTCCGTGATCTCACGGATGAGATAGATGACAATGTGTCTTGCGTTGGCGATCTCCTTGTTTCGCTTTTTACCCACCAGCTCTTCCTTTTGAATATCAAACTTTTTGAAGACAGCGGCAAAAATCTTATCAATGGTCACGTTCAAGGGCTCAGTGTTGCCCCAAAGATCGGTAACGCAGTCCTTTGCCAGCTCCATGGAGATCATTCTGCCCTCCACCAGACTCTTGGCGGCCAGCTTCTTGATGGCACCCTCGATCTGACGGATGTTGGAGCGCAGATTTTCCGCAATGAAGGTCAGCACGTCGTCGGGCAGATCAATGCTGAGGGTCTCCGCTTTTTTGCGGATGATGGCCACACGCAGCTCAAGATCCGGCGGATTGATATCTGCAAGCAGTCCCTGCTCAAAGCGGGAGCGTAAGCGCTCCTCCAGGGGGTTGATATCCTTTGGCGGACGGTCGGAGGCGAGGATGATCTGCTTGCCATCGTCAAACAGAGTCTGGAAGGTGTTGAAGACCTCCAGCTGCGTGGCCTCCTTGCCGGCGATAAACTGGATATCGTCGATCAGCAGCACGTCGCAGCCCCGATAGCGGGCACGGAAGCTTTCCATATTACTGTGGGCAAGGCACTTCACCATGTCGTTGATAAAATCGTCGCCCTTGATGTAAACCACCTTGATGCTGGGATTCTGCCGCCGTAGCTCGTTGATGACGGCGCACATCAAGTGAGTCTTTCCAACGCCGCTGGGGCCGTAAAGAAACAGCGGATTCCATTCGTTGGAGGGGTTGTTGGCAACCTTCCAGCAGGCAGCTCTGGCAAATTTGTTGGCCTCACCTACAATGAAGTTGTCAAAGGTATATTTGGCGCGCTGGGCGTTTTCCGCACTCATTGCGGCAGGGGAGGGCGTCTCTGCTGCGGGTGTAGCCTCCTCCACGGGGGAAAATCTCTTTTTCAGCTCCTCCACGGTGGTGTTTGGGGTCTTGCAAACGAAGGAGATGCGCAGATCCATACCCACCAGCGTCGAAAACCGATTTTCAATGAGAGGTTTGTATTTTTCAGTCAGATATTTCAACTTGAATTCAGAGGTGGCGGAAAAAATCAGATTTTCGCCGTCCGGCTGATAATCAATGGGTGTGATATCGTTGTACCAAAGATTGAAGATCTCAACGGCACATTCTTTGCGAAAGGATTCCTTGACCAGCTCCCAAAGCGACAACATTTCTTCCGGGCAAGCCATAAAGACACCTCCTCATTAAATCTTAAAAATATATATAACAATATTATAACACATTATTTTTAATTTAACAAGTATTTTCGCGCACACACGCGCGCGAAAATATTAAAATTCACAATTTATTTACTTTTATAATAAGAGAATTGCCCTTGATTTTATAGGAAAGATAGTATATACTAACAATAATGAAAAAAAGGAGCGGAGCATGAAAAAAGAAGTTTATTACGTAAAGGGCATGACCTGCTCGGCCTGTGTGGCGCATGTGGAGCGCGCAGTGCGCAGCGTGGTGGGTTCAAAATGGCCTTTTCAGGTCAGCCTGCTCTCCAATACCCTCACCGTCGATGTGGAGGAGGGAAGAGAGGAGACACAATTCAAAAAGCTGTCGGCAGCCCTAAAAAGGGCCGGATACGGTCTTGAAAAAAAGGATGCCGCCGGTGACAAGGATAGAGAACGGGAAGAGAAAGTAAGAGAGCTGCGCAGGCTGCTGTTCTGCGGCGGTCTGGTGGTGCTTTTAATGGCGGTGGCCATGTGGCATATGACGCCGTTGCCCCTGCCGGCATTCCTTGACGCCACAAAATGCCCGCGCATCTTCTTCAGCCTGCAGGCAATACTTGCCTTTCTGGTGCTGTTTTTTGAGCGGCGGTTCTTCCGCAGCGGATTTTCCGCCCTGCTGCACGGTGCGCCCAATATGGACTCCCTGGTGGCACTTGGCTCCGGTGCCTCTGCCATCTACGGCGTGGTGGCGGGAGCACTCATCTTCTACGGTGCGGCTACCGGCAATGACGCGCTGGTGCATCAATACGTGCATCAGCTATATCTGGAATCTGCAGCCATGATCCTGGTGCTGGTTTCAGTGGGCAAATATCTGGAGGGGCGCGCCCGTCATCGGGCGGCAGGTGCCGTCCGCGCACTCATGGCCGAAGAGGCACAGACCGCCAGACGCATTCGCGAGGGTGTGGTGGAGGAGATTCCTCTGGAGCTTTTGGAGGCGGGCGACCTGGTGCAGGTGCCCCCCGGAGAAAAAATCCCCGCAGACGGTGTGGTTTTTGAGGGCAAAGGCAGCACCAACGAGGCCATGCTGACCGGCGAATCCCTTCCCCGCAGCGTGGACGTGGGCGACGAGGTGTTCGGCGCCACCCTGCTGGAGGATGGGCTGCTCACCGTCCGCATCACCAAAACGGGTGAGGAGACCGCCCTGCGGCGCATCGCGGCGCTTTTGGAGGAGACGGCTGCCAGTAAGGCTCCCGCTGCCCGATTGGCAGACAAGGTCAGCGCCGTTTTCGTACCCGTTGTGCTATGTATTGCGGCCTTGACCGCTGTTTTATGGCTCGTTCTTACCCGCAACGTGGCGGATGCCTTCCGCGCAGCCACCTCGGTATTGGTCATTTCCTGTCCTTGCGCCCTGGGACTTGCGACTCCCACGGCCATTACGGTGGGCAGCGGTCGCGGAGCACGCTTCGGTATTCTCTTTAAGAGTGCCGAGGCGTTGGAGACGCTGGCGACGGTCAAAACGCTGCTGACCGATAAAACCGGCACCCTCACCGAGGGAAAAATGCAGGTGACCGACACGGTGGTGCTTTCCGGCACCTCGGAGGAGCTTGCGCTGTACGCCGCCTCCCTGGAGGCGCAGTCCACGCATCCCGTGGCCAAGGCGGTTGCTGCCCTCACCGAAGATCGGGTGGAAATCGTAGAATTTGCCTCCCACACGGGCCTTGGCCTCTCCGGCTACCTCTCGGACGGCCGCAGACTTTTGGTGGGCCAGAAGGCGCTGTTTTCGACGGTAGGGGAAGCACCCCAAATGACACCCGAAGTCAATAAGGCCGTAAACGGGTTGGAAAAAGAGGGAAAAAGCGTGGTGATCCTGTCCTTGGGCGACACCGTGCTCGGCGTGATTGGTGTGGCAGACGGACTTCGAGCAGACAGCAAGGAGGCGGTAGCGGCGCTGCATCACTTGGGCGTCACACCCGTTATGCTGACGGGCGACCACGAGGTGGTGGCGGCAAAGATCGCCGCCGAGGTGGGCATTGATACCTATCGCGCGGGGCTGCTGCCGGCACATAAGGAGGCGGCCGTGCGGGATTTTGCCGAAAAGGGTACCGTTGCCATGGTGGGCGACGGTATCAACGATGCCCCTGCCCTTGCCCGGGCAGACGTGGGTCTGGCCATCGGCGCGGGCACCGGCGTGGCGGTGGAATCTGCCGGGGTGGTGCTGGCGGGCAATTCTCTCAAGGATGCGGTGGCGGCCATCGAGCTTGGCCGTGCCACACGGCGCAATATCCGGCAGAATCTGTTCTGGGCTCTTTGCTACAACACTCTTTGCATCCCCGTAGCAGCCGGCGTGCTGTATCCGGCCTTCGGGATCCTGCTGACCCCCATGATCGCCTCCGCAGCCATGAGCTTTTCCTCAGTGTTTGTGGTATTGAACGCCCTACGCCTTGGTCAGTTTGTGCCTACGGTTTATAAAGAAAAGGAACAAGAAAGAAAAATAAAAGAAAAAAAGGAGAAAGAGAATATGCTGTTCAAGAAAGCAGAGATCGTGACCACCGTGCTGACGGTGGAGGGTATGATGTGCGGACATTGCTCCGCCCGGGTGGAAGCAGCGCTTACCGCTATCTCCGGTGTAAAATCGGCCAAGGCTGATCTTGCCGCCGGCACCGTTACGGTGGAGGCATCCACCAAGGTGACCACCGCCGCTATGATTGCCGCCGTGAAAAACGCGGGCTACCAGGCAAAATAATCCCACCGCCGGGGGTTTTAGGGGGAGGAGGTGCTTTTTGCAAAAAGCACCTCCTCCCCCTAAAACCCCCGGCGGTGGGATTATTTTGCCTGGTAGCCCGCGTTTTTCACGGCGGCAATCATAGCGGCGGTGGTCACCTTGGTGGATGCCTCCACCGTAACGGTGCCGGCGGCAAGATCAGCCTTGGCCGATTTTACACCGGAGATAGCGGTAAGCGCTGCTTCCACCCGGGCGGAGCAATGTCCGCACATCATACCCTCCACCGTCAGCACGGTGGTCACGATCTCTGCTTTCTTGAACAGCATATTCTCTTTCTCCTTTTTTTCTTTTATTTTTCTTTCTTGTTCCTTTTCTTTATAAACCGTAGGCACAAACTGACCAAGGCGTAGGGCGTTCAATACCACAAACACTGAGGAAAAGCTCATGGCTGCGGAGGCGATCATGGGGGTCAGCAGGATCCCGAAGGCCGGATACAGCACGCCGGCTGCTACGGGGATGCAAAGAGTGTTGTAGCAAAGAGCCCAGAACAGATTCTGCCGGATATTGCGCCGTGTGGCACGGCCAAGCTCGATGGCCGCCACCGCATCCTTGAGAGAATTGCCCGCCAGCACCACCCCGGCAGATTCCACCGCCACGCCGGTGCCCGCGCCGATGGCCAGACCCACGTCTGCCCGGGCAAGGGCAGGGGCATCGTTGATACCGTCGCCCACCATGGCAACGGTACCCTTTTCGGCAAAATCCCGCACGGCCGCCTCCTTATGTGCCGGCAGCAGCCCCGCGCGATAGGTATCAATGCCCACCTCGGCGGCGATCTTTGCCGCCACCACCTCGTGGTCGCCCGTCAGCATAACGGGTGTGACGCCCAAGTGATGCAGCGCCGCTACCGCCTCCTTGCTGTCTGCTCGAAGTCCGTCTGCCACACCAATCACGCCGAGCACGGTGTCGCCCAAGGACAGGATCACCACGCTTTTTCCCTCTTTTTCCAACCCGTTTACGGCCTTATTGACTTCGGGTGTCATTTGGGGTGCTTCCCCTACCGTCGAAAACAGCGCCTTCTGGCCCACCAAAAGTCTGCGGCCGTCCGAGAGGTAGCCGGAGAGGCCAAGGCCCGTGTGGGAGGCAAATTCTACGATTTCCACCCGATCTTCGGTGAGGGCAGCAACCGCCTTGGCCACGGGATGCGTGGACTGCGCCTCCAGGGAGGCGGCGTACAGCGCAAGCTCCTCCGAGGTGCCGGAAAGCACCACCGTGTCGGTCACCTGCATTTTTCCCTCGGTGAGGGTGCCGGTTTTATCGGTCAGCAGCGTTTTGACCGTCGCCAGCGTCTCCAACGCCTCGGCACTCTTAAAGAGAATACCGAAGCGTGCTCCGCGACCGCTGCCCACCGTAATGGCCGTGGGAGTCGCAAGTCCCAGGGCGCAAGGACAGGAAATGACCAATACCGAGGTGGCTGCGCGGAAGGCATCCGCCACGTTGCGGGTAAGAACGAGCCATAAAACAGCGGTCAAGGCCGCAATACATAGCACAACGGGTACGAAAACGGCGCTGACCTTGTCTGCCAATCGGGCAGCGGGAGCCTTACTGGCAGCCGTCTCCTCCAAAAGCGCCGCGATGCGCCGCAGGGCGGTCTCCTCACCCGTTTTGGTGATGCGGACGGTGAGCAGCCCATCCTCCAGCAGGGTGGCGCCGAACACCTCGTCGCCCACGTCCACGCTGCGGGGAAGGGATTCGCCGGTCAGCATGGCCTCGTTGGTGCTGCCTTTGCCCTCAAAAACCACACCGTCTGCGGGGATTTTTTCTCCGGGGGGCACCTGCACCAGGTCGCCCGCCTCCAAAAGCTCCAGAGGAATCTCCTCCACCACACCCTCGCGAATGCGTCTGGCGGTCTGTGCCTCTTCGGCCATGAGTGCGCGGACGGCACCTGCCGCCCGATGACGGGCGCGCCCCTCCAGATATTTGCCCACTGAAACCAGCACCAGGATCATGGCTGCAGATTCCAGATATAGCTGATGCACGTATTGATGCACCAGCGCGTCATTGCCGGTAGCCGCACCGTAGAAGATGAGTGCTCCCGCCACCACGCCGTAGATGGCAGAGGCACCGGAGCCAAGTGCCACCAGGGAGTCCATATTGGGCGCACCGTGCAGCAGGGCGGAAAATCCGCTGCGGAAGAACCGCCGCTCAAAAAACAGCACCAGAAAGGCAAGTATTGCCTGCAGGCTGAAGAAGATGCGCGGGCATTTTGTGGCGTCAAGGAATGCCGGCAGGGGCAACGGCGTCATATGCCACATGGCCACCGCCATTAAAAGCACCACCAGACCGCCGCAGAACAGCAGCCTGCGCAGCTCTCTTACTTTCTCTTCCCGTTCTCTATCCTTGTCACCGGCGGCATCCTTTTTTTCAAGACCGTATCCGGCCCTTTTTAGGGCTGCCGACAGCTTTTTGAATTGTGTCTCCTCTCTTCCCTCCTCCACATCGACGGTGAGGGTATTGGAGAGCAGGCTGACCTGAAAAGGCCATTTTGAACCCACCACGCTGCGCACTGCGCGCTCCACATGCGCCACACAGGCCGAGCAGGTCATGCCCTTTACGTAATAAACTTCTTTTTTCATGCTCCGCTCCTTTTTTTCATTATTGTTAGTATATACTATCTTTCCTATAAAATCAAGGGCAATTCTCTTATTATAAAAGTAAATAAATTGTGAATTTTAATATTTTCGCGCGCGTGTGTGCGCGAAAATACTTGTTAAATTAAAAATAATGTGTTATAATATTGTTATATATATTTTTAAGATTTAATGAGGAGGTGTCTTTATGGCTTGCCCGGAAGAAATGTTGTCGCTTTGGGAGCTGGTCAAGGAATCCTTTCGCAAAGAATGTGCCGTTGAGATCTTCAATCTTTGGTACAACGATATCACACCCATTGATTATCAGCCGGACGGCGAAAATCTGATTTTTTCCGCCACCTCTGAATTCAAGTTGAAATATCTGACTGAAAAATACAAACCTCTCATTGAAAATCGGTTTTCGACGCTGGTGGGTATGGATCTGCGCATCTCCTTCGTTTGCAAGACCCCAAACACCACCGTGGAGGAGCTGAAAAAGAGATTTTCCCCCGTGGAGGAGGCTACACCCGCAGCAGAGACGCCCTCCCCTGCCGCAATGAGTGCGGAAAACGCCCAGCGCGCCAAATATACCTTTGACAACTTCATTGTAGGTGAGGCCAACAAATTTGCCAGAGCTGCCTGCTGGAAGGTTGCCAACAACCCCTCCAACGAATGGAATCCGCTGTTTCTTTACGGCCCCAGCGGCGTTGGAAAGACTCACTTGATGTGCGCCGTCATCAACGAGCTACGGCGGCAGAATCCCAGCATCAAGGTGGTTTACATCAAGGGCGACGATTTTATCAACGACATGGTGAAGTGCCTTGCCCACAGTAATATGGAAAGCTTCCGTGCCCGCTATCGGGGCTGCGACGTGCTGCTGATCGACGATATCCAGTTTATCGCCGGCAAGGAGGCCACGCAGCTGGAGGTCTTCAACACCTTCCAGACTCTGTTTGACGATGGCAAGCAGATCATCCTCGCCTCCGACCGTCCGCCAAAGGATATCAACCCCCTGGAGGAGCGCTTACGCTCCCGCTTTGAGCAGGGACTGCTTGCAGATATCAATCCGCCGGATCTTGAGCTGCGTGTGGCCATCATCCGCAAAAAAGCGGAGACCCTCAGCATTGATCTGCCCGACGACGTGCTGACCTTCATTGCGGAAAATCTGCGCTCCAACATCCGTCAGATCGAGGGTGCCATCAAGAAGCTGGCCGCCAAGAGTCTGGTGGAGGGCAGAATGATCTCCATGGAGCTGGCAAAGGACTGCGTTACCGATCTTTGGGGCAACACTGAGCCCTTGAACGTGACCATTGATAAGATTTTTGCCGCTGTCTTCAAAAAGTTTGATATTCAAAAGGAAGAGCTGGTGGGTAAAAAGCGAAACAAGGAGATCGCCAACGCAAGACACATTGTCATCTATCTCATCCGTGAGATCACGGAAATGTCCTATCCCAATATCAGCAAGATCTTTGAGAGAGATCACGCCACCATCATGGCCTCCATTGAGGTGGTCAAAAAACGCATCTCCTCCGACCCTCTATACGCCATGGATATAGAAGGTTTGCGAAAGGAGATCTGCGGAAGCTAATGCTTTTTCAGCAGGTTTTCCACGAGAACTGAAAACCTCCTTATAACCTGTGAAAAAATCGCGTATTTCCCTTTTCTTCCCTCCTTTCAGGCTGTGTAAAACAAAGAAACTCACATTCTCGTTTTTCAAAATTTGAGTTTTCAACCGTTTTTTCTTTTATGCCGCTTGTGTAAAAATCGGATATTTGAAAAATTTACGCTTTTTTTCGCAAAATTCTTCTTTGTTGAAAAATTTCTCTTTTTAGGTCTCCCTTTTTCCTATTTTTATCAGCGTATTCATCCGAGGCTTTCCACATTTCTTTTTGAAAACCAATGCCTCACTTTTCCCATTTTGAAAGGGCTTGCAGAGTTTTCCACAGTTTTCCGACCCCCTAATACTTTTACTACGAAATTATATTATCATTATATCTCTTTTTGTCCCCTGCGGGGACGAGAGCGAAAGGAGTATTTATGAAAATCGTTCTGAACCGTCAGCAGATTCTGACCGTGCTTTCCCCCTTGATGTGCGCCGTATCGGGTAAATCCACCGTGGCAGCAGCGGAGGGCATACTGATAGAGGCAAAGCATCCCGACGTCTGTAAGTTCACGACCTACGATCTGGAAAAGGGCGTTTCCACCACCGCCACCGCCAAGGTTCTGGAGGAGGGCTGCTACATCATCAACGCACAAAAAATGATGCAAACGCTGCGTGTGATGGACGGTGAGGAGGTCACGCTTTCCGTGGATGATAAGCTCTGCGCACTTTTCACCTGCGGCAAATCCTCTCATAAGATGATAGCCCTGAACGGTGCTGATTTTCCGGAGCTTCCCTACCTTTCCAATGACAGAGGCTTCGTCATGCCCGAGGGAACGCTGCGGGAGATGCTCTCCAAAACCATGTACGCCATGGGTGTGAACGATCAGCGCCCCGTGTTGAACGGCTGCTTTTTTGAGGTAAAGAACGACAGCATTCTGCTGGTTTCCTGTGACAGCTTTAAGCTGGCAAGATGTAAGCTTCAAACTGAAATTCAGAATAGCAATGCAGACGGCAGTGATCTGTCCTTCCGCTTTATCGTACCCGTTAAGACGGTAAACGATCTTTTCAAGCTTCTTTCCTCCGATAAGGAAAAGAACGTGACCATTCATATGACGAGAAAGCACATCCTCTTCCATATTGGTGAGCTGGAGTTCTTCTCTCGCCTCATTGACGGCGAATATATTGAATATGACCGCATCATTCGCAAGGACAGCAAGATCTTTGCCATCGTGAACCGTGACGTGCTGATCTCCTCTCTTGACAGAGCGGCTCTGATCACCGAGGAGCGTGTGATGAACAGCGTGCGCTCTCACGTAAAGCTACATTTTGAGGGCGGTCTTCTGAAAATTCTTGCCGCCTCCTCTGCCGGCAGCACCTATGATGAAATCGAGATAGAGCATGAGGGCAGTGATCTTCTTATTGCTTTCAATAACCGTTTTCTCATTGATTCGGTCAGAGCCTGTGACAGCGAATATATCAAAATGTCCCTTTCCTCTAACCTTGCCAGCGTGAACATTGAGCCTGCCGAGGGAAAAGAGGAGGCCGCAGAGGATCTCTTTATGCTGCTGCCCGTCAGAATGAAGGAATGATCGCATGATCGCAAAAAAATTAAAGCTCCATCAGTTCCGGAATATAGAGGATGCGGAAATCTCCTTTTCGGAGGGGGTCAACGTGCTGTACGGTGACAACGCCGAGGGAAAAACCAATCTGCTGGAGGCTTTATACTATACGTCCATCGGCAAAAGCTTTCGCGGTCAGCACGTGAGTGAGCTTTTACGCTTCGGCACGGCGGATGCACAGATCTCTCTTGACTACAACGGAGCCGGGCGGGATCAGACCATCAAAATTCAATTTTTTGAAGGAAGGGTCAGAACGGTAGAGAAAAA
>JAFTQT010000017.1 GCA_017462615.1 Clostridia bacterium | reverse complement strand
CGGGCCAACGCATGTTGACGTAGTACTGACCGCAACGGGTAGCCTCTTCCTTGATGGCGTCGGCAGCCTGCTTCTTGGTGCCTACGAACAGGATGGTGCCGTTGTTGGCAGCGAGGTCGCGAACGAAGGCGTAAGCCTCCTCGAACTTCTTAACGGTCTTCTGGAGGTCAATGATATAAATACCATTGCGCTCGGTGAAGATGTACTCTTGCATTTTGGGGTTCCATCTTCTGGTGTGATGTCCGAAATGGACGCCTGCTTCGAGAAGCTGTTTGATGGTGATAACAGACATTTTGATGTCCTCCTTTGGTTTTTTTCCACCACGTTGATCTCACAAGGCAACCCTGCGCTTGCCGGGCACCAACCCTGCATCCGATCCCGTGTGTGTTTTTGCTCGCCATCACGCAAGCGGAAAAGATTATAACATAATATTAAACGAAATGCAAGAGGAATTCTCGCAATTTACATTTAATTTACATTTAGAGTGAAATTTCCCTCAAAGCGCCTCGATTTTCAGTTCCCTATCCTGAACGTTTACCGAAACGTGCGTAATGGAACGGCTGTAATCGGCAATGATCTTTTCTGCCAGCACGTCCTCCACATGGGTCTGGATATAGCGACGCATATTACGGGCACCGTACTTGTGGGAGAAGGATCGCTCCGCGATCAGTGCCAGTGCCGCATCCGTCCAGCGGAGCGAAATATGCCGCTCGTCCAGTGCCGCTTGCAGCTCTCCCAGCATAATGGCCGCAATCCTCTTGAAATCCTCCCTGTCAAGGCTGCGGAAGGTGATCACCTCGTCCACGCGGTTGAGGAACTCGGGACGCAGGAAGGTGGAGAGTGCCTTTTCGGTGCGTGCATCCTCCATGGTGCCGTCGGCAGAGCCGAAGCCCACCAGCGTTCCCGCCTTATCGGAGCCGGCGTTGGTGGTCATCACCAGCACCGTGTTTTCAAAATTGACGGTCTTGCCGTGAGCGTCGGTAATGCGGCCGTCGTCGAGGATCTGCAGCAGTACGTTCAGCACGTCGGGATGCGCCTTTTCGATCTCGTCAAACAGCACCACAGAATAGGGACGACGGCGGATCTTTTCGGTCAGCTGCCCTGCCTCGTCGTAGCCTACGTATCCGGGAGGCGCGCCGATGATGCGGGATACGGAATGCTTCTCCATAAACTCCGACATATCGAGGCGAATAAGGGTTTCGGGGCTGTCAAAGAGGTCTGCGGCAAGGGTTTTGACCAATTCAGTCTTGCCCACGCCCGTAGGACCCGCAAAAATGAAGGAAACGGGCTTCCTTTTATAAGATACGCCCGCGCGATTGCGCTTGATGGCGCGGGAAACCGCCTCCACGGCCTTATCCTGGCCGATAATACGCTTCTTGAGGCGATTTTCAAGGCCGTCGATGCGTTCAAACTCATTTTCGCTGATGTTGGCGGCGGGAACCCCTGTCCAGATCTCAATAACCTGTGCCAACTCCTCCTCGCCCATCACGACGCGGCCGCATTCGGGCTCGATTTCGGCCAAGCGCTCAGAAAGCTGCAGTTCCCTTGCCTTGATCTTTGCAAGCTCCTCAAAGCGGCGCTTCTGGGCGTTCTCGTCGGGGGTATCCTCTGCCTCGATCAGCTCACGCTTCTCCTTTTCAGCCAGCATCTGCTCCTTGATCTCATAGCTCTCGTTCAGCACAGAGCTGTTAAGAGAAAGATTGGCAGCAGCCTCGTCCAACAGGTCAATGGCCTTGTCGGGCAGGTATCTGTCTGTAATATAACGCTCGGAAAGCACCACGGCGCGGCGAAGGATCTCATCCGGAATATGCACGGCGTGAAAGGCCTCGTAATAATGCTTGATGCCGCGCAGCATCTCCACCGTATCCTCCAGAGAAGGCTCGTTGACTGTCACGGGCTGGAAGCGGCGCTCCAGCGCAGAATCCTTCTCGATATACTTGCGATACTCCCGCAGGGTGGTGGCGCCGATGATCTGCACCTCGCCGCGAGACAGCGCGGGCTTGAGGATGTTTGCGGCATTGACGCCACCCTCCGATTCTCCTGTACCCACGATATTGTGCACCTCGTCGATCACAAGGATGATATTCCCCGCGTCCGTGACCTCCTTCAAAAGCCCCAGAATACGGGACTCAAACTGTCCGCGGAACTGCGTACCGGCGACGAGCGCCGTCAGATCAACGAGATAGACCTCCTTGCCCCGCAGCTTGTAGGGCACGTTGCCCTCGGCAATACGCTGTGCCAGCGCCTCCGCAATGGCGGTCTTACCAACACCCGGCTCACCGATGAGGCAAGGGTTATTCTTCTGACGGCGACACAAAATCTGGATCACGCGTGCCAGCTCACGCTCGCGTCCGACAATGCGATCCAGCTTGCCCTCGGCGGCACGTCTCGTAAGATTGCGGCAATAGGTATCGAGGAATTTGTGTTTTTTCTCCCCCGACGCCTTTTCCTTCTTATCGTTCTTCTCTTCGCTTTTCTCCGCACCTTCCGGCTTTGTTCCGCCGAAAAGGCCGCTTTCCCGAAAAATCTTGGGGAAATCAATAGCAGGAGCACCGCCGTCCTCGTTATCATCGCCGTCGCTGGGAAGGCCGCCGTTTTCCTGGATCAGTCCGGTCAGCTCCTCCTCCATATTCTGCAGCATATCGGGCGTGATACCCAGCTTGCCCATGACGTTACCCATCATCTGATCGGTGGGCAGGCCAAGCTCCGCGGCGCATTTCACACAAATACCCTCGGTCTTGCGCTCGCCGTTTTCCACCTTGGTCACAAACACGGTAGCCACGCGCTTATGGCACCTTGCACACATTACCATTTATATTACCCGTCCAAGCGGACGTTTCCTTTCTATATATTGTTCTTCATCCTGTTTGCGATTTTGGTATAGCGAACAACGTAGCCCAAAAGCGCTCCCAGCATCAGCAGTAGCGTAACGATCCAAGCAGCAGGAAGCAGTATGGCCTTGCTCTGCCACGCAGAGGGGCAAAGGATCGTCATACTTACGGTAGCATAAAAAATACAAATAGCCAGCTTTCCATACCAGCAGCTGACGGTGACATCGTGCCGGAAACGGAAAAACAGCAGCCCGCAAAATAGCTGTATAGCCTCCTTCAGAACAAATGGGATCATGAGCAGCAGCGGTATGTACCCGGCGACAGTCAGCACGACCAGCACCGTACATTGCATGCTCTTATCCGCCACCGGATCCAGCACCTTGCCAAGGGTGGAGCCCCAGTGAAAGCGCCGCGCGAGATAGCCGTCAAGGATATCCGTAGTGCCGGCCAGTAAAAACAGCACCAAAGCTACCGTGGGGCTTATCAGAAAGAAGCTGCAAGCAAATAGTGGCACCAGTAGCAAGCGCAAAAACGTTAAAATATTGGGAATGTTTCTCAAAAGGATCACCTCACTTAGTTGCAGCGTGCTTAACTGCCCGCGCACCGTAAAACACGTACGCGTTTCCTTGACCCGTGCCGGAAATGCCAATACATCCGGCATCCGTTTCAAGGGTCGTCATCAAAGCACCGTTCTTCGTATGATACGCCAGAGCCTTTCTCTCCGAAAGCACCCAAAGCACCTCGTCAGAAATCGAAATGGCGGTAACGTTATCAAGAGAGGAGCGAAAGGCCACGTTACCTCTTTTTCCCACCCAAATAAGCTCACAACGAGCGTTGGTGGCATCAAGCTCCGTAACCACCGCAATGCCCTCCTTGTCGATATGCCAGGAAATAGGAGAATTGCCGGAAAAGGAAACGGTATCATAGC
Source organism: Clostridia bacterium (assembly GCA_017462615.1). Lineage (GTDB taxonomy): Bacteria > Bacillota > Clostridia > Oscillospirales > CAG-272 > Firm-07. Next base: position 25,018 of record JAFTQT010000017.1, on the reverse strand, counting down.
GCTTGCCGTCCACGTGCAGCGTATGCAATACACGATCCGTTACCACCGCCACGGTAGTGGCGGAGGTAAAGCCAATCCCAAGCGGAAGCTCGTTTTCAAAATCAGAGCTGGCAAATGGCTCCGCGTCACCGATCATAAACAGATCAAGCACACCGCCATGGGCCCGTGCGCCAAGCAAAGCGATATAGCGACCACTTTCAGAAATGGCAGCGGAGACCGTGGCGCTCCCGCGATAAAAGCGCTGGATCAGATTATAGCTGCCATCATAGAGCAGCACCTGGGAAAGCGCCTTATCCGAGGCGGTGATCACCGTAAAAGACCCGGCATCCGAAACGGTGATACCGTAGATTGGAAATTCCGTGGTGCCGCGGTAAAGCTCCGCATAGGAATTGCAGATCGAGAAGGTAGTACCACCAAGATCGAACGCGGCAAGATAATTGCGGGAGGCGGTTAAACGAGGCTCCTTCATTGTAAGGGAAACCGTCAAGGAGCGCTGACCATCCGCCTTATAGATCTCCACGCCCCGGCTATGAGCCAGAGCCACGCCTCCGTGATAGGCAAGCGGCACCATTTTCTCCTCGCCGTAGGTATAGTACAGAACAGAATCGTCACTATCCGCCAGCGCCGCAGCGGATCCCAGATCCTTCACAAAATAATAAAGTCCGTTGAAGGAAAAGGCACTGGGAGATATAACGGCAAAAAGCACCACAAACAGCAGGAGCACAACGATCAGCCCACGGGCGGTATATTGATATATTCTCGCAATTTTTGCCCAATAGCCAAGGGAGGGTTCGGTCGGCTGGGGCGCTGCCTCGGCGGGAAGCTCGGCCTCCTGCGGCAGGATCACTGCGTTCTTTTCTTGCTCGTTCATCATTGGCCTCCTTTCTATGCTTGTCAGATGTCTTTATAAAAAACCCGGTCGAGATAAAGCCCGGCAGCAGGAGCGGTGCTGCCCATCAGCTGACGGTTGCAACTTTCAATGCGGGCGGCGATCTCCTCGGCAGGGATCCTGCCTTTGGCCACATCCATCAGCGTCCCGGTCATCACGCGCACCATATGATAGAGAAATCCGTCTGCGCGCACGCGGAAGGAGATCATGCTCCCCGTCCTCATTACGCTTGCGGAAAACACGTGGCGCACCGCGTTCTCGTCCGCGTCACCGTCTCGCAAAGCGGTAAAATCCTTTTCACCTACAAAGGCGGCAGCAGCCTGCTGCATTGCCTTCAGCGCCGCATCGGAGATAGGCGTGGGGAAATGCCAAACGCGATCCTTGAGGAAGGGGTCGCGCTCCGGGCCGTTGTAGATAAGATATTCGTATTCCTTGGAGATCACGTCGTAGCGGGCGTGAAAAGTATCTGTCACCTCAAGGGCCGCAAGCACGGCACTATCGGGGGGCAGGTGGGCATTGAGGGCGCGGGGGATACGATCGGTGGGGATGCCGGTTTCAAGGCAGCCTTGCCCTTTTTTGGACACCGTAGCCGAGAACGCTCTCGCGTGCACACCGCTATCCGTTCGACTGCAGCCTACAATATCGCAGTCATAACCGAATACTGCCTTGGCAGCAATATTCAGGCACTCCTGCACAGTGATGCCGTTGGGCTGCACCTGGTAACCACAGTACGCGGTTCCCTGATACGCAATTTTCAAAAGTATTTTCATCGCAGCACCTTACAGCGTATAGAAAAGGCCGAGCCGATTGAGATACAGCACAGCGGCGCCAAACAGCACCATCATCAGCAATGCGACGAAATCCGAGGCGTGTAAATGGGATACGCGCATCTTGGTTCTACCCTTCCCGCCTCGGTAGCAACGGCATTCCATAGCCATCGCCAGCTCGTCGGCTCGCCGAAAAGCGGAAATAAAGAGCGGAATGAGAATGGGGATCAGCGCCTTGGCACGCTTGATCAGACCGCCGCTTGAAAAATCCACACCGCGGGCCTTTTGCGCGTTCATGATCTTGTCCGTTTCCTCCATCAGCGTGGGGATAAACCGGAGCGCAATGGTCATCATCATGGCAAACTCATGCACCGGCAAATGCACCACGCGAAGCGGTGACAGCAAGCTTTCAATGGCATCCGTCAAGGCAATCGGCGTTGTTGTGTAGGTAAGGAACAGACTGGTGCTCAGGATCAGCACCATAATGCGCACCAGCATGAAGACGGCGCTATATACGCCCTCCACATATACGTGAATACGCCAAAAAGCGAATAGCTCGGTTTCTCCCTTCGTGAAGAGCAGATTGAGTACTGCCGTAAACAGCATCACAAACAGCAGCGCACGCAAGGAACGCAACACGATGCGGGGAGGAATACGGCTGATCAAAAGCAGCAGAACCGCTGATAACAGCAGCAGGGCGAAGCTGAGCACGTTTTTGCACAGAAAGGTGCAGACAATGTATAGAATGGACAAGATCAGCTTCATTCTTGCATCCAATTGATGCAAGGGTGATCGGGCAGGATAATACTGCCCAAACGCAATATTTTTCATGTTGAGCGTAAGATCCTTTACTGTAATAGAGTGCGTAAGCAGTCACGCGCTGCCTCTACGGTATAAATGGCATCGGGCAGCGGAACACCGCGCTTTTTCAAAAGCAGCGCGAGATGGGTGATCTGCGGCACGTCAAGACCAACGGAGGCAAGCTCTCCTGCGTGAGAAAAGACCTCGTCCCGCGTGCCCGCAAGAAACACCTTTGCCTGATACATCACCACGATATCGTCGCAATAAGCGGCCATATCCTCCATGCTGTGACTGACGATGATGACCGTAGAGCCGGTACGTTCACCGTATTCCCGGATACCGCGCAGAATGATATCGCGCCCGCGAGGGTCAAGCCCTGCGGCGGGCTCATCCAACACCAGCACCTCCGGACGCATGGCCATGACGCCGGCAATAGCGGCACGGCGCTTCTGGCCGCCCGAAAGATCAAAGGGAGATTTCTGCAGCAGTTCCGGCTCAAGGCCGACAAAGGCAGCAGCCTCCCGCACACGCTTGCTGATTTCCTCCTCGTCAAGTCCCATGTTGCGGGGGCCGAAGGCGATATCCGCCTCGATGGTCTCCTCAAACAGCTGGTACTCCGGATACTGCATCACAAGGCCGACGCGGAAGCGGATCGCCTGCATATTTTTAGGATTTTCCCAGATATCAGCGCCGTCCAGCAGTACACGACCGCCTTCCGGCTTTTCAAGTCCGTTGAGCAGCTGCACCATGGTGGACTTACCTGATCCGGTGTGACCAATAATACCCGTGACACGACCACTTTTTACCGTAAGAGAGACGTCGTCCAGCGCCTTGATCTCAAAGGGAGTGCCCTTTCCGTAAATATAAGAAACGTGTTCAAGCGTTACGGTTGCCATTTTTCTTTTCCTCCAGGGCACGGCAGATCAGATCTGCACATTCTTCGGTAGTGATGGGAGTGCCCTTCAACGAAATGCCCTCCTCGCTAAGCGCGTGTACCAGCGCCGTGCATTGCGGCACGTCAAGACCCGCAGCCATCAGCTTTTCCGGTTGCGAAAACACCTCGCGAGGGGTGCCGTCCATCAAAATGCGTCCATCGTCGATCACCACGACGCGATCGGCACGCGCCGCTTCATTCATATAGTGCGTAATGGTGATCACCGTCATACCCGCTTCGCGATTCAAGCGTTCCACGGTTTCGATCACCTCGCGGCGACCCACGGGATCCAGCATTGCGGTGGCCTCGTCCAGAATGACGCAAGAGGGGCGCATGGCCAGCACGCCCGCAATGGCAATGCGCTGCTTCTGACCACCCGAAAGGCGGTGCGGCTCGTGCCGTGCATAGGCGGTCATGCCTACGGTTTCCAAAGCCTCATCCACACGCTTCCGGATCTCGGCAGGAGGCACGCCCAGGTTTTCGGGACCGAAGGCTACGTCCTCTTCTACAATGGTAGCCACCAGCTGATTATCGGGATTTTGGAAAACCATTCCCACCTCGCGGCGCAGGGCAAACAGGTCGTCCTCCGTCAGCTCCGGTGAGCAGAGATCCCGACCGGCTACCACAAGCTCGCCGCTTTCCGGCTCCAAGATCATATTCAAAAGCTTGGCAAAGGTGGATTTGCCGGAGCCGTTGTGTCCCAACACAGCCACGTATTCGCCCCGTTTGATATCCAGGGAAATACCGTGCAGCACGGGCATTTTAAGCCCGTCCTCCTCGCGGTAGGCGTAAACAAGATTCTTTGCGTGAATATAGATATCATTCATAGTCATCTCAAAGCTCCCAGCGTGCGCTGGCACCGCAGGGCAGATAGGAGCCCGTGCTGGTTACTCGCAGCCCCAGCTCCTCAGCGGTGGTCTTTCCGCCAAAGCGAGCGCGCACCTTCAGATCCAAAATATAACTCATGGCCAACGGAGAAAGCCCTGTGGTGTAAGAATTGATCAGGAAGAAGAGGGGCTCCTTCGACAAGAGCTTGGAGGTCAGCTCCACCAGCTCGTCAACGCAATCCTCGATCTTCCACACCTCACCGGAGGGACCTCTGCCGTAGGAGGGCGGATCCATGATCACGGCGTCGTAAAAATTGCCGCGCTTGATCTCCCGCTCCACAAATTTCTTACAATCGTCCACAATGTATCGAATGGGGGCGTCACCAAGGCCGGAAAGTCTTGCGTTCTCCTTGGCCTGTGCCACCATGCCCTTGGCCGCATCCACGTGCACGACAGCCGCGCCCGCCTTAGCGGCGGCAACCGTAGCGCCACCTGTGTAGGCAAAAAGATTCAGAACCTTGATAGGGCGTCCGGCCTTTTTGATTTTCTCAGAAAACCAATCCCAGTTTGCAGCCTGCTCCGGAAAGAGTCCAGTATGCTTGAAGCCCATGGGCTTGATCAGAAAGGTCAGATCGCCGTATCCGATCTTCCACTGCTCCGGTAGCCGATTCTGCTTCCAGGCACCGCCGCCCGCAGAAGAGCGGCGATAGACGGCATCCGCCTTTTTCCACAAAGGATGGCTGGCAGCTCCGTGCCAGATGATCTGCGGATCGGGCCGCACCAGAATATATTTGCCCCAGCGTTCCAGACGCTCTCCGTCGGAGGTGTCCAGTAGCTCGTAATCCTTCCAATTTTCCGTATAAAACATAATACCCTCGTCAATTGTTGAAATATTTTGCCAAACGGGAAGCGCCGCTGTGCCCGTGACACACGGCGATGGCCAGCGCATCCGCCGTATCGTCGGGCTTCGGTGGCTCCTTCAGTCCCAAAATAGAGGTGACCATGGTGATCACCTGCTTCTTCTCCGCTCTGCCGTAGCCAACCACCGCTTGCTTTACCTGCAAGGGTGTGTATTCCGAGATACGTACGCCGTTTTGCTCACCGCAAAGCAGCACGATGCCACGCGCCTCCGCCACGCGGATGCCGGTGGTGATGTTGGTGTTGAAGAAAAGCTCCTCCACCGCCATTTCCTCCGGATGAAAATGCTGAATAATGGCCGTCAGATCCCGGTAGATGCCGGCAAGGCGCTCCTCGGTGCGGATGCCGGCCGGTGTGCGGATAGCACCGTAGCCCAGGGTTTTGAATTTTCCCGCGCGGTAATCCACCACGCCCCACCCCACGATAGCAAGCCCGGGGTCGATACCGAGAATGATCATAACGGCTCCTTTCTCATTTTTCAAACACTACGTCCATTTTATTATTTTATTATAACATAGATTTTTCATAAAGTCAAAGGATTTTTTATAATTTAAAATATAATTTTATATTTACATTTTCATCGTTTTATGTTATACTAAAATTTACAATCCCGAAGGAGAATCAAAATGGAAATCGTCAAGCTTTTTCCCGGTACGCTGCTGGAGCTGAAAAAGCCACACCCCTGCGGCAATCACGAATTCCGCGTTGTGCGCGTCGGCAGCATCTGCCGCGTGGTCTGTGTGGGCTGTGGCCGGGATATGGATATGGATCGTGTCAAGCTGGAGCGCGCCATCAGGCGGATCGAACAGCCGGAGGCACCCCACACAAACCCTTGATCTCTGCTTAAGAATCACGCTGCGCCCGGTCGGGCATGTCAAATGGAGGAGATATGTTTTATTTTATCAGCGGTGCGTTGGAGCACCTGTTTCCCAACACGGCCGTGCTGAACGCCGGCGGCGTCGGCTTCAAGCTGACGATCAGCAATAACACCTACGACACCATTGCCCCCCGTGCCACCAAAAACGAGGCGGTCAAGCTTTATACTTATATGGCCGTACGTGAGGACGGCATGGAGTTGTTCGGCTTTGCTACGGAAAGTGAGCTTGATATGTTCAAGCTGCTGATTACCGTCTCCGGCGTCGGCCCAAAGGCAGCACTTGCCATCCTTTCCGCCTTCACGCCGGAAAAATTCATTCTCGCCGTGTCTACAGAGGATAAAAAAGCGATCTCCCGCGCCAACGGCATCGGCCCCAAGACCGCCGCTCGCATCATTCTGGAGCTGCGGGACAAGCTTCTTGCGCAGAATATGCTTCCCTCGGACCTTCCCTCCGGTACAGCGATGCCGACTATCACGGCCGTGCAAAGCGGCGGTCAGATGACCGAGGCGCAGGAGGCGCTGCTGGTGCTGGGCTACAGCCGCACCGAAATCTTGAACGCCTTGCAGGGCATCAACACCTCCGCCATGAGCGTGGAGGACATTATTCGCGCAGCGCTGAAAAAGCTGATGTAACAAGGAGGTCTTATGAATTTCAACGATTTTACCCCCTTCCCCGCCGACCAGGAATTTGATTTTGAAAATCGCATTCTCTCCACTGCTGAAACGGCGGAGGATGGCGAGCCGGAGGTTTCTCTGCGCCCCCAGCACCTCACCGATTACGTCGGTCAGGAAAAAGTAAAGGAAAACCTGAAGGTATATATTGATGCCGCAAAAAAGCGCGGCGATTCTCTCGACCACGTATTGCTTTACGGCCCTCCCGGCCTTGGAAAGACCACACTTTCCAACATTATTGCCAACGAAATGGGCGTGAACATCCGTGTCACCTCCGGCCCCGCCATCGAAAAGCAAGGTGATCTTGCCGCATTGCTTACCAATCTTTCTGAGGGTGACGTGCTCTTCATCGACGAGATCCACCGACTTTCCCGCGCTGTGGAGGAGATCTTATACCCCGCCATGGAGGACTACGCGCTGGATATTATTATCGGCAAGGGTCCCGCTGCCCGCAGTATCCGCATTGACCTACCCCGCTTCACTCTGATTGGCGCCACCACGAGAGCGGGACAGCTCAGCACCCCTTTGCGTGACCGCTTCGGCGTATTGCTGAAGCTGGAGTTATATACACCGGAGGAGCTGGCTTCCATCGTCAAGCGCAGCGCCGATATTTTGGAGCTGCCCATTGTGGACGACGGTGCCATTGAGATCGCCTCCCGCTCCCGCGGCACTCCCCGTATCGCCAACCGCCTTCTGAAGCGGGTGCGGGACTTTGCCCAGATCAAGGGAGACGGCGAGATCACCTCAGAGATCGCCAGCTACGCGCTGCAGCAGCTTGAGATCGACGAGCTCGGACTTGATAATATCGACCGTCGCATGCTCACCACTATCATCAAATTTTATGACGGTGGCCCGGTTGGTCTGGAAACACTGGCCGCCACCATTGGTGAAGAGGCCATCACGCTGGAGGACGTTTATGAGCCCTATCTGATGCAGATCGGTTTCCTTTCCCGCACGCCGCGCGGCCGTTGCGTGACGCGGCTGGCCTACGAGCATCTGGGGCTGCCTTACCGCAACGTCACAAAGCAGGGTGAGCAAATGAATTTTTTTGAATCATAAAGAATCAGCCTCCTTGGTGACACCGTGGAGGCTGATTCTTGTTATAACATATACGGAAACGTAAACAATGCTCTTCGTAATCTTTCGTAGATCACAGGACGCTGCGTGAGCGGTAGCGGATTTTTCCCATTGCCGCATTCCAGTGTGTACGCAGGACGCTTCAGCTCCGTGATGCACCAGTCCGTCAGACCCCCAAAGGCAGAAAGCCCCTCCGGATGCGCCATGCGATATCCTGTTAATCGTTGCAGCACGCGCCCCACGGAAAGCGATTTGGCAGAAAGCGCATCTCCACAGCTGCAAAAGATTTCTTCTCCCGGAGAATGAAGACTCAGCACACCCTCGATTTCTTCTCTTCGGTAGCGCAAAAGACGGCAAAGTGCCGCAGTCTCCGGTTCGGATTCCGGGAACTCCCCACTGTAGCGAGTGGGCGCGCCGCCCACGACACCGGTTGCGGCCTCTTGCTGCTTGTATGCAAGAAAGCCCGCATGATAATTATGATTCAGATCCACGCCCCGGGCATTGGCCTGCCAGGCGGAAAGATCCTCGCTGCCATTCATGGCGATCACCCGCTCCCGCAAGGGATTTTTTTCCCCCGCACCGTGTATGGCGTACTCTACGCCGTCGGGATTGAGCATGGGAATAACCCGTATGCAGCGCTCGGCGCACAGAGCAACCGCCCGACGCTCATAAATCTGACCGTTTCTCTCACACCGATCCACAAAATCAGCCACAAAATCCAATAAAACGCCGGCTGTCAGCCATTCCATACCGTGATGTGCCCCTACGTACAGAACGCCGCGTTTGCCGCGCCCTAAAGTCAAAACAGGAATTTCCCGACCAAGAATCGAGTGTGTGAGCACGTCTCTTTGCACAAATTCGCTTCTGGAAAGCTCCTCCACGGCTCGCATCACGTAAGTATAGTCACAAAGCTCGTTTTTCAGCATATTTTCACCTCTCTTAAAGCCGCAAGACTTGTATGTTCGACTCTTAACTATCCTATGCCAAATTGCAAAAAAACATACAAATTTTTCATAAAGATTTGCTTTTTTTCGCATTTTATGGTATGATAGAGAGGAAACGTATCATAGAGAGGAATTTTTTATGTCAAGATCCGCGTTCAAGTTTTTTGTTATTTTGCTTTTTGCCGCATTGGCGCTCTATTCCTGTGTGCTCGTCCCCGCCTATCAGTACATTGTTTCCGACCTTGTGCTGATGGACACCCTTTGGTTCGACGTGGTGGACCTGCTGCTGCAGTGGATGGAGATCTTCGGCACCGCCGTTTTGTTTGCCTTCGTTGTCTTTGCAGTATATTATCCGGAGCCCTTGGGGCTCAAAAAGCTGCTGCTTCTGCTTGGCGGCGCGCTGCTTTTCAAATACGCTGCCGCCATCATCGCCATCTCCATCGTGTACGGCACCATTGATTTCACCTACAATTACAGCGGCTACGTGGCGGCCTTTCTCATCGAGGCGGGGCTTTGCACCTTGATCCTTCTTCTGTGCCGCAAATATATCAAAAAGCACCGCGAAACCAATCGCGCCACACAAAACGCAGCCAACACGCTTGGCATTGCAGCAGAGCTGGAGCCCCCCTTGCTCCCCTTTGCGTCACTTTTCGACAGAAAAAATCCCTTGCAGCGCACGGTCATGCTTTCCGTCGGCATCTTTACCCTGCTGCGTCTTGCCTCTTATATTCTTTCCGATATCGCCTTTTCCATGGCAGGTGCCCTGTTTACTGCCGCGGATATTCCCGTGATGCTGGTCTACTGGCTGATCCTCATTCTTATCCCCTGCTTCCTCGCGTATCTCTTGATTTGCCTTATGCTGCGCTTCGCAGAGCGGCGCCTGCAAAGCAAGAATTAAAAAAAGACCCGGCTGATGCCGGGTCTTTTTTTGTATGATCACAGATATTTCTTGATCGTATCGGTTGCTTCCTCAACGGGCATAGAGGCAGTCATAAATACGTTGGTCTCATGCTTGGAAAGCAGCTCCGCTACCTTATCCAGCATTTTTTCCATAGCAGCAACGTCGCCGCCGCAAATCTTCAAGGTGTTATCAACAAAAACGTCAGTTACATCGTAGTTGCTGGCCAAAATACCGGCAACAAAGCCGTAAAGAGCCTCTGCGTCGCGAATCAAGTACTCCTCGGTATCCACAAGGCGAACCTTCGATTTGATGTCAAAGCGAAGCTGGGTTCCCTTCTCGATGCACACAACGTCACCGTGGGACGCAGTTGCAGCGTTATTTACATTCTCGATCAGGGTTTTGGTCTTACCGGTTCCCTTAACGCCAATCATCAATTTCAGCATAGCCTATACCTCCAAATATGGTCGTGACGGAAGGATTTTCCGTCCTTGACTTTATTATACACGATAAATTCTATTTTTTCAAGGGGTTTCACAAAAAAAGATAGAGAAAAAGAGGGGCTTTTTTGCCCCTCTTTTAGAAAATTACTGATTTGCAAGGCGTGCTTCAAGAGCTGCCTTCTGTTCCTCGTAGCCGGGCTTGCCGAGCAGAGCGAACATATTCTTCTTGTAAGCCTCGACGCCGGGCTGGTCGAAGGGATTGACACCCAGGATGTAGCCGGAGATAGCACAGGCCTTCTCAAAGAAGTAGATCATATAGCCAAGATCGTGTGCGGAGCGCTCATCCACCTCCAGCACAATGTTGGGAACACCACCGTCCACGTGCGCGAAAAGCGTGCCCTGCTGCGCCATGCTGTTCACGTAGTTCAGATCCTTGCCGGAAAGGAAATTGAGGCCGTCGATATTGGCGGGATCGTTGGGAATCAGCTGCACGGCGCCGGTATTCTTGACGGAAATAACGGTCTCAAACAGATTGCGCATACCGTCCTGAATATACTGCCCGAGGGAATGCAGATCGGTGGAGAAAATAACGGAGGAAGGATAGATACCCTTCTGATCCTTGCCCTCGCTCTCACCGTAAAGCTGCTTCCACCACTCGGAGAACATCTGCAGGAAGGGCTCGTAGCCAACGAGGATCTCGGTGCTCTTTCCCTTGCGCAGCAGGATGTTGCGCAGCGCGGCGTACTTATAGCAATCGTTTTTGGTGATATCGGGATCGGCAAAGGCCTCGCGGGCATCGGCGGCACCCTGCATCAGCTCGTCAAGCTCCACACCGGAAACGGCAATGGGGAGAAGACCCACCGCAGAAAGCACGGAGAAGCGGCCACCCACGTCGTCGGGAACCACGAAGGTCTCGTAGCCCACCTGATCGGCAAAGCCCTTCAGCGTGCCCTTGGCACGGTCGGTGGTCACGAAAATGCGCTCCTTGGCACCGTCCTTGCCGTATTTCTTTTCCAGCAGCTCACGGAAAATACGGAAGGCTACAGCGGGCTCGGTAGTGGTACCGGACTTGGAGATCACGTTAATGCAAACGTCCTTGCCCTCACAAATAGCAATCAGCTCCTGCATATTGGTGGCGCTGATATTGCAGCCGGAGAAATAAATATCGGGAGTATCCTTTTTCAGATTGTTGTAAAGCGGAGACTTCAAGAATTCCACCACGGCGCGGGCGCCGAGATAAGAGCCACCGATACCGATCACAATAAACACATCGCAAGACTTCTTGATCTTTTCAGCGGCAGCCTTGATGCGCACGTACTCTTCCTTGTCGTAATCGCGGGGCAGATCCATCCAGCCAAGAAACGCGTTGCCCTGGCCGGACTTTTCGTGAAGCATCTGATGGGCAGCGTTTACAAGCGGCTGCATACCGGTGCACTCGCCAGCAGAAACAAAGGGCGCTACATAAGTATCAATCAAACGAACAGACATTTTTTAACCTACCTTTCGCATTTTGAAAATGCAATAATACGTGAATATTCTACACCTTTTTTTTGGAAATTGCAAGATATTTTTTCCCGTTTTTAGACTTAATTCAATAAAAATTTTTGGAAAAGACGCCAAAACAGCACGCCGAAGCTGATCTGATCCACATTTTCGTCTGCGAGGATCGCGACAGAGCCGATTTCCTTTCCATCTAACGTATAGATCACCCGTCCAACCTCGGTACCCTTAAGAAGGGGCGCCTCGATGCTTTCCGGCAGATTAACAGTCTTCACCACCTTGGCAGCACTCCCCTTTGGTACCACTGCAGAAAAGGCATCGTAGGATAGCGTTACGGCATCACGGACGCCGCCCATCACAGGCAGCGTACAGCTGCCGGCATCTGCCGAAAAGCTGCTGTACGTGGCAAAGCCAAAATCCAGAAGCTTGGTGGCAGCAGCGTTGCGAACATCACGGCTCTCCGCCGCCATGATCACGGCAATCAGCGAGAGACCGTCCCGCTCAGCCGTGGCACTGATGCAGAATTTTGCCCTTGCGGTGGAGCCGGTTTTGAGGCCGGTACAGCCCGGATAAAAACGCACCAGTCGATTGGTATTCGTCAGCCCAAAGGTGCCGTCGCGAATGGTGTCCATCCAGATGCCACTATACTCCAGGATCTTTGGGTGAGCGATCAGCGCCCGTGACATCAACGCGATATCCCTTGCCGACGTCACGTGATTCTTTGCCGTATCGTCAAGACCGTTGGTGTTCTCAAAATGTGTGTTCATCATTCCAAGCTCCGCTGCACGCCGATTCATTTGCTGCACGAAGCTCTCCTCGCTACCGGCAACGGTCTCCGCCAACGCAACGGCGCAATCGTTTGCGGAAGCGATGATCACGCATTTCAGCATCTCCTCCACGCTCATGGTCTCCCCTTCCTTCAGATAGACCTGCGATCCACCCATCGAGGCTGCGTGCGCACTGACGGTGACGGTATCCGTCAAAGCAAGCCGCCCCTCGTCCACGGCCTCCATCACCAATAGCAAGGTCATGATCTTGGTGACCGAAGCAGGCGGCAGCGCCTGGTCTGCGTTTTGCTCAAACAGCACTTGGCCTGTTTTGGCATCCATCAAAATGGCCGAGGCACAGGGCAGTTGCATTGTGTTGGAGCCCTCTTCTATGACCGTCACATCGGATACTGCAGCGTATGGAGTCAGCGCTGTACAAAATAATAAAACGATGATCATCAGCATCGCAATTATACGCTTTTTTCTCAAAAACATAAAAATCACCCCCGTCTTACCTTATGCAAGACAGGGGCGAAAAAGACTTTAGCGAACGGAAAAAACGTATTCCGTGGTATAATCGTAGACCTCTCCGGGCTGCAGCACCACGCTCTTGAAATTTTCATGATTCACTGCGTCGGGCTGATGCTGGGTCTCCAGGCACAATGCGTTTTGCGTGTTCTGCGGATAGCCACCCTTAAAGGGATGCTCCGCGTTGCTCAGAAAATTGCCGCTATAGAACTGTACCGCGTGCTGATTGGTGTAGACCTTCATTTCACGGCCGCTGTTGGGATCGTAAAGCGTGGCACGGCAAACGGGCTCCTTGGTGGCACCGCCGGTGAAATTCAGGCAATGATCATAACCGCCGGCAATTTGCAGATCGGCGCAGTCAGCGTGGAAATCTCTTCCCACAGCCTTGGGCTCGCGGAAATCAAAGGGGGTACCGTCCACAGGACGCAGCTCACCCGTGGGAATCAGTGTTTCGTCGGTGGGCAGGTAGGTATCCGCGTCCAGCTGCAGCACGTGATCAAAGATCTTGCCGGAGGCAAAGCCGCCAAGGTTGAAATAGCAATGATTGGTGAGATTAACGATGGTGGTCTTATCGGTTGTGGCTACGTAGCGCAGCGAAAGGCCGTTTCTTGCAGTCAACGTATAGGTCACGGTCACATCCAGCGTACCGGGATAGCCCTCCTCTCCCTCGGGAGAAACGTAATGCATCACCAATCGAGGCTCTTCACCGTCCACAGGCTCCACCTCCCACAGCTTGTGAGAAAAGCCTACCTTTCCACCGTGGAGAGAGTTGGGACCGTTGTTGATATGAAGGCTATATTCCTTCCCCTCCAACGTAAATTTGCCCCTGCAGATACGATTACCGATGCGGCCAATGAGTGCGCCTTGATAGCCGTCGCCGTAATAGTAGTCTAGCACGTTATCATAGCCGCCTACCACGTCGGAGAGCCGGCCGTTCCGGTCAGGTACCAGAATTTGCTGAATGGCACCGCCAAAATTCAGAATAGCCACCGTCATACCGGAGGCGTTCTGCATCACAAAGCGATACACCGCACTACCATCGGGAAGATTGCCGAAAAATTGCTTTTGAATACCCATAAGAAGGCTCCTTGTCTAAAAAATCCGCTTTTATTATAATCCACAACGCCGGTTCTGTACAGTCTAAGAAGCTTCTTTTAACAATTTGTTAACATTTCATCTTCCCAGCCACATTTCTTGACAAATCACTTAAAAAAAGGTATACTGTAGCAGACGACTCCACAAACGAAAGGCTTCTTTATGAAAAAAACAATCGCGATGCTACTGGCGTGCTTGCTCCTATGCGCCACATTCATTTCCTGCCGTCGGACCGAGGATACCGTGCGGGTATATACCCTTACCGGTACCACTGGCTTTGGCATGGCCAAGCTGATGGATGATGCTGCAAACGGAAATGCACAGCTTTCCTATCAGTTTACAAAGGAAACCGATCCCACGCTGGTGCGGGATGCCATTCTCAGCGGTGATGCGGATATCGCCGCCTTACCCACCAACGTGGCCGCCGCTCTTTACAATGCAACAAACGGCGGCGTTAAGGTGTTGGCGCTGAACACCAAGGGCGTGCTGCATCTGATCACCAAAGCGGAGCTTGCCGTCACCGCGCTCTCCGAGCTTTCGGGCAAAACGCTCTATTGCCCGGCACAAAATCCTGCGTTTATCACCGCGGCACTGCTGGAGAAGGCGGGCGTTACAAACGTTATGCTTGACAGCACAACCTACGCAAAGGCAGAGGAGCTGCGAGAGGCCGTCGCCAACGGTTACGTGGATTATGCCATTCTGCCGGAGCCCATGGTAACGATCGCCGTGAACGTAGCAAGGCAAAACGATCTCCAGCTGACCATTTCGCTTGATCTGACCGCAGAATGGAGCAAATATTTTCCTTCCAACTCTCTGGTCCAGGGTTGTGTGGTGGCACGCAGCGAATTCATCGAGCAGCACCCCAAGGAGATCACCACATTTCTCACGGAATACGCAGCCTCCATTGCTTATGTTACCAAGGACTATGTGAAGGGCGGCGACGTCATTGCTCGCACCGGCATCTTTTCCGCTGCTGCCGTGGCACAGAACGCGCTGCCTCGCTGCAATCTTTGCTACATCAGCGGCACCGAAATGCAAGCAGCGCTCTCCTCCTTTCTTGCAGAAATGCCACTTGCATCCATCGGCGGCGCGCTGCCAAACGAGGATTTCTACTATCTGCCATGAAAAAACAGGATTTATTTCGAAAAGCCGTCCCGCTGATTTCCCTGATCTTCTGGATCGGTGTGTGGTGGGTGATCGCGCTCTGTCTGCGAAAGCCACTATTGCTACCAACACCCTGGCGTGTGCTGTGTAAGCTCCTTTCGCTTGCCATCACGGCCGATTTCTGGCTGGCTGTCGGCACCTCGCTTTTACGTGTCGCGGGCGGCATCCTTACCGCGCTGTTGATCGGTACGTTACTGGCTTTTCTTACCACTCGCATTAAGCTGCTGCATCATCTGTTTGCACCTCTCCTCTCCCTTTGTAAGACCACGCCTGTAGCCTCCGTTATTTTTTTGCTGATGCTCTTTATGGGGCGAAAAAACGTTCCCTTTTTCATTGCGGCTTCTATCGCGCTTCCCATTGTATGGGCTAATATCCGTGAGGGGCTCCTCTGCGTTGATACGCAGCTGCTCGAAATGGCTCACGTGTTTTCTCTTACACCCAAACGGATCTTCTGGCATATCCGCTTACCCTTGCTCTGCCCCTATTTCAAGGCCGCGTGTCTTTCTGCCATCGGTCTTGCCTTCAAGGCAGGGATCGCGGCAGAGATCCTTTGCCTCCCGGAGGGCTCCATCGGCGCCTTGATGTACGAAAGCAAGCTCTACCTCCTAACCGAGGAGTTGTTTGCCTACACCCTTTCCGTGGTGCTGATCGGCGTTGCCATTGAAAAAATCACGTTATGGCTGCTCACGCAGACCAAGCGGGAAAAGGAGGATGGATGCCATGCTTGAATTGAAGCACGTCACAAAGAAATATGGTGAAAAAACCGTGCTGCAGAAGCTTTCACACGCTTTTCCCGCCTCCGGCACGGTCCTGCTTTGCGGCCCCTCCGGTGCCGGAAAAACCACGCTGCTGCGGCTGATCGCAGGGCTGGAAGCGCCGGATGAGGGCACTGTACAGTCTACGTATCAGCGCACGGCCATAGCTTTTCAAGAGCCCCGTCTTTTGCCGTGGCTTACCTGTCTTGACAATATCAAGCTTGTACTCGCAAGCCGCACGGACGCAGACGAGCAGGCACGTCTGTGGCTCTCGCATATGGAGCTGACCGAGGTGGCCAATGCCCTTCCCTCTGCGCTTTCCGGCGGTATGAAGCAACGCCTTTCCCTGGCGCGTGCACTGACCTTTGGAGGTGACCTGCTCCTGCTGGATGAGCCCTTTACAGGACTCGATGATGACTTAAAACGGCGCATTGCTCCCCGCATCCGTGAATCCAACCCCAACGGTCTTACCCTTATGGTGACCCATAAGCCGGAGGATGCAGCGCTATTGAACGCTACGGTGCTGCAGCTATCTGGAAGCCCCGTCCATTCTCTAATATAACAATATAACAAACCGCCACGGCGTTATTGACCCGTGGCGGTTTGTTTATGACTTTGATGAGTGCAAACCGGGATGATCATCCGTTGCGGGATTATCGATCAGTTCTCCATCCTCCGTGAACCTGGAGCCGTGACAAGGACAATCCCAGGAATGCTCAGCCTTGTTGTATTTGAGCGCACAGCCAAGATGCGGGCAGCGAGGAGCGGTGGGCGTAAGCAGATTTGTGACCGTCTCAAAAGCATTCAGCGCCAATTGCGGGCGTAGAATGCTTCGCGAGGGCGAAAACACCTCAGCATAAGGGCTTGGGCGATCTTGTACAAGATCACATAGCAGCGTAGCCGCCACCATTGAGGAGGTCATTCCCCATTTGTTAAAGCCGGTTGCCACAAAGAGATTCGGCGTGCTGCGCGCATACAGCCCGATATAGGGCACGCTGTCCAGACTCATACAGTCCTGGGCAGCCCAACGTGCCGTGACGTGGGCCGTAGGATAATAACGATGCGCCGCTCCCTCCAGCTCTCCAAAGCTGCCACCGTGCTTTCCCGTACGATGACCACCACCACCAAGCAACAAAAGATCGTTGTAACTACGAAGGGAAAGTCCCTTGCCGGAAGCATCCACGTACATTCCGTCCACGTTACCCGCATTTCCCAACGCCAGCACGTAGGAGCGGTGCTGATATAATTTCAAAAAATAACCGCCGTGCTTGTTGAGTATGGGAAAATGAGTAGCTACGATAGCCTTTTGAAAGGAGATATTCCCCTCCCCTGTTCGTGCTCTGCCCGGCATCAGCTCCTGTACCTTGGTGTGCTCATAGATGGGTAGATCTCGGGCAATTGCCGTAATAAATTTCAGCGGATGCAGCTGCGCTTGATCCGGCACCCGCACCGCACCAGCCACACGAAAGGGCAAGCGGGGTGCCTCGGAAAAATCTGCGTCACACCCAAGGCTCTGCAGGGCCTCAAGCTCCTTTTCGATGCACTCACGGTCGTCGAGGGCGTACATGTAGGCATCCTTCTTTTCATATTCACAGGGTATATCCGCGCAAAGCTGCTCAATGACTCCCGCCGCCTCTCGCTGGGCGTTCAAATATAAATTGGCCCGCTCCCAGCCAAAACGACGGATCAGCTTATTGTAAAGAAGTCCGTGCTGTAGCGTCACCTTCGCGGTGGTGTTCTGCGTGGTGCCGGAGCCAATGCGATCGGCCTCCACCAAAACGCAATCAACCCCGGCGCCCTTTAGCATATAGGTGCACAAAACACCCGCAATTCCGCCACCGATCACCAACACGTCGGTTTTGATGTCGCCATGCACGACTGGAAATCGTGTATCCCCTACATTCTCATGCCAAATAGACTGCATCCCGCTCATATCTGCCCTCGCATCCGCTCCAATGCGCCCTTTTCAAGGCGGGAGACCTGCGCTTGGGAGATACCGATGCTCTCCGCGATCTCCATCTGCGTCTTGTTGCGGTAAAAGCGCATTTCGATGATCTTGCGCTCTCGCTCCGAGAGCTTGTTCATTGCGTCCTTCAAGGCAATATTTTCCAGCCAATGCTCGTCTCCTGCCGAGGTGTCGCTCAGCTGATCCATCACGTAGATGGAATCGCCGCTTTCATTGTAAACGGGCTCGTAGAGCGAGATCGGCTCCACGATCGCCTCCATGGCGCGCAAAACCGACTCCCTCGGCTCGCCTAATTTTTTTGCAATCTCATCCACGTTGGGCTCGTATTCCCGTTCTCTCGTCAGTTCCTCCCGCACCTGCAGAGCGCGATAAGCAAGGTCACGCACCGAGCGGCTGATACGGATGCTGTTGTTATCCCGCAGATACCGCCGTATCTCTCCAATGATCATCGGCACGGCATAGGTAGAAAATTTCACGTCCAGCTCGGTATTGAAATTATCCACCGCCTTAATGAGACCGATGCACCCCACCTGAAAGAGATCGTCCACGTTCTCCCGGCGCCCCGAAAACCGCTGAATGATGGAGAGCACCAGGCGCAGGTTGCCGTAGATCAGCTCTTCTCTCGCGACCGCGTCACCTGCCTTGGAGCGACAGAGTAGCTCCCGCTTTTCCTCATCCGTGAGGGTCTTTAATTCCGACGTATTCACGCCGCAAATTTCCACTTTGTTCCGATACATTTCATTCCCCTTTTTTGGAGTAATGAAAGTATTGCCAGCCCTCATTTTGGTTATGCAAGCCGGCACAGGAACAAAAAATGGCAAAAGCCCCCGCCGATGTCATCCTTGAGCGAAGCGAAGGATCTCGGCGGGGGCTTGTAAAGCCTTATTTCATTAAGTGCTTAACGCGGCCGAGGCACGCTTTATAGCTATGCTCTCTTGTAGCACGGAGAAGCAACAAAATCCGAGACCTTGAAAGGTCTCGGATTTTGCTTTAACAATATTGGTCAAAAGGATACGTCCTCCACCACCAGCTCGCGGACGGCGGGCTCCTCTACCTTGGGCTTATCGCGCTCGGCAAGGAACTTGGGTGCCACCTGCGGGAACAGGGCGCAGCTCAGCACGTCCTCGTCGCTCTTGGTGATATCGGCGTACTCGGTGCGGTACTTTTCCAGCTCAGGAGCGAGCAGATCGGCGGGACGGCAGGTGATGACCTCGTCGTCACCAATGGCCTTGCGGCGCACCTCCTCATTGACCTCGCCGGGGAGCATACCGTACTCGCCGCGCAAAAGGCCCTTGGACTCCTTGGTGACCATTTTATAACGCTCGCCGGAAAGCACGTTCAGCACGGCCTGGCTACCCACGATCTGGCTGGTTGGAGTCACGAGGGGGGGATAGCCGAAATCCTCGCGCACGCGCGGCACCTCGGCCAGCACGTCGTAATACTTATCCTCGGCCTTGGCCTGCTTGAGCTGAGAGATCAGATTGGAGAGCATGCCGCCCGGCACCTGATACAGCAAGGTATTGGGGTCTACGTTCAGCACCTTGGGGTCAAGGGTGCCCTCAGCCTTCATCTTATTGGCCACGCCACGGAAGTGGGCGGCAATGTCGCTGAGCTGAGCGAGATCAATGCCCGTATCCACGTCACTTCCCTGCAAGGTAGCAACCAAAGCCTCGGTCGCAGGCTGGGATGTGCCGTTTGCCATGGGAGAAAGCGCGGTATCTACAATATCCACACCCGCCATCACGGCCATCAGATAGGTCATATCGCCGGTGCCGGTGGTGTTGTGGGTGTGCAGGTGCAACGGCACGGAAACCTTCTTTTTCAGCGCCTTCACAAGCGAATAGGCATCGTAAGGCAACAAGAGATTTGCCATATCCTTGATACAAATGGTATCTGCACCCATTTCCTCCAGCTTCATGGCCAGCTCCACAAAATACTCCTCGCTGTGCGCGGGGCTGACGGTGTAGCTGATGGCGGCCTCACAATGTCCACCGTACTTTTTGGTGGCACGCATGGCGGCCTCCATGTTACGGGGGTCGTTCAGCGCGTCAAAAATTCGGATCACATCGATACCGTTTTCAATGCTCTTTTTAACGAAAGAATCTACCACGTCGTCGGCATAATGCTTGTAACCAAGCAAATTTTGGCCACGCAGCAGCATCTGCAGACGGGTGTTGGGAATAGCGCGACGCAGCACACGCAGGCGCTCCCAAGGATCCTCGCCAAGAAAACGCATACAGGAATCAAAGGTGGCACCGCCCCAACATTCGAGCGACCAATAGCCGACCTTATCCAGCGCCTCACAGGCGGGCAGCATATCCTCAAGGCGCATTCTGGTGGCCGCCTGAGACTGGTGGGCGTCACGCAAAATGGTATCGGTAATAAAAAGTTTTTTAGCCATAAATTACTCCTTTAATTTAACCAAGCAGCGCGATCAGGAAGCCTGCGGCAATGGCGGAGCCGATGACACCGGCCACGTTGGGGCCCATGGCGTGCATCAACAGGAAGTTGCCGGGATTTTCCTCCTGGCCAACCTTCTGGGAAACGCGGGCGGCCATGGGGACGGCAGAAACGCCGGCGGAGCCGATGAGGGGATTGATCTTCTTCCCTTCCGGCAGGAACAGGTTCATCAGCTTTGCAATCAGCACGCCGCTGGCCGTAGCCACACCAAAGGCCACCACACCCATCAGAATGATAATGAGCGTACGGGGCTTCAGGAAGGTCTGGGCGGTAGCGGTAGCGCCTACGGAAATACCGAGGAAGATGGTGACGATGTTCATCAGCTCATTCTGTGCGGTCTTGGAAAGGCGATCACAAACCCCACACTCCTTGAGGAGGTTACCAAACATCAGAGAGCCAACCAAAACACCTGCGCTGGGCACGATCAATGCTACAAAAATAGTGATCACAATGGGAAAGAGGATCTTCTGGGTCTTGGAAACGGGACGCAGTGCCGTCATCACGATAGCGCGCTCCTTTTTGGTGGTCAGCGCCTTCATAATAGGAGGCTGGATCACGGGAACCAGCGCCATGTAGGAATAAGCGGCAACGGCAATGGGACCCAGCAGCTGCGGTGCCAAAAGCGTGGTTGTGTAAATGGCGGTGGGACCGTCGGCGCCACCGATAATACCGATAGAGGCTGCTTCCTTCAAGGTGAAGGCAAGGCTCTCCCAGCTGGCAATTCCAGCAATGCTGCCGACTCCCATCACACCCAGAACGGTTGCAAAAATACCGATCTGTGCAGCAGCGCCGAGAATCAGGCTCTTGGGGTTAGAGAGCAACGGGCCGAAATCGGTCATTGCACCCACACCAATAAAGATAAGGCAGGGATATACGCCCAGTTTAACGCCGAGATACAACACATCGATAAGACCGGGGGCTTCGGCAAAAGCCGCCCAATCCACGTGTCCGCTCGCGAAATAGGCCTCGTGGAAGATCTCAAGACCCGGCAGATTTGTAAGCAACATACCGATGGCGATAGGCAACAGCAAAAGCGGCTCAAACTTCTTGCGGATGGCAAGATAGCAGAGCAGACACGCAATGGCGATCATGATCAGATTTTTCCAGCCCTGCTCCATGGCCACGAACTGATAAAAGCCCGTCTGCTTCAAAAAATTCAAAATGGCTTCAGACATTTTGGCATCCTCGCTTACTGCAACGTGCAGAGCACGGCACCAGCCTCAACGGCGGCACCCTCGCTTACGGAAAGGCTTGTCACAACACCGTCAGCAGCTGCCATGATCTCGTTTTCCATTTTCATAGCCTCCAGCACCATCAGGACAGCACCCTTTTTGACAGCATCGCCGTTCTTGACATTGACCTTCAAAATCGTGCCGGGCATGGGCGCAGTAACGGCAGTGCCCTCAGCAGGTGCGGCAGGTGCGGGAGCAGCAGAAGCAGTAGAAGCGGGGGCGGCAGCAGGTGCTTTCACCTCGGATTTATCGATCACCTCCAGGGTGATCTCATATACGTTGCCGTTAACAGTAACCTTATAAGCTTTCATTTTTATATCCTCCATAGATCAAAGTTTTTTGAAAGAAATGACGCGGATGGCAGAGATATCGGTACCGTTTTCCTCCGCTACAGCCGCACAGACGGCAGCCAGAATCTCCTGGCGATTCGGAATGGTGGCCTCTGGCTGCGTGAGAGGCGCCTCCGGCACCGTAACGGGTGCTTTTTTCGTGTTTTTTCCAATGAAGCAATCGCAGATCTTGTTCATCAGCCAAACGATGCCGACGATAGCAACCAGACCCACGAATACCACGCTGATACCAAGCACGGCAACCAACCAGACGGGAGGCTCCGTTGCAAGAACGGTTTGTGTAAGATGGCTCATAGTTCTCTCCTTATTTTATTGGGCTCCGCCCTATTGCTAATTAGTATAACACACTTCCAAATATTTGTAAATAATATTTTTTGCTTTTTTAGGCGAAAACAGAATTATTTCAAGTCCGTCGATAAAGAAACCTCGCCGCTGTCAAGATATTTAACGGTACCGTCGGGCAGCGTAACCTCCAAACGAAAATCGGGCAGAAGATCGGTCACGGTGACCGTATCTCCGGCATATCGCACGGATTGCCCCAGCAGGAATAAATGCTGTCGATAAGCGGCATAAACGCCGGAGGAATTTTGCAAACGCTTTTCCAAATGTCGAAAAAAGCCAATGGCCATTTTTTCTCGCAAAAAGCGATCTCTTGTGCTTTCCAGCAAAGAGCCGGCGCGATGTGTCAGCTCCTCGGGAAAGCCCTCCCGCGGCGGCAACAGATTTACGCCGATGCCAAGCACCACGAAACGTCCGGTAGCGTCCTCCACACATTCAGCAAGGATCCCGGCCACTTTTTTTCCGTCTCGATAAACGTCGTTCATCCATTTAATACCAAGCCCGTCGGCTCCCAGCTCCTTCATGGCGTCCACAGCGGCAACGGCAGCAGTAGCGGTCATATCAGCCGGCGCGAAGGCCTCATGGGGGCGCAGTAGCACGCTCAGATAAACGCCGGTTTCAGCGGGAGAATAAAATGAATGATCCCCCCTGCCCCGTCCCGCAGTCTGCGCAGCGGCTACCGCCATTGTCCAAGCGGGGGCGCCCTGCCGGCCATAAGCCTTGATGATTTCGTTGGTGGAGGTTACCTCCTCAAAAACGCAGGCTGTATCACCGCAATGGCGTTGTATATAGGATGCGTTCAGCTTTACCTTTTTCATACCCGTTCCTTTCAGGAAAAGGGCCGCTACCGCGGTAGCAGCCCTGTTTTTGTAATACCATTATTTTTTGATCATGTAGCCCTCGGGATCGTTCCACGTACGCACGTGGGGACAGGTGATCTCCGCGCGATAGCGAGGGACAAGATACCGCACCGCGTTGCGGATCACGGTCTGCACCTCGGGGATATGGAAGGTAGGGAAGGTCTCATGGCCGGGCTGGAAGTAAAAGATCTGCCCGTTTCCGCGCCGGAACAGACACCCGGAGCGGAAGACCTCACCACCGCTGTAGCCGCCGATAAACAGCACCTCGTCGGGATTGGGACTAGAGACGGGCTCGCCGTAGGTTTCCTCGTTGGGAAGATGGATAAAACGATCAATGCCTTGCGTGATGGGGTGGGCAGGGTTTGTGACCCAAACCAGCTCGCTGTCGCCGCTCTCGCGCCAGGTGAGGCTGCAGGGGGTGCCCATCAGTGCCTTGAAGGGCTTGGAATGATGGCCGGAATGGAGGAAAATCGCCCCCATACCGCTGTGCACCGCGTCGCGCACCAGTGCAGCCACCTCGTCGGGCACCAGGTGGTGTCTCGCGTGTCCCCACCAGATCAGCACGTCGGTTTCGTCCAAAATTTCCTTGGTGATACCGCAATTTTCATCCTCAAGAGTGGCGGTACGCACCTCAATGTCATCGCATTTCAGAAAATCGGCAATGGTACTGTGAATACCGTCTGGATAAATGGCCTTGACGCTTTCCTTCGTCTGCTCGTGATAAAATTCGTTCCAAACCAATACGCGAATCATAGCTTTCTCCTTTTCTTACCGAAAATTCGGTTCTTACGTTTCGTATTATAGCACAGATCGGCGCAAAACACAAGTTGCGTTGGAAAAATTTATCAAAAATTCTCCAGCTTTGCGCGTTTTTGTTACAGCTCAATCTCCAGCCCCACGGGACAATGGTCGCTGCCCATGACCTCGCCAAGGATGAAGCTATCCTTCACGCGCGGGAAAAGGCGATCAGACACCACGAAGTAGTCAATGCGCCACCCCACGTTCTTTTCCCTGGCCTTCATCATATAGCTCCACCAGGAATATTCGACCTTTTGGGGATACAGTGCACGGAAGGTGTCGGTAAACCCAGCGGCCAGCAGTTCACTGAATTTCGCCCGTTCCTCGTCGGAAAATCCGGCGCTGTGATGGTTGGTTTTGGGATTCTTGAGGTCGATTTCCTCATGTGCTACGTTCAGATCGCCACAATAGATCACAGGCTTCTTCTGATCAAGTGACAGCATATATGCCCGTAAGGCATCCTCCCATTCCATACGATAAGAGAGCCTTGCCAATTCGCGCTGCGCGTTGGGGGTATAAACGCAAAGCAGGTAGAAATCCTCGTACTCCAGCGTAATGGCGCGTCCCTCGTGATCGTGCTCCGCTACACCGATTCCGTAGCGGACAGAAAGCGGCTCACGCTTGGTGAACACAGCCGTGCCGGAGTAGCCCTTCTTTTCTGCGCTATACCAATATTGGTAATAGCCCTCGGGGCAAAACTCTGCTTGTCCCTCCTGCATTTTGGTTTACTGCAGGCAGAAGAAGTCAGCATTCGCCTGGGCAAAAAAATCCGCAAAGCCCTTGCCGAGGCAAGCGCGGAAGCCGTTGACGTTCCATGAGATCAGTTTCATTTCAATCCTCCTCTATGCGGGCAAAGCGCGGCATGACCTTGCCGTCCCGCTCCACGGTTTCCAGCCACATGGAGGCAGGGCGCACCCAAATATCACCCTCGCTGTACAAAGCACGATACACCACCATCTCCTCCAGCGTTTCCGAGTGCTTTGCCACACAAAGCACCTCGTATTCGTTGCCCTTGAAGTGGCGGTAGCGCCCGGGGATAACAGTATCCTTATTCATTTTTTATTCTCCTTCTTCGGCATAGATCAAGGTAGCGGTGATATCGCCCCACGCTTCACGGATGCGCTTTTCCGCATTTTCGTCAAAATACCAAAGCTCGG
>JAFTQT010000144.1 GCA_017462615.1 Clostridia bacterium | reverse complement strand
GAGGGATTGTAAAAAATGCTCTCATACAACCCCTCAGTCAAGCTTCATTACTCCGCTTCGCTTCGTAGGACAGCTCCCCTTACACAGGGGAGCCTACCGCTGCGGCGGGATCGCTCAACGCCAAAAGCCTCTACGGAACCAACAAAAAACGGACACATCACCCAGGGCCTTGCCCGGTGATGTGTCCGTTTTTATCAAAATATCGCAAACACCCCTTGACAGGCACGCTGTAGTGTGATATAATCATTTCCGCAAACCAGAAATTGAGAAAATCTCAAAACAAGGAGGGCGTATGAAGCAAACATTACTGCGAGAGCTACGCTCCAATCTCGACTATATGAGCAACGTGGAGCGCAGGCTTGCCGAGGTGATCCTGAAGGATCCGCGGCGGTTCGTTTCCTATTCGCTGGGCGAGCTTGCGGAGCTGGCGCAGGTCTCACAGGGCAGCATCATTAACTTTGCCAACAAATTCTGCGGTGGGGGCTTCCCCGCGCTGAAAATGGAGGTGGCCGCCTCCCTTCCCCACGTATCCGACACGCCCTTCAGTGTGGTCACCGATGGGGATTCGCTGAAGGAAATGCTGCAAAAAACCACGGAAAGCATCGGCGACGCCTTAAAAAACACCTCCGCTCTGAACGACGAGGAAACGCTGCGGGCGGTGGGCGATCTGATCCTTGGCGCCAAAAAGGTGGAGATCTACGGCATCTTCCGTTCGGCCGTGGTGGCTACCGACTTTTACTTTCAGCTGCTGCAGCTGGGCATCCCCGCCACCTTCGTCAGCGACGTGCTGACCTGCGCGGTCTCGGCCTCCATGCTGGGCGAGGGGAGCCTGGTCATCGCCATCTCCTCCTCGGGGCAGACCCAGGACGTGATCGACGCGGTGCGGCTGGCCAAGGCCAACGGCGTACCGGTCATCACCATCACCGCGCACAAGGCCTCCCCCCTGGCACAGCTGGCCGATCGAGTGCTGATCGCGGCGCCCAGCGGCAACGCGCGCAGCGCGAACGCCAACGAGGTGCGTCTTTCCCAGCTGGCGCTGACAGATGCGCTCTGCTCCTATCTGCGCACGCGCCTTGACGCGGACGGCAACAACCGATACTTCAAAATGAATGAAATTTTAAGCTCACATAACGTAAAGGATTGATGATCATGAAACTCAGTAAAAATGCAAAAAACGCGGTCTACATCGGCACACTTTGCTCGATCTCTTACCTGGCGGTCTACATTGCCAGAAATATCCTGAGCGCAGTCACCCCGCAGATGGTGGAGGGCGGCTATACCGAGGCGTATATCGGCAGCATTTCCTCCCTTTATTTCATCTTCTACGCCTTCGGCCAGCTCATCAACGGCGCCATCGGTGATAAGATCAAGGCCAAATGGATGATCTGCATGGGTCTTTTCGGTGCGGCGATCACCAATTTCGTCTTTTCCCGCATCACCCTGTTCCCCAACGCGGCCATGATCGTTTACGGTCTCACGGGCTTCTTCCTTTCCATGATCTACGGCCCCATGACCAAGGTAGTTTCGGAAAACACCGAGCCCATCCACGCCACCCGATGCAGCCTTGGCTATACCTTCGCCTCCTTCTTTGGCTCTCCCGCAGCAGGCCTTCTGGCCTCCTTCCTGGCCTGGCAGGCTGTGTTTGCCGTCAGCAGCGCCGCGCTGATTGGCATGTCCCTTGTAGGATTTTTCTTCTTTACCCTCTTTGAGCGTCGCGGCATCGTCAAATACGGCCAGTACAAGCCTGAAAAGAAGGGTGCGAAGAACATCGGCATCCTCTTCAAGCACCAGATCGTCAAGTTTTCCCTCGTTTCGATCCTCACGGGTGTGGTGCGCACCTCCGTGGTCTTCTGGCTGCCTACCTACATTGCCCAGCACCTGGGCTTTTCTCCGGAGGCCTCGGCAGGCATCTTCACCGCCGCTACTCTGGTGATCTCCTTCACCGCCTTCATCGCCGTGTTCATCTATGAAAAGCTGGGACACGACATCGACAAAACCATTCTCCTCATGTTCAGCAGCTCCACGATCTTTTTCCTCCTCACCTATTTCGTTTCCCAGCCTGTGTTTAACATCATCTGCATCGTGCTGGCCATTATGGCCTCCAACGGCGCCGCCTCCATGCTGTGGAGCAGATATTGCCCCAGCCTGCGTGATACGGGCATGGTCTCCTCTGCCACCGGCTTCCTTGATTTCCTCAGCTATATGGCAGCCGCAACCGCAAACCTGATTTTCGCCAATGCGGCAACCACCATCGGCTGGGGCGCCCTCATCCTCGTATGGGCCGCCCTGATGGTCGTGGGTGTGATCATCGCCCTGCCCTATGACAAAATGAAGGGGCGCAAGGCCAAGGCGGAGTGATTGAAAAAATCAATATAAAAAGTATCGACCGCGGCATCGGGTTTCCCGATGTCGCGGTCGATTTGCTGCGAAACTATGCTTACACCCCGTCCACCAAGCGGCGCACGCGGCAGGCGGCGTCGTAGGCACGGGCAAGAAAAGCGGTGGCGGTCATATCCTTGTAGATCTCGTGTGCGTTGCCCACCTCCAGCATCAAGCTGCCCTTGTAGCCGTATTTGTTCAGCCACATGGCAACGCGCTCAAAGTTCACCTTGCCGTCGAAGGGCAGGATGTGCAGATCCTCGTTGAACACCGCATTATTATCCTGCACGTGGGTGCAGATGAGGCGCTTTCCGAAAAGGGGCATAAATTCAATATCGGGGGTGGCACAGGCCTCGTGTCCCGTATCCCAGCAAAAGCCCACGTTGTCGGCATCCTTGAATTCCTCGAATGCCCACGCAATATTATACAGCTTGCGCTGGTTTTCAAAGGCGATTTTCACGCCCCGTTTGGCGGCATATTCCACAAGACTGATATAGCGTCCACGACCGATATCGTTGATCATCGGGGGCGTCCAGCCCGAGGAAAGATGCACAGTGGCAATGGGGGCATCCAATGCCACGCAGCAATCTATCGCGTCGGTGAGGCGTTTGTACATGGCATCTCCCACCTCGCCTGCGCTCCACATATGGTTGATACCGTCGAAGGGGGCGTGTAGCTGGTCGAAGGCAAGCCCTGCCCTATGGACAATTTTTTCAGTTTCCGCCATTTTTTCGGGGGTAGTCGTGTCAGAAAAGGTGCGAGTGAAGCCAAGGGCTGCGATCTCCTTGACGTATTCCTCTAAGGTGAGCCCGCCTGCGGCGCGCAGATTGATACCAATTTCTCTCATCATAAGCCTCTCTTTGATATAGATGATTCACCGTTGCCTGTCTTTCGGTGTTTTCGACACCATTATAGCACTTCTGTCACGACATTTCAAGATATTTGGTAAAAAAACAACATCCGCCGCGCGGCGGATGTTGTTTTATGTGCGGTGATCAGCCCTTGGGCGTGTAGCGAGAGGTGCCCTCCCACTCCTCGGCGGGCTCGCACTCCAGGAGCGCTGCCACGGTGGGAGCAACGTCCTTGAGGGATGCCTCGGGCAGGACCTTGCCCTCCTCGAAGGCGGGGCCCCAGCAGAAGAAGGGGATGGTCATATCCTCGGGCATGTCGGTGCCGTGGGTGCGGTCATGTCCGCCGTGGTCGGCAACGAAAATAAAGTTGTAATCCTTGGGAATGCTGTTGTAGACCTGCTCGATGCAAGCAACGGCGTCGTGGGCGTCCTTCATATACTCGGGGCCCATCCAGCCGAGAGCGTGACCGGTGTTATCGGTGTCGGCCAGGTACAGGAACAGGAAATCGGGCTGCTGCTCGTTGATGTACTTGATGGCACGGGGCGTGATGATCTCGTTTACATCCTGATAGTTATAACAGCTCAGATAATCGCACGCGTCCAGCTTGCCGGGGCGGCAGCAGTCGCGCAGCTGATCCCAGGTGATGAAGAAGGCGCACTTTTTCTTGCCTTTTTTCAGCACCTCAACGATACCGTCAATGGGGCGCACCTGAGGGGTGTAGGTGTTGGTGGTGGTTCCGTGGCGAGCGGGATCTACGCTGTGGAACAGAGAAACGTGGCAGGGCAGCGTAACAGAGGGGAACACCGTCCGCGCGGACAAAGAATAGGTAGCGATCTCGGTCATCTTATTTACAAAGGGATGCCCGCAGGTCATCAAAGCGTCGGGACGCATACCGTCAGCAAGGATCAAAATTACTTTTTCAGCCATAATAAAAACCTCCGTGGCTTTGTGGTATCACCATTATAAAACAAGCCTTTTCAAAAGTCAAGCCGTTTTGCGGAAAAGATTGCGGAAATATTGCCACAGGCCGCGCGCTGCTCATTTGTGGAAAGAAAGGGGCTGATTCACGAAAATACAGCTTCCCCCCTCATCAATGTAGCAAAGGATTTCAAATTTTGATTTACCGGGGAGGAAAAGCGGGAGCAGGAGGAGGGCACTTTTGCAAAAGCACCCTTTTGAGGGAGAGGAGGCGCTTTTTGCAAAAAGCGCCTCCTCTCCCTGTTGCCGTTTTCGCATCACGCATCGCAAATCGCGATTTGCTCGCGTTCTGCGACGGCTGCCACTCCTTAGCGCTCGCTGCATCCCACACAGTGGGCGCTCGCGCACGTCCCCTCTTTTTTGCCCTTTCGGGCAAAAAATTCACCCTCACCTCCGCAAAAACCTTCAAAAAAGGAGGTGGAAAGGTGCGAACAAAGCAAAAAGCCCCAAAACGGGGCGAAAATTTTGATTTATCGGGGTGTTTGATGTGGCGATGCGGCTACCTCCACACCCTGTAGGGACCGGCCTCCCGGACGGTCCGGGATATGTTTGCACTACACAATGCGGCGAGACAAAATGTGCGTTTGCCTTCCCCA
The DNA here is from genome assembly GCA_017462615.1 of Clostridia bacterium. GTDB lineage: Bacteria > Bacillota > Clostridia > Oscillospirales > CAG-272 > Firm-07. The sequence continues at coordinate 10,215 of JAFTQT010000144.1, read as the reverse complement.
GCGGGGTTTGCCCTCGCCTTGCGGCGAGCGCGCATGGATGAGGAGAGCCGGTTAGTGCAGCACAAAAGGCAATTTCCTCATCCATGCGTGCTCGGCGCAGCAGAGGGTGCATCGGGCGAAAATTTATCCCGTTACCTTGGTTTTTTCGATTTTTTGGTATTGCGATAAGATCCAATACTCCGCCGTTTTCATGTCAATGTCATGTCCTCCGTCAAAAATATCCAGGTATACCGCGGCTTTGGGATATTTTTCGGTCAGGGTGTGATAAAGCGTGAGGCTATGCGAGACCGGAACGACCTTGTCGTATTTGCCGTGGAAGATCTTCAAATTTGCCTTGGCAATGGTGTCCACATAGCTGATCGGTGAACGTCGCAGCAGTTCCTTCGCGCTTTCGCCGCAGCAGGCCATGACGTGACCGCGATAGGCGGCGTTTTCTTCCGCCCACTTGGCAAGATTCGTGATCGGCACGTATGCGCCGATTGCCTTAAAAAATGCCGGCCACATTCCCGCCATCAGCAGCGCCATATATCCGCCTCCGCTGAGCCCCAGCAAAAAAACATTATCCTCGTCAACGTCCTCATGCGCCAGAAGATGATCGATGACATCCTTGATATCCTGCTTGGCATAGTCCGAGCCGCAGGCCTTGGTGCAGTCCGCATTGCTTTTCAAATTGGGGCCGCGGAATTCCGGGAGGAGCAAATGGAATCCGTTCCGTTCGGCTACGGGCAGCATATTGTCGATTTGATTGAAGCGATCATAGCTCCAGGTGTGAAGTCCGATAAGCAGAGGGCGCTTGCCCTTGACGTCCGATCTATAAAATAAGGACGGCTGCAGGGTTCCATCCATCGAGGATCTCACCCATATTTCTCTTTGTTCCATATTTTGTCTCCGTTTCCGCTTTGTGTTTTGCTCAAAGATCAGGCTGCGGTTTTTCGAAAATATACCGAATTACAGTGCCGATGCTGTCCGCCATGCGGACAAAGCCGGCACCATTGATAAGATAATTATACCACGCTGCCTTCAAAAAAGCAACAGGTGCTTTGTCTCGGCTATATCCATCAACCCGAAAAGGAAGCGAGCTTCCATGGTAAATTCGCAGCTAATCCAACTGGCCTGCGTTATCCACAGCGATGCGATGCGTTCCTTTTCGCGTGTTGAAGCCACCCCCTTCGTGTCATTCAAGGATGACACGAAGGGGGTGGCTTTTAATACTATTGTCTATTATTCCCACATGCCGATTTCGGGCTTGGGCTTTGAATATCTTGTAGGCGTCCGGCGCGCAAACACCTCCTGCGCATTCTTATAAAGCTCCGCAAAGGTCAAGGCTCTCTCCCGAATGATCGTAGGCATGGGATCGAGTCCGCATTCGTAGATCCAATCGTCCTCATAACCGATCTCGTCAAGAGCGTCTATCACGCCGACCCAGTCGACAACCCCCTCTCCGGGCAGCCAATGACGTTCATTGATGTCGTCGCGGTCTGAAATATGGGTAGTGGCAATCTTCTTGCCCACCTTGCGGATAAAGTCCACCTCGCTTTCGCGGAAGATGTGGTTGGTGTCAAGGCAAACGCGAAGTCTGTCATCATATTTCAGCATTGCAAGGATCTCGTCGGAATCGCGTCCGAGGCAGGTGCGAGGCAGCACCTCAATGCAAATATCTGCACCGTATTTCTCGGCAACGTCCGCCAAAAGGGGCAGCTTTTCACCTGCTCTTTCCACTCGCTCGACCCGTTCCTCCTCCTGTAGCGGCTCACCACCCGCGTGGATCACGATATGCTTTACTCCAAGGATCTCACACCCGCGCTTGATCAGCTCGATCTGGAAGGGCATCGCCCCTGCCGTTGCATGCTTGTTGGTAACGTCATACATGTGCTGGGGTGCAATGGGCAGATGGATCGAAGCGATCTCAATTCCGTGCCTTTTGGCGATCTCTGCAGTCTGATGTAGGTTTGCGCTTGGATAATCCTCCGCCGGCATATCCAGTTCGAGAACGTATACGCCGCCGGCGCTCATATTGCCGGCAGTTTCGTCGTTTAATCGGTCTTTTCCGGATAGGGAATAGCCTACTCTCCGCATATACGTATCCTCCTTGATCATTGGGGAAGCTCTAAAAATGGATTCCCGAATTCAGATTTTACACTTCAAATGCGTTTACGTATGGGGTTTTGTGCGCGGAGGACGGAGCCCCTGCGTCGTCAGCCCTTGACGGTGAAGCAGTAGCTGCCGCCGGTGAGGGTGGCGGTGTAGCCATCGGGCAGGGTGAGGGCGGCCTCACAGCCGGCAGGCACGGTGAACTCGAAGTATACATCCTCGCCCTTGTAGTACCAGTTGCTTTCCATACGGCCGGAAACGGTATCCAGCGCGCAGTTGAGGAACCCAAGGCGCTTGTCGGGGTGAGGGGTCAGGGTGAATTTGCGGTAGCCGGGGGCACACTCACTGGTGCGGATGCCGGCGACGACGCCGTAGACCCAATCGAATACCGAGCCGTAGGCGTAGTGGTTGAAGGAATTCATATCGGTGCTCCAGAAGCTGCCGTCCTCCTTTATGCCGTTCCAGTGCTCCCAGATGGTGGTGGCACCGTGATTGACGGAGAAGAGCCAGGAGGGGTTACGCTCCTCAAAGAGCAGATTGAAGGCGAGATCCTCGCGGCCCATGCGGCTGAGGACGTGCAGAATATAGGGCGTGCCCACAAAGCCAGTGGTCATGCGGCCGTCGAAGGCCTCGATCAGCTCTACCAGCTTCTGCTCGAAGGCGGGACGCTCCTCGGGCAGGCACAGGTTGAAGTGCAGGATCAGCACCATGGCGGTCTGGGTGAGGCCGCGGCGGAAGGGATCGTGAGGGTTGCCGCTGGAGGTATAGCAGGTGCAGGGGTACTGCTCCTTGGTCATGCCGTTTTCAAGGAAGTAGGCGCGGAAGGCCTTGAGGATATTGGCGTACAGCTCGCGGTAGGCGCTGACGTCTTCTCCCAGCACCTCTCCTGCCTTGATGACCAGCTCCGTGGAGCGGGCAAAGAAGGCGGAGGCAATGAGATCGTTGGAGGTGGCGCCCATATACACATCGGGGCCGGCGTCCATTGCCAGCCAGTCGCCGTAGTGGCGACCGCCCAGCCAGAGATATTCCTCCGGGCCAAAGCCGTGCTGGTAGTCCACCCACTTTTTCATCATCTCAAAGTTATCGGCCAGGATCTGCTTGTCGCCGTAGATGCAGTAAAGCTCCCAGGGAATGATGGTGGCGGCGTCGCCCCAGGCGGCGGAAACGCGGGTGTGGTAATCGGTGAGGGAGAAGTTCTCGGGACAAGTGCCCCAGATGGCGCCGTTCGGCTGCTGGTCGAGGCGCAGCTCACCGAGCCACTTGTGGAAGAACTTCTTGACGTCAAAGTTGAGGGCGGCGGTGCGGCAGAACACCTGCGCGTCGCCCGTCCAGCCCAGACGCTCGTCGCGCTGCGGGCAGTCGGTGGGGATATCCAGATAGTTGCCCTTCTGACCCCAAATGGTGTTGTGATAGAGCTGGTTGATCTTTTCGTTGCCGCATTTGATGTAGCCGGTGCGGCGCAGGTCGGAATGTACGGCAATGGCGCGGATGTCATCGAAATTGATCTCCACGTCGGGGTAGCTATCCAGGCGCACGTAGCGGAAGCCCTGGAAGGAGAAGGTGGGCTTGAAGAGGTTTTCGCCGCCGTCGCAGACGTATTCGATGCGGTTGGTAGCGGAGCGGTAGTTGGCGTTGTAGAAATTGCCCTCGGCGTCCAGCACCTCGCCGTGGGAAAGCAGGATACGCTCACCTCTCGCGGCCTTGATGCGGATCTCCACGTAGCCCGTCAGATTCTGGCCGAAGTCAATGACCCGCTCGCCCTTGGGGGTGACGATCAGCTCCACGGGGGCAAGGCGCTCGTTTTCCACAATGTCCTCGCCCTGCTGGGGCACGAGAGGGAACTCCTTGGCGGCGGTCTCGTCCTTCACGGCAAAGCCCAGGGGCTTGATCTCGGCGGTGAGATCCACGGTCTCACCGTTGTAGATATCCGAATGGAGAATATGGGAGGTAAAGACCTGCCAGCTCTCGTCGGTGACGACGGTTTCGGTGGCGCCGTCGGCGTAGGTGAGAACGAGCTCCGCGGTGGCGGCGCAGTGGTCGCTGTAGGTGTGGATGCCATCCTTGAAGGCCAGGCGGCCAACGGCCCAGCCGGGGCCTACGGTAATGGCCAGGGTGTTTTTGTCACCCAGCAGAGCGGTGATGTCATAGGTCATGTACTGGGTGCGGTGGTGGTACTGGGTGTAGCCGGGGGTCAGCACGGCGGTGCCCAGCTTGCAGCCGTTGAGCCGTGCCTCAAAAAGGCCCACGGAGGAAACCGAAAGCGTGGCGTTTTTCAGCCCCGTTTTGGGGGTAATTTCCTTTTGAAAGGTGCAGGAGGCGCTGCCGAGGTCGGTTGAGCATCTGATCCAATGATTGGCGTTCATCATAAAAATTCCTTTCTTTGATAGAATGGGGATGCCTTGCATGGTGCACTTTTATTATAGAATACGCATTTCTAAAAATCTACCGGTATTCTTTGAAAAAACACCGGTATTTTTAATATTTTTGAGCGGGATCGAAGAGCTCCGGCGGCTGGATGCCTTGCCGGAGCAGAGAAAGCATGCCCTCGTCGGGCAAAACGACGATCTCGGAGTCGCCGTCGGCATTTTTCACCGAGATCACCACCGCGCCGGCGGGAGCGAGGTCGGGCAGGTAGGAAAAGCGTCTGACGCCGGCGGGGCGATCGGCGCTTTTTTTGCCAATGGGGGTGATGCGCACCATCTCGGAGAGTGCCACCCGGCAGACCAGCTGCATGCGGTCGCCGCGGCGGTAGGTATAGACCTCAAAATCCACCCCTCCATCCGCATTTGGCCGCAAACGGTACAGATATTGCAGCAAAAAGTAGCGAGAGACCAACTGTATGGCGGGGATAAGCAGCAGCAGTCCCACGCATTGCCAAAGGCGGGGCAAGGGCGGCGCCAGAGCGGACACGCCAAGGGCGGTGGTGGAGGCGAAAAGCAGGATCAACACCAGGAGGGCTGCTTTTTTGGGCCTGCGGGGCGGGCGGTAGTCGTACATGGCGCCCTCCTTATTTGCCAAAGGCAGCCAGCGCCTTTTCTTCCTTGCCCGTCAGCTGCAGCTCGCGCCTTGGGTCATCCCGGTGGTAGAGCCGCAGATCGGCCATGGGGGATTCCCCGTAATCCGGCGTGAGGCCGTAGTAGATGTCGATATAGCCGACGATGGTATCGTCGGTGAGCTCCACACCCTCAAAGGTATAGAGGAAGTAGGTGTACAGCGCCGTGGTGTCCACCGCGGTCAGCGTGGGATGATAGCGCTCCCGGCTGATGGTGGCGCTGTCGTCGGTGTTGTCGGTGAGATCATCGGGGGTCAGGTCCCGGCGCAGCACCAGCGAGACATCAAAGAGCTCCTCGCCCCGGGGCAGCGCCTCGGCAAGCTCCAGATCCCTTGCCACCGCCTTGAGGGTGCTGTTGTTGTAGCGGAACACCAGCTGCAGCTGCTTGGCGTCGGGGATAAAGACGAAGCGGGGCACGCCGAAGTAGCCGTAGCTTTCCTCGTTACGGGTGACGGTGCCTTGCACCTGGTCAAACAGTACCAGCGCCTCGCACTTTTCCGCATAAGCGGCGGCCAGGCTCTCGTTGGGGGCGATGGACTTCATGCTTTTGGGCAGGCGTCCGGAGAGGAACACCCGCCAGAGCAGCAGCAGCACGATGGCAAGGATCACGCAGCCCACCAGCACGCGCAGCAGAGCCCCTGCGATCCATAGGGTATAGCTTTTTCTCGGTCTTGCCATGTCAGATCTCCTTTGCGGCGGCGCGGATGCGGCGCAGCTCCTTCATCACGTTGTTTTCGCCACGGCCGAAGTAGTCGTGCAGCTTTTTGTATTCGCGGTAGAGCAGGTCGTAGATCTGCGCGTTTTCCTCATTTGGACGGTAAACGGTATCGCTGATCCGGGACATGGCGTGAATGGCCACGGGCAGCGTGGGATAGATCCCCGCTGCTACGGCGGCGTTGACGGCGGCGCCTGTGGCGGGGGCCTGGGTGGTTTCGGCAATGCGGATCTCCATACGGAGCACGTCGGCAAACAGCTGCATGGTGAAGGGGTCCTTCCGGGCAATGCCGCCGGAGGCTACCAGCCCCGCTGCGTGCACGCCGTGGCGGGCAAAGTTTTCAAAGACGTTGCGGGTGCCGAAGGCCGTGGCCTCAATGAGGGCGCGCATCAGATCCTCGGGGCGGGTCTGCAGGGTCATGCCCACGAAAAGGCCGGAAAGGTCGGAATCTACCAGGGTGCTGCGGTTGCCGTTCCACCAGTTGAGGGCAATGACGCCCGCCTCACCGGGCTTTTTGGCGGCGGCCTTTTCAATGAGGAGCTTCAGCATGGGGATGCCTCGCTCTGCGGCCTCCTTCACGTAATCGGGGGAGGTCAGCTGCTGTGCCGCGTAGGCGAAATGGTCACCGAAGCAACAAAGCCCCGCCTCGTAGCCCACCAGGCCCGGCACCACGCCGTCCACCACCGTGCCGCACACGCCGGGCACGTCCTTCTTCTCCTCGGTCAGCACGTAAAAGGGCGCGGAGGTGCCCATAACGGCCACCGCATCACCGGCCTTGCAGGTATCCAGCGCACAGGCGGCCACGTGGCCGTCCGGTGTGGCGGAGGCGACCATGGTGTCGACGGAAAGGCCGAAGGAGGCGGCGGCCTCGGGGGTCACGGTGCCCACGGCGGTGCCGGCGGGCACCACGGGGAAGGGAAGCTTGTCCCGCACCACAAAGCGCAGCCGCTGGTCCACGGCGGCAAAATACTCCTCGGAGGGGTAGCCCTCGGTTTTACTGTAATGGCTCTTGAAGGCGGCGAACTGATAGCCCCGCACGTACTTTCCGGTGAGCTGCGCGGTGAGCCAGTCACCGGCCTCCATAAAGGTATAGGCATCCTGCCAGACCTCGGGTGCCTCTTCCAGCACCTGGTAGAGCTTGGGGAACAGGTATTCGCTGGACACCGTGCCGCCGCAGTCAGGGAGCCATTTCTCGCCCCGTTCGGCGGCTATTTTGGTCATGCGGTCGGCGTGAGGCTGTGCCGCGTGGTGCTTCCAGAGCTTTACGTAGGCGTGGGGATTTTTCTTGTACGCTTCCTCAAAGCAAAGGGGCGTGCCGTCCGCGCGGATGGGCAGCACGGTGCAGCAGGTGAAATCAATGCAAAGACCGGCAACCTCCTCGGGGGAAACGGCGGCCTTCTCCAGCACCTCGGGAATGATGTGGCGGAGTACCAACAGATAATCTGCAGGATCCTGCAGGGCAAAGTCCGGGGGCAGCGGTGCGCCGGAGGCGGCCAGCACCGTATCCATCACCCCGTGGGGGTAGTCCATGGCGGTGGTGGCCAGCTCCCGACCGTCTCTGGTGTCCACCAGCACGGCGCGGCCGGAAAGGGTTCCGTAGTCGATACCGATCGTATATATCTTTGTCATATGATATACTCCTCTGTCTTAAAAAATCTTTTTTACTATTGTATAACAAAGTGCGCCAAATGTCAAATGATTTCTTTGTGAAAATTCATTTTTCATTGATGGAGCCAGATATTACCTGTGGAAAAGAGAAAAGGGATATGCTACAATAAAAGGGATTTCTGAAGGGAGGGAAAGAAGATGAAACGATTCATAGCCGCCACGGGAGCGGCGTTTCTTTTGATGGGAACGGCACTGCCTGCCGCAGCGCTGACGCTGCCCTACACGGCAACGGGGTCATACCGCAATTCTACATATCACAAAAATCTCACACAGCTGACCGAAACCGGGGATGAGGCCTTTGACACGGTGGCAGCTGCCCTTTCCCAGCTTGGCTACCACGAGGGAAACGGTACCAAGGAGCTGCACGGGAAGGGCACGGGCTCCGGCAATTACACCGAATACGGCCGCGCCTTCGGCAAGGTGGACGGTACCTATGGCTACGCCTGGTGCGCGGTGTTTGCCTCCTGGTGCTTGCGGGTGGCGGGGGCCGGTGACAGCGCCGGCGGCGGCTTTTCCAGCTGCTCCCTGTGGCTGGCGCACCTGCGGGAGGCAGGGCAATACAGCAGTCGCGCCTCCGGCTATACGCCAAAGCCCGGTGATCTCATCTTCTTCCGCTCAGCGGGGGCGGGGCGTGCCTCGGATCACGTGGGCGTGGTGCGCTACGTGAAGGGCGGGCGGGTCTATACGGTAGAAGGGAACTCCTCCAACCGGGTGGCCGCCCACGATTACGCCCTGTCGGACACCTACATCGTGGGCTACGGCAAGCCCCGCTATGAGGGGGAGCGCCTGGAAAAAAACGCCCTTGCCATGGAGGATAAGGTCGCCGGCTTTTACGTGGTGACCAACGGCTTCGTCAACGTGCGCGCCGGAGCGGGCACGTCCTTCCAAAAGCTGGGGAGCCTTTCCCTTGGGCAGGTGGTGACGGTGGCCGGGATCGAGGCAGGGTGGGGAAGGATCAGCTACAACGGTGGCACGGCTTATATTTCCCTTGATTACGCGGATTTCGTTTCCCCCTTGCGGTATACGGTCACGTATGCGGCGGCGGGTGAAAAATGGGAGGTGGAGTGCTTCAGCTTTTCCTCACTGACGGCAAGCGCGGCACCGGAGATCGCCGGCAGTCGCTTTCTCCATTGGGCGGATGCCCACGGGCACACCTACGAGACGGGCGCGACGCTGCCCGCGGGAGATCTGGCGCTTACTGCCGTTTATGAGGTCATTCCTCCGGAGCCGGAGATGCCTCCTGCCGTGACTCCCCCGGAGGAAAGTGCGCCGGAGGAGCTGCCAGGAGGCGCACCGGAGGCGCTGCCGCCCACCATGGCACCGGAGGAGCTGCCCGAGGGTCTGCCGGAGCCACTGCCCCCCACGGGTGAGCTGCCGCCGACGGATATGCCCAACCGGGCCGCTGCCCACGCGGGCGTGGTCAGCGGTCTTCTCTCCGCCGCTCTTGGCATTTGGTGGTATATTCGTCGATTTTTGACATGATCCGACGCCGACGGCAGAAAAAAGACGGCTTTGGCAGAAAAAAATTTCAAAAAAAGCAACAGATTTCATAGTTCCGTCACAATTATGCTTTATAATAAAATATCATTTTCTTAAAAAGGAGGCGGATATTGTGCTTTCGCTTTACGATATTGTGAAAAATTACACGGCGGGCGACACGGTGGTGACGGCGCTGCGCGGTGTCAGCATTGATTTCAGAGAGCACGAGTTTGTATCCATCCTCGGCCCCTCCGGCTGTGGCAAGACCACGCTGCTCAACGTTATCGGCGGTCTCGACCGCTACGACAGCGGTGATCTGGTGATCGGCGGGCGCTCCACCAAGGAGTTCCGGGACGCGGATTGGGATACCTATCGCAATCACTCCATCGGTTTCGTCTTTCAAAGCTATAACCTCATTATGCACCAGACGGTGCTTTCCAACGTGGAGCTGGCCTTGACCCTGTCGGGCGTTTCCCGTGAGGAGCGGCGTCGCCGTGCCGTGGAGGCGCTGACCCAGGTGGGGCTTGGCGATCAGATCCACAAAAAGCCCAACCAGCTTTCCGGCGGTCAGATGCAGCGCGTGGCCATTGCCAGAGCCCTCGTTAACGACCCGGAGATCATTCTGGCAGACGAGCCCACCGGTGCTCTTGATACGGCCACCAGCGTGCAGATCATGGAGATCCTGAAGAGCATCTCCAAGGATAAGCTCATCATCATGGTCACCCATAACCCGGAGCTGGCCGAGGCGTATTCCTCCCGCATCATCCGTGTGTTGGACGGCAAGGTGATCGAGGATACCAATCCCTACGTGGCCGGTACCGTAGAGGCACCCGCCGCCACAGAGCCCGCGTCCCCGGAGGAGCAGCCCGCTCCCCACAAGGAGGTCAAGAAGGGCAAGAGGTCCATGTCGTTCCTGACGGCTCTGTCCCTTTCCTTCAATAACCTGCTGACCAAAAAGACCCGCACCATGCTGGTGTCGGTGGCGGGCAGCATCGGCATCATCGGCATCGCGCTGATCCTGGCGCTGTCCAACGGCGTCAATCTCTTCATTGCCGCTGTGCAGGAGGATACCCTTTCCACCTACCCCCTCACCATTCAGAAGCATACGCAGGATTACCAGTCCATGCTGTCGGCCATGATGGACGTGTCCGAGGAGATGAGTAAGGACAGAGACCAAAGCCTTATTTACGTGGACGATTCCATGGGCACT
>JAFTQT010000016.1 GCA_017462615.1 Clostridia bacterium | reverse complement strand
TGGCGCCTGTTATCCGGAGGTGCATCCCGAAAGCGCCAACCAGAAGGAGGACATCCGCCATCTGAAGGAAAAGGTGGACGCGGGATGTGATTTTCTCACCACGCAGATGTTTTTCGATAACAATTTGTTCTACAATTTCCTTTATAAGATCCGCGAGGCGGGGCTGACCGTGCCCGTGATGCCGGGTATCATGCCTATCACCAACGGCAACCAGGTGGAGCGTGCCATCAAGCTGTCGGGCTCCCTGATGCCCCAGCGCTTCAAGGCGCTGGTGGACAAGTTCGGCACCTCCCCCGCCGCCATGAAGCAGGCAGGCATTGCCTACGCCACGGATCAGATCATTGACCTGTTTGCCAACGGTATCCGGAACGTGCACGTGTATTCTATGAACAAGCCCGACGTTGCGGCGGCCATCCTCCGCAATCTTTCGGATATTCTCAGCTGATGGCGATGATGGTCAGAAGCTTCTCCGCGCCTCCCGTTGACCGCCGGGAAGTATGGCGCTATGCCGGGCACCGGGGAGCGGACGTGGAGGAGAGGCTGTCGCTTTTGCTGGAGGAGTGTATTGCCGAGGCGATGCCGCGCCTGCAGTACCGCGTGGCGTATCTGGAGCTGCCGCTGCCGCTTACCTGCTTTGCCCCCGAGGCGCGGGCTGTTATTGAGGAGCGCGTGACCGGCTGTCATAGCGTTATGCTATTTGCTGCCACGGTAGGTGTAGAGATGGATCGGCTGATCGCTCGCTACAGCCGCACGCAGCCCTCCAAGTCACTTTTGCTGGACGCCCTTGGCAGCGAGCGGATCGAGGCGCTTTGCGATGCGTTTTGCGCCGAGCTCGCTGTGGAAAAGGACAGAGAGGGGCTTGCCGCCTTGCCGCGCTTCAGTCCCGGCTATGGCAAGCTGCCGCTGGCGGCGCAGCGAGAGCTGATAGCGCTTTTGGATGCGCCTCGCAAGATCGGCCTCGCGTTGAACGAAAGTCTTTTGATGTCACCTGCCAAATCTGTGACGGCTATTGTTGGTATATATAAGGAGAACGTATGAATTTCAAAGCCTTTCTCAAAGAGCATATTTTCCTGTTGGACGGCGGCATGGGCACGCTGCTGCAAGCCCGGGGGCTGCAGCCCGGCGAGCTGCCGGAGCGCTGGAGCCTTACCCATCCCGATGTGATCGTGGAGATCCACCGTCGCTATTACGACGCGGGCAGTCACGTGGTGAACACCAACACCTTCGGGGCAAATTCTCTCAAATTTGACGCGGCAGAGCTCGAAAATGTCATCTCCGCTGCCGTGGCAAACGCCCGTCGCGCCGCCGCAGAAAGCACCGGTGCGCAATCGAAATTCGTGGCGCTGGACATCGGCCCCACGGGACGGATGCTGAAGCCCTACGGCGACCTGGATTTTGAGGCTGCGGTGGGCATTTTTGCCGAAACGGTGCGACTTGGCGTCAAATACGGTGTTGATCTCATTTTTATTGAGACCATGAACGATAGCTACGAGACCAAGGCCGCGCTGCTGGCTGCCAAGGAAAACAGTACCCTTCCGGTGCTTGTCTCCAACGCCTACGGCGCAGATGGCAAGTTGATGACCGGCGCCACTCCCGAGGCTATGGTGGCAATGCTGGAGGGCCTCGGCGCGGACGCCGTAGGCGTCAACTGCTCCCTTGGCCCCAAGGCGCTGCGCCCCGTGGTGGAGGAATATCTGCGGGTGGCCTCGGTTCCCGTCTTTTTCAAGCCCAATGCGGGACTGCCTCGCGTGATAGAGGGTAAAACCGTGTATGACGTCGCCCCGACGGAATTTGCCGGTGAGGTGGCGGCGCTGCTTGGCTGCGGCGTGCGTGGTGCGGGCGGCTGCTGCGGCACCACGCCGGACTATATCGCGGCGCTTGCCGCGGCGGCGAGAGGCTTGCAGCCGCAGCCCATCGACCATAAGCAAAGAACCGTCATCAGCTCCTATACCCACGCGGTGGTATTTGACCGTGAGCCGATCCTCATTGGCGAGCGCATCAATCCCACGGGCAAAAAGCGCTTCAAGGAGGCGCTGCGCGCGGGGGATATGGACTATATTCTGCAGGAGGGCATTGCCGAGCAGGAGCGGGGCGTGCAGGTTCTGGACGTGAACGTGGGTCTGCCCGAGATCGACGAGCCCGCCATGCTGACCGCCGCCGTCACCGAGCTGCAGGCTGTGCTGGATCTGCCCCTGCAGTTGGACACCTCCGATCCCGTGGCCATGGAACGGGCGCTGCGTATATATAACGGCAAGCCGATGCTGAACTCGGTCAATGGCAAGCGGGAGAGCATGGAGACCGTCTTCCCCTTGGCCAAGAAATACGGCGGCGTGGTGGTGGCGCTGACCCTGGATGAATCCGGCATTCCCGCCAGCGCCGAGGCACGGGTGGAGATCGCCCGGCGCATTCTCCGGGAGGCGGAGCACTACGGCATCGCCAAAAAGGATCTGATCTTTGATCCATTGGCCTTGACGGTCAGCGCCGACAGCACCGCTGCCAAGGAGACCCTGCGTGCGGTACGGATGATCCGGGAGGAGCTGGGGTGCCACACCTCTCTTGGTGTGTCCAACGTGTCCTTCGGCTTGCCGGCAAGAGACGCCGTCAACAGCACGTATTTTGCGATGGCGCTCACCGCCGGACTTTCTGCCGCCATCATGAACCCTCATTCCGCCGAAATGATGAAGACCTACCACGCCTATCGGGCGCTGGCGGGATTGGATGAAAATTGCGCGGATTTTATTGCGTTCTCCGAGACGCTTCCCGCCACGCAAACAACGACGGCAGTCCCCGTTACCCCCAAAACGGTATCGGAAAACGCCTCTCGTCTTCAGGAGGCGGTGGTCAAGGGACTGCGGGAGCGCGCCGCTGCGCTGACGGCGGAGCTACTGAAAACCGAGCCGCCTCTTTCGCTGGTGGAGCAGGAGCTCATTCCGGCGCTGAACGCGGTGGGCGTGGGCTTTGAGGAAAAACGGGTATTTTTGCCTCAGCTATTGATGAGCGCCGAGGCCGCCAAGGCCGCCTTTGAGGTGATCAAGGGAGCGGTGCAGGGAAGCGCCAGCCCCCGGGGAAAAACCGTGATAATCGCCACCGTCAAGGGGGATATTCACGATATCGGTAAAAATATCGTGAAGCTTCTGCTGGAGAACTACGGCTTTGCCGTGGTGGATCTCGGCAAGGACGTAGCGCCGGAGGCTGTGGCGCGGGAGGCCGTGCGTTTGCACGCTCCGCTGGTTGGTCTCAGCGCCCTCATGACCACTACCGTGCCCGCTATGGCCGAGACGATCGCTCTGCTGCGGAAGGAGGCTCCTTGGTGTCGGGTGATGGTAGGTGGCGCGGTGCTGACCCAGGAATATGCCGACAGCATCGGTGCGGATCGCTACGCCAGAGATGCGATGGAGGCCGTGCGCTGCGCCGAAGAGCTGTTACGCTGAAAAGAGCAGCGCTGCATCAATTTGATGCAGCGCTGCTCTTTTTTTATTCACCATCGTTGATGATATCCACGTCGGTAAGGGTCGGCACCCGCATCAGATTGCGGTTTTCCTGTCGGTATACCGTGGGGGAAACGCCCATTGCCGCGCGGAAATGGCGGGAAAAGAGATTGTTGTCCTCAAAGCCGCAGAGCCGCGCAATCTGTACGACGCTGTGGGTGGTGCGCAGCAGCAGATCGCAGGCGTTTTTCATGCGCACCGCGTCAAGATACGCCATGGGCGACATGCCGTAATGCTCCCGCATCAGCCGCGCAAAATGACGCTGGGAATAGTGGCATTGCAGCGAGAGATTTTCTAACGTCAAGGGCTTGTCGAAATTTTGCTCAATGTAAAAGGCCACCTCGGCAATATCGCGGGGGATCGGCTGCGCCTCCGTGCTGCGTTTCCTGTTGCAGCGGGTGGAGAGCAGCGCCACCAGAGAAAGAAATAAAATGTCCAAAATATCCGGATCGCTTTCGTCCTTCATCATATCCGCGATTTGCTCCACGTAGCGCACGGTGCCGGCATCGATGCAAAGATTGGGGACGGGGACGCCCTTTTTTCGTTCGCGCACATCGTTGATAAACAGCTCCTGGAAGCCTGGCTTTTCCGCCAGATGCGCGTCGGCTGCGCGCTCCAGCAGGCGCTGCATATTAAATTTGAAGATGCAGCAGCGGAAGCTGCCCATATAGGTCTGGGCGTGGATCACGTCTCGGGTCAGTACGTAAACGTCACCGGGGGAAACGGTGCTGTTAAAGGAGTTGACGGTATCAATGGCGCTGCCGCCAATACAAACGAAAAGCTCCGCTACCTTGTGAGGATGGCGACCAAGCTCACCTTGGCGCTGCACCTTTTCTACCGTGTCAAATACGGGGGAAGGGGCAGGGGTGGTAGTATTCATGGCGATCCTCCTTTCTCTTTGTCCTAAATATACTATATAAAGTCTAAAAAGTCAATAGATTTCGGCAAAAAAAGTGATATAATGGACACAAGCCGCCGATAAAAATCGACGCGCAAGTCTTATGATTTTAAGGAGAAAACGTTATGCCTTCTACCTCTACCGACAAGCTGCTTTTGAAATTAGCCAATCGAGAGAAGATCTTTGCTGCCTATATGGGCCAGGTTTCCTCCCCTCTGTTTGCCCCGATGTACGCCGCCTCCGGTGCCGATTTTCTCATTGTGGATATGGAGCACGGTGCCTTTTGCCCCGAGAATATCGGTGATTTCGCCGTAGCCTGCAACGGCAAGAGCTTCCCCGTCATTGCCCGTATTCAGGACTGCGAGTATCACTGCATTTCCAAGGCCATCGACCAGGGCTGTGACGGTATTCTGGTACCCAGAACTGAGAGCCTGGAGCAGGTAGAAACTGCCATCAGCTCCATGCGCTTCCCGCCCGTTGGCAAAAAGGGCTGCGGCGGCCGCGCTTGTCTGCGGGGTGACAGCATTGAGGAGTTTAACAGAAAGCGTCTCATTTTCATCCAGATCGAGTCCCCCAAGGGTGCAGATCTGCTGGACGAGATCCTTACCAAGTACGGCCACGAGATCGCCGGCATCATCATCGGCCCTGCCGATATGTCCATCGCCTGCGGCTGTCCCCTCAAGTTTGACGACGAGCGTCTGATCACCTGCATCAGAAAGGTGATCACCGTCTGCCAGGCGCACAAGATGTCTATCGGTATGTTCATGAATAATCTCGCCGAGTGCGAGAGATGGTACGGCGAGGGCATGAACATTTTCTGGACCGGCTCCGAGCTGGAGTGCTTGCTCAAGGGTCTGAAGCAGATCGCCAAGGGCATCGACGCACTGAATGAAGGAGTAAGCCATGAAAAAGACACTGGTGTTAGCGAAGGAAACCCCTATTTATCGAAGTGAGCTTGCCGCTCACGGCATCGAAACGGTATTCTGCGATTCGAAGGATCCGTTTGAGATCGCCAAGGCGGGAGAGGGCTGTGCCGCCGCTATCTTCACGAGCGTCCGCTTTGACGAGGCACAGTTTTCCAAAATGCCCGACCTGAAGCTGCTTTCCCGCTACGGTATCGGTATCGATACCGTGGATCTTGCCGCCGCTACCGCGCACGGTGTGACGGTTTGCAATTGCCCCACCTACGGCACTTATGACGTGGCCGAGCATACGGTGGCGCTGATTCTGGCGCTGTCCCGCTCCATCCCGCAGTACGATCGCCGCATCAAGTCCGAGAACAACTGGAGGCAGGTCGGTATGCGCACGGCGCATCGTCTGTCCGTTCAGCGTCTTGGCGTGGTGGGCTTTGGTCGCATTGCCCGCTGGGTGGTTACGATGCTGCGCGGCTTTGATATGGAAATGATGGTGTACGATCCCTATCTGAATGAGGAAACCGCAAAGGAGCTGGGTGTGCGCCCCGTTACACTGGAGGAGCTGGTGGAAACGGCAGACATCATTACCCTGAACGCCCCCCTCACCAAGGAGACGCACCATATGGTAAACGAGGCACTCATTGCCAAAATGAAGCCGGGAGTTCTTTTGGTCAACACCTCCCGTGGCGGTCTTATCGACGAGGCGGCACTGGTGAAGGCTCTTCAGTCCGGTCACATCGCCGGTGCGGCACTGGACGTGTTCGAAAGGGAGCCCTTTGCGGAGGATCATCCCTTACGCTCCATGGAGAACGTGATTCTCACTCCTCATGTGGCGTGGTGCTCTGTGGAGGCCAAGGCGAATTTGTTGACCGAGGTGCTGGGTAACGTGATCGACTATTTCGAGGGCAGACCCTTGAAAAACGCTTTGAATTAAGAAAGGAACAACTACCATGATCGAATTTTCCGTAAAAGAACTGAAGGAGCGCATCCACGGCATTTATAAGCGCGTCGGCCTTTCCGACGAGGATGCGGATATTATGACCGAGGTGCTGGCTACCACCGAGATCCGTGGCGTATTTTCTCACGGCTTTCTCCGCACCAGAAACTACGTAAAGGCGCTGCTTGGTGGCGGTATGAAGAAGGATGCCGACCTGACTGTGCTCTTTGACAGCCCCTCTTGGGCTATGGTGGACGGCAACGAGGCGCTGGGCATCCCCACCGCTTACAAGGCCACCAAGATCGCCATTGCCAAGGCCAAGGAGACCGGCATCGGCATCGTGAACGTGCGCGGCAGCCATCATTGCGGTGCTGTGGGCTACTACGCCGCTATGTGCGCCGACGAGGGCTTCTTCGGCATGTGCATGAGTAACGGCAACCCCATGGTTGCTCCCACCGGTGCACGCAGCACCGGCATTGGCAACAACCCCTTTTCCTACGCCGCACCCGCAGGCAAGTACGGCAAGGTGCTGTATGACGTTGCCTTCAGTGCCGTTTCCGATATGAAGATCCTGGATCTGCGCGATAAGGGTCTGCCCATGCCCGCTGACTGGGCCATTCGCAAGGAGGACGGCCAGCCCACCACCGACCCCAACGACTACTGCAAGGGCAAGGCCGTGCTGACGCCCATCGCAGGCCACAAGGGCTACGGTCTTGCGCTGATGGTTGAGATCATGGGCGCCGTCATGTCCGGTGCAAACATCCTTAAGAACGTCAACGCCTGGACCATGACCCCCGAGGTGCCCGGCAATACCGGTCACTTCATTATGGCCCTGGATATCTCCAAGCTGCAGGATATGGATACCTACAACGCTACTATGGAGAAGATGATCGAGGAGCTGAAGGGCGCAACGCCCATCGATCCCGCCCGCCCTGTGCTGTACCCCGGCGAGCTGGAGAAGAACCGTGAGGCCGCCGTTGCCGCCTCCGGCAGGATGTCTATTTCCGAAAATACCCTTTCTCTGATCGAGGAAGCCGAGGCGCTGCTCGAAAAGGCAGGGCTCTGATTCTGTAAAGTCAAAAACGGAGAAGCGCTTGCTTCTCCGTTTTTTTATTTGTAGGCTTAAAATCCAAGCTCCTCCGCAATGAGAAGCACCTCATAGTCGCAGCCCGTGGGCCTTTTCCAAAAGACAGAAAGATTCCGGCAGATGCGCTGGGGGCTGTCGCAATCATAGCAGCGATCCGCGTTGGCGGCACAGGGCGTCGCAAGTCCCAACCGACGGGCGTTTTGGGGAGCGGCTACGTTGCGGGCGCGGTGAATGGCAGCCTCCAGAGTGGGGCAGAGCTTGTTTTTACCAATCACAAAATATACTTTTTCGCACCCAAAGGTGGCGGCAGCCACGCGGTTGCCGGTATTGTCGATGTTGACGATCTCTCCCATTATGCTCAAGGCGTTGGCAGAGGTGACGTAAACCTCCGCGCGGGAGGCGGCAAGCCTCGCTTGGGCGATCTCCGCCCGCTCCGTCAGCGGTAGGTGCCAGAATACGGTGTTGTGTGCCTGTAAGCGGTCGTAAACCCCCAGCTCCATCAGCGTGACGGAACCGCCAAGACCTACGATCTTGCCATCGATCTGCGCGTCAAGATAATCCGCGGCGGCCTCTTTTGTTTCAAACGTGCGGACGATATAGCCCAGCTTTTCCAAATTACGTTGTGCTTCCTTCACGGCAAGCTCCTTTCCGACGGCGGTCTGTGTCGAGGGGATTCTTTCATCATCTTCCTTATTATAATGCAAAAGGAAGGGGTTGTCAACTGCTTGAATTTTGCGTGAAAGGGCATAGGTGACCCGTACGGGACGCCGCTTCGCGGCTATCGAATTCCTTGGCGGCAAGCCGCCAAGGGGCAAGATGCGCCATAGGGCTTCAGGCTCCAAAGATCAGCGGCATCTTGCAGGGCTCGTTTCTGCGAAACGAGCCGCCATGTAAAAAGCCCCCTCGCATTTGCGAGGGGGGATGGAAAAAGCACGGGAATTTCGCCCCGTTGGGGCGAAATTCTACGCGCTGTGCCGGCACCGAGTGACCCGTACGGGACGCCGCTTCGCGGCTATCGATCCATTTGTCGGCTACGCCGCCAAATAGCAAGATGCACTGTAGAACTTCAACTACAAAAGATCAGCGGCATCTTGCAGGGCTCGTTTCTGCGAAACGAGCCGCCATGTAAAAAGCCCCCTCGAATGAGGGGGCAAGGTAAAAGTACGGGAATTTCGCCCCGTTGGGGCGAATTCCCACGCGCTGCGTCGGCACCGAGTGACCCGTACGGGACGCCGCTTCGCGGCTATCGAATTCCTTGGCGGCTTGCCGCCAAGGGGCAAGATGCGCCACAGAACTACAATTTCCACAGGTCAGCGGCATCTTGCAGGGCTCGTTTCTGCGAAACGAGCCGCCATGTAAAAAGCCCCCTCACATTTGCGAGGGGGCTTTTTACATGGTGACCCGTACGGGAATCGAACCCATGTTACTGCCGTGAAAGGGCGGTGTCTTAACCTCTTGACCAACGGGCCTGGTAGCGGATGTCGGATTTGAACCAACGACCTGCCGGGTATGAACCGGACGCTCTAGCCAACTGAGCTAATCCGCCAGATGAACACCCAATTTTGGGCGCTTCGATATTATACCACAACAGGATGGGTTTGTCAACACCTTTTTTGCATTTTTTTCAAAAAAATTATTGCCCGTGTAAAAAAGTCCGGGAAAGCCCTGCGGCCCTCTTGCGTCGCCCTCAAATTTATGCTATACTAAATACAGAATATCCAAGCAAAGAGGTAATTATGAAAAAATACAAGCTGCGCATCGGTCTTGACGTGGACGACATTCTTTATGATTGTAACGCTTACGCCTTGGAGCGCTTGAACGCGGAGGAGGGAATCTGCCCGCCGCTGACCATATATGACATCAAGGGCTGGGGTGAGGGATACAGCCGTGTGGATCACCGCCTGCGGTATTTTTCCGATCCCGATTTTGTGGCGGCACAGCCCGTGCTGCCGGGAGCGGCCGATTTCGTCCGTCAGCTTTCCGCCGTAGCAGACGTCTTTTTTGTCACCGCCGTACCCCCCGCCTGTATGTCGGCGCGGGCAGAGCGGCTGGTGCGGGATTTCCCGGAGATCCCCCCGGAGCACATTCTCATCGGCACCCGCAAGGATATGGTGAGTCTGGATATTTTGCTGGATGACGGTGCGCACAATATCACCCGCACTCCCGCCACTTATCCCGTCCTGTTCCGCAAGCCCTGGAACACGCATCTTTCCGGTCTGCTTTCCGTCAACTCCTACGAGGATTTTTTGCATCTGGTGGGCATGATCCGACAGGCTTATACAGAGGAGCGTCCCAGTCTTCGCGCGGGTGGCGTGCTCTGTCTTGTCGGCCCCACCGGAAGCGGCAAAAATGCCGTGGCCAGGGCCCTGACAACAGCCCACGGCATGGAAAAGCCCGTCACCACCACCACTCGTCCGCGCCGCACGGACGAGGAGGACGACTGCTACCGGTTCCTTGACGAGGCCACCTTTATTGCCGAGGCGGAGTCCGGCAGATTTCTGGAGACCACGGTCTATAGCGGCCATCATTTCGGCACGGAGGCCGCAGAGATCGACCGGATCGTGGAGAAGGGAAGGATCGCCGTGATCCCCATTGATATCTGCGGCGCGTTGACCCTCAAAAACCGATACCGCCAGCGGGCGCTGCTGGTATTTCTCCGCCGGAAACGGTATCACGTGATCCGGGATATCGTCACCCGGGAGCTTTCTCCGGATGATATGACCTGCCGCATTCTCTCACTTGACGACGAGTATCGCAACGAGGAGCTTTGCGATCTGACCGTGGATGCCGACCGCTGTGCCGATGACACCGCCAGCGTGATTGCGGGTGCGCTCTGAATATTCGCAAACTATGTATATTTTGTGAATATTGCGTATAAAAAAACGCCCCGGCTCCGTCTGCAAACTGTGAAATCTCCGCCGCATATTGTTTGTGAACATACGCGGCGGAGATTTTTTGAACAAAACTCGCAAAAATGCTACCCAAAATGTACAATATGTTGCAAAATTGCCCCCCGGAATGTGTAATGATTCACAAAATTCAAAAAAACGCTTGACATTTGCATAAATATGCGCTATAATGGCAAGGCACCCGAAAGGGAAAAGATTATTCATTTTGAAAGGAATATGATTATGAAAAAGATTCTGAGTCTTGCGCTTGCACTGCTGATGATCCTCACCGCAGTTGCAACTCTTGCTTCCTGCAAGAAGCCCGAGGAGACCGACAAGGACGTTGTCAAGGTGATCGACGTCAAGCTGACCGAGGAGGAGTACGCCTTCGCCGTTGCCAAGGGCAACACCGAGCTGCTCGCTCAGCTGAACACCTTTATGACCAAGATCAAGGGTGACGGCACCTTCGAGTCCATCATCAACAAGTATTTCGGCGATGGCAAGCCCACTGCCGTAACCTCCGCTGCAGAGAAGAAGACCGACGGCAGCCAGCTGATCGTAGCTACCAACGCCGCCTTCGAGCCCTTCGAGTACAAGAGCGGTGACAAGTACTACGGTGTGGATATGGAGATCATGTCCCTGTTCGCCAAGGAGCTCGGCAAGGAGCTTTACATTGATAACATGCCCTTCGACGCCGTTTGTCTGGCTGTTTCCACCGAGGGTGGCTCCTACGGCGAGGGTGACGAGGCCGTTTCCGTTGAGGGTGGCATCTGCGACGTTGCCGCCGCCGGTCTGACCGTCAGCGATGAGCGTAGGGAGATCCTTGATTTCTCCGAGTCCTACTACAACGCATCTCAGATGCTGATCGTTGCTGCCGACGACACCACCTTTGATAACTGCAAGACCGCCGCTGACGTTGAGGTCATTCTGAAGGGCTTTGACAAGAGCGTGAAGGTTGGCGTGCAGAACGGCACCACCGGTATGCTTTACTGCAAGGGCGATGCTGACTGGGGCTTTGATGGCTACGGCTTCGAGACCGTTGGCTACGACACCGGCGCACTGGCCGTACAGAACATCATCAATGGCAACTGCAAGTACGTTGTGATCGATGAGGGTCCTGCCAAGTCCATTGTTGAAAAGGTAAACGCCGCAAACTAAAGCGTTTCGCAAAACAGGGGGAGCACTCCCCCTTGTTTTGCGTTATTGTGGAATTTCCCCGAACGGTAAAAAATCATCAGAGGAAGCAATTATGGTTAAATTTTTGAAAAAGCACTGGATGGATATCCTTGTGCTGGCGGCGGTGGCCGTTTTGCTGGTGATGGGTGCATCAACCATCTATCATCGGTTTAATTTTGCGAAAAAATGGGGCTTTTTTGAGCAATATTTCATCACCGACAGCGGCTACAAGGATCTGCTGAAGGGCATGAAGAATACGGGCATCATCGCGCTCCTTGGTATGCTGATCGGTCTTGTGATCGGTACGCTGATCGCCGTGATCCGCGTGATTCCCCCCTACCAGAAGCTGGTACGCTACGCCCAGAAGGTCTGCGCCGTATACGTGGCCTTTTTCCGCGGCACGCCCATCGTGGTGCAGCTGCTGGTTGGCTACTACATTCTGATGCCTTTGCTTGGCGTAAAGCTGTCACCCGTTATGTCCTGTGTGACCATCTTCGGTCTCAACAGCGGTGCGTATATCTCCGAGATCATGCGTGGCGGCATCAATTCCGTGGACGTTGGTCAGCTGGAGGCAGCACGTGTCGTTGGTTTGCCCTTCTCAGTCTCCATGCTGAAGATCGTGGTGCCCCAGGCTGTCAAAAACATACTGCCCACCCTCGGTAACGAGTTTATTGCGCTCATCAAGGAGACCGCCGTGGTCGGCTACGTGGGCGCGGTGGATATCACCAAGTATTTCCAGGATCAGGGCTCCAATACCTACGAGTATATGATCCCGTATCTGGTGATGGCGGCGCTGTACATCGTGATCGTGGCGGCGATCGCTTCGCTGGTCAAGCTGATGGAAAGGAGGCTCGCGAAAAATGAAAGACACTAACGTGAACAACGTCATTGAAACCAAGGGCCTTACCAAGCGTTACGGCCATCTGCTGGTGCTGAACCATATCGACGAGGTCATCCGTGAGGGAGAGAAGGTGGCTATCATCGGCCCCTCCGGCAGCGGAAAATCCACGTTCCTGCGTTGTCTCAACTGTATGGAGGATCCAAGCGAGGGTTCGGTCTACTTCCAGGGCGTGGATATTGCCGACGTCAAGGTGGATATCAACGTTCACCGTGAGCACATCGGCATGGTGTTCCAGCAGTTCAACCTTTTCAATAACAAAACCGTGCTGCAGAATATTATGCTGGCACCGGTTTACGTGGGCAAGCGCAACCTCCGTCGCGCCAAGTGTCATAATTTCTTCCTGCCCCTTACCAACCTTTTCCGTAAGACGAAAAAGACCCCTGTGGAGATCACCACCACCAAGGAGGAGATCGTGAAGAAGGCAAGAGCCCGGGCCATTGAGCTTTTGCAGCGCATCGGTTTGGAGGAAAAGGCCAACGTGTATCCCTCTACCCTTTCCGGTGGTCAGAAGCAGCGTATCGCCATCGTGCGCGCACTGGCGATGAACCCCGAAGTGATGCTGTTTGACGAGCCCACCTCCGCGCTTGACCCCGAGATGGTAGGCGAGGTGCTGGATCTCATGAAGCAGCTGGCCGAGGAGGGCATGACCATGGTCATCGTCACCCACGAGATGGGCTTTGCCCGTGAGGTGGCCGACCGTGTGCTCTTTATGGACGGCGGTGTCATTGCCGAGCAGGGCACTCCCGAGGAGGTATTTGGAAATCCCCAATGCGAGCGCCTGCGCGGATTCCTCGCCAAGGTGCTGTAAAATATGACCCGTGTAAAGATTTTACACGGGTCTATTTTTATGAAACCGATTGACAGAAGACTCCAAACGCGGTATAATAAGAAGGATAAAATAACACGGCTGTGCCGTGAAAGTGAGGTTTGATCTATGAAGGTATTATTGACCGGTGGCGCCGGATACATCGGAAGCCACACCATTGTAGAAATGCACGAGGCCGGCCACGAGGTCGTGGTGGTAGATAACTTTTCCAACAGCTCCCCCAAGTCCGTAGCGCGCGTGGAAAAGATCATTGGCAAAAAGGTTCCTCTCTACGAGGCGGACGTAGCCGATGCGGCCGCGATGGATCGCATTTTCTCCGAGCACAAGATCGACGCTGTGGTGCATTTCGCAGGCTATAAGGCTGTGGGCGAATCGGTCAGCAAGCCCGTGGAGTATTACGAAAATAATATCGGCTCCACGCTGACGCTTTTGAAGGCCATGAAGAAGGCCGGCTGCAAGAAGCTGATCTTCAGCTCCTCCGCTACCGTGTACGGCGCTCCCGAAAAGTGCCCTATCACCGAGGATAGTCCTACCGGCAACTGCTCCAACCCCTACGGCTGGACCAAGTATATGATCGAGGTGATCCTGAAGGATTACTGCGTGGCAGATCCCGATATGCAGGTGGTTCTGCTCCGTTATTTCAACCCCGTTGGCGCACATAAGAGCGGCACCATCGGTGAAATGCCCAATGGCATTCCCAATAATCTGATGCCCTTTATCACACAGGTGGCCGTAGGAAAGCGCAAGGAGCTTGCCGTTTTCGGCAACGATTATCCCACCCATGACGGCACCGGTGTGCGCGACTTCATTCACGTGGTGGATCTTGCCCGCGGTCACGTAGCAGCGTTGAATTTTGATAAGAAGGGCGCCGAGGTCTTCAATCTTGGCACCGGCACCGGCTATAGCGTGCTGGATATGGTCAAGACCTTCAGTGAGGTGAACGGCGTGCCCGTGCCCTATCGCATTGCCGAGCGTCGCCCCGGCGATATCGCTACCTGCTATGCGGATCCTGCCAAGTCTCGCAAGGTGCTGGGCTGGGAGGCCACCCACGACCTGGCAGACATGGTGCGTGACTCCTGGCGCTGGCAGTCCCAGAATCCCAACGGCTACGAGGACTGATCATGGCAATAAAAAAAGCGGACGACAGCGTCCGCTTTTTTTCTTATTTCTTCATTGCGCTGAAAAGGCCCAGCACGCCGTCTATGGTGAGCAGGATGCCTACGACCAGGACCATGATGTCAAAGCCGTTGCCGAAGGCCAGCATCAGGCCGACCACGATGGAGAAGATGGCAAAAAGAATCAGCATCAGATTTTTTCTCTTGCGATTCAATGCCTCGATCAGCGCCACCAGGCCCTTGACCGCGATGAGAATACCCATCACCAGCAGCACGACCTGCGCCGCAAGCCGGCCAAGCACCAGAATAGCAATGCCGATGGCGAGACTGATAGCGCCGCTGGTATAGTTTCGGCGCAGCAGATCAACGATGCCGAAGGCTACGAAAACAGCTCCCGCCACGGTGATGGCCCAGCCGAGGGTCTGAGAGCGGAATACGATGAGAAGCACGCCGATGATGATGTACAAAAGTGACGTTGCCAGAGCCGAGTTGCTTGTTTTTCTTTTTGCCATAAGAAGCTCCTTTGTGTAATAAAATGATGAGCGAGGCAGAATTCTTGCTTGCTCTGCTCCATTTTACCATAGCGCTGCCGGAATGTCAAGCCGCGATTTTTTGTAAAACAAGCTTTTTTGCGCAAAAAAGGAGAGTGGACTTGCAGCTTTTTATCCAAAATGCCCCTTGCATAAAAAATTCATTTATGGTAAAATATATGTATATAGATGCAGCCAAGGAGGATGGAAAATGTTTTGCATTGGAGAGTATATCGTCTATGGTACTAACGGTATTTGCCGCGTGGAATCCATTGGCCCGTCCCCCTATGACAAAACCGATTCCCGTACCTTTTATCTGCTGATCCCCGTAAAAAATCCTATGAGCTCCACCATCTACACGCCCGTGGATAACGACCGCGTGCCCATGCGCCGACTGATGACGGAGGGGGAGATCGCCGCGCTGATCGCCGCCATGCCGGAAATAGAACCGCTTTCCGTTCCCGTGGAAAAGCAGCGTCGGGAGCTGTACCGCGCCACCATTGGCACTTTGAAGCCGGAGGGCTACGTGCAGGTGATCAAAACCGTGCATCAAAGACGGAAGACGCTTTCTGCCGCCCGTAAGCATTTTCCGGTGACGGATCTTGAGAGTGAGCGCCTTGCCAAGCACATGCTGTACAGCGAGTGTGCCCACGTGCTTGGTCTCGACGAGGGGGAAATGGAGCGATACATCATCGAGCGGCTGCCGATGGCGGAATGATTTTATGCAAAAAAGTGTATATTCCAAAGGAGCCGGGCTCGATCGTCGATCAAGCCCGGCTCCTTTCTATGGTCGCACGTGTCAATTTTGAGAGGAACGCTTGACAAGAAGGGAACAAAGGCTTATAATGAAAGCATCAAAACTCGTGAGGTAACGATATATGAAGCTTGGATTTATTGGAATGGGCAATATGGCAACGGCGCTGTGCCGGGGATTTCTCTCCACCGGCATGCCGGCGACGGAAATTTGCGCCTTTGACCCGGACGCGGAGCGACTGGCCGCTATGGCCGCAGAAACGGGCATTACGGCCCTTTCCTCGGAGCGTGCGGTGGCCGAGGCCTGTGAGATCGTTTTAGTGGCCTGCAAGCCCTATCACGTAGAGGGGGCACTGACAGCCATGGGTGACGCACTCTCTCGCAAGGCGCTGCTTTCCATCGCTCTTGGCTGGGATTACGGGAAATACCGCGCCCTGCTTGCCGAGGACGTGCGGGTGCAGTTCGTCATGCCCAATACCCCCGCCATGGTAGGGGAGGGGATGTTTCTTTTTGAGGAAACCACCAGCTTCACCACCGGGGAACTGCATTTTGCCAAGGAGCTGTTTGCCAAAATCGGCGTGGTGGAAACGCTGCCCTCCCATTTGATGGGCATCGGCGGCGCGCTGTCGGGCTGCGGCCCCGCCTTTGTGGATCTGCTCATTGAGGCCTTTGCCGACGCGGGCGTGCTCTACGGTATGCCTCGGGATAAGGCCATGAAGCTGGTTTCCCAGACGGTGAAGGGAAGCGCCAAGCTGCAGCTGGAAACCGGGCTCCACCCCGGCGTGCTGAAGGATATGGTGTGCTCTCCCGGCGGCTCCACCATCCGTGGTGTCACCGCCTTGGAGAAAAACGGCTACCGCGCCGCCTGTATCGCCGCTATTGAAGCAATTATGAAATCATAAGTCATAATATAAAGGAGTAGTCAAATGAGATACCAGATCGACCACGATTATCACATCCATTCCTTCCTTTCCAGCTGCGCCAGCGATCCCGTGCAGGACGAGCGCTATATTCTGGAAAAGGCCAAGGAGCTGGGCCTCTCCCGCATCTGCATCACCGACCACTACTGGGATAGCGCCGTGCCCGGTGCCTCCAAGTGGTACCAGCCCCAGAATTTTGAGCATATCAGCAAGGCGAAGCCCCTCCCCCAGGCCGAGGGCGTGGAGTTCCTTTTTGGCTGTGAGACTGAGCTTGATAAGCACATGACGCTGGGGTGTCCCGCCTCCCGCTTTGATGATTTTGAATTTATCATCATTCCCACCACACACCTGCATATGACCGGCTTTACCATTGACGAAGCAGATGACAGCATAGAGGCGCGCGCCCGCCTGTGGGGAGAGCGGCTGCTGGGCCTTTTGGAGCAGCCCTTGCCCTTTCACAAGATCGGCATCGCGCACCTTTCCACTTGTCTCCTCAACTGGAACCGCCAATCCATGGCGGACTATCTCGCCACGCTGGAGCAGCTCTCCGTGACGGATATGGAAAGAGCCTTTACCAAGGCGGCAGAGGTGGGCTGCGGCATCGAGCTGAATCTCAGCGACATGCGCACCGCGGGCAATGCCCTCCACACGGTCCTGCGTCCCTTCTACGTGGCCAAGGCCTGCGGCTGCAAATTCTATCTGGGCAGCGACGCCCACGTTCCCGCCGAATTTGAAGATTATCACGAGATCTACGAGCGCGTCATCACCGCGCTGGACCTTAAGGAAAGCGATAAATTCCATCTCGCGCAGCGTTGAGCTTTTTTCAAACAAAAAAGGGGTATTTACCCCTTTTTTCGTTCCTCAAATTCTTTCCCCGTGATCAAATAGTCAATTGAAACGTTAAAATATGCCGATAGGCGCAGCAGCATGTCCACGTCCGGGCTTCTTTGTCCGTTTTCATAATAGGAGAGGGCCTCTCGACTGATGGAAAGCTCCATTGCTACCTTTTGCTGGCTGTATTTTTTCAGTTTCCGGATGTTTTGTAACCCGATCATCCGCATTTTGTAGCCTCCTTAAAATTATCTCTTGACAAAATTGTAACATTATGTTACAATCAATATGTAACAAATTGTTACATATTCGGAAAGGAGATGTTGCAATGAGCTTGTATGATGATGTACTGGTGAAAAAACGGCAGAAGGAGAATAAAGAAGCCTTGGCGGTGGAAGCCTTCCGTACATGCCTGGATGAGCTTTGTGAGGGGTGGGCGGAGGATGCTTGTCGAAAGATCAAGCAAGAAATGCTTCTTTTGGAGAAAAGAGGATCCGCATCCGGTGTGATACACTATTATGCCCCCTTTGCGGCAGATCTATCAACGGAGCAAGCGCGCCGATACTTGCCCTTCGCGCCTACGTACAGCGAGGATTACTACGTCGTGGACGACGTGGTGTTTGATCTGTGGGGGAAGCGCGTGGTTCTGAAATGCTTCAACGAATTTGGATACAGCAGCGTCGGCGGTGCACAGGGTAACCGCTGCGGCAAGTGCTTTATGGAAAAGCTCCTCTCCGGGATCGGTGATGGCGTCAGTATCAGAAGGGTGTCGGGAAACGGATATTGGATGCGATTGGATCTTGTGTGCAAGGAAGCTACATAACAAAAAAGGCGTCGCTTACTGAAAGCGACGCCTTTTTTGCATGTTCTTATGCGCGGGTAATCTTGCCCGAACGCAGACAACGGGAGCAAACCGCCACGGTGGTGGGGGTCCCGTCAACGATAGCCTTTACCTTGCGGATATTGGGCTTCCAAGAACGGTTGGTCTTACGGTTGGAGTGAGATACGTTCTGACCGAACACCACGCCTTTTCCGCAAATGCTGCACTTTGCCATGCTTGACACCTCCTCGCGCACCTTGCGGTGCAAATCGTTATATTTCATTTATTTTTTAACAGCGACAATTATTATAGCATATCCGGAAGAAAAATGCAAGCCTTTTTTTTAATTTTTTATAATTTTTCGTAAAGGATTTTGCGCAGCGCCCCAAAATCCGCTGCCGAAAGGGCAGCAAGCAGCCCCTCGGTGGCCTCGTTGGTGGGGAGAGCGGCTTTTTGCACGGCAATGGCAATGGTGAGGGTGGGCTCGGCTAACTGCTCCCGGCAGCACACCTGCCCTTCGGTGGCGGGCCAAGCCAGCTCCGCTGCCACGCGGTGATAATCCAGCAGCATCGGCAGCGCCAGGGCCACGTTTTTTTCCGTAGCGCAGGGCAGCGTCAGCGCCGCGGTCATGCTCATCTCCTCAAAGCGAGCACCTTGCAAAAACAAGGCGTGGAGCAGCGTCATCATGGCGGGCAGGGCGCGTCCCGTGGCCTTGACCGTGCCGATCAGCGTGTCTCCCACTACACGCAAAAGGGGTGCGCTGACCGTATGAGTGGTTGCAGCGGGCACCGTGGGGGAAATGGCGCGCTTTTGATGCCAGCGCAGCAGAAAATCCGTGGAAAGCGAGGCCAGCATCGTAGCGCCGCGACGGATCAACAGCCGCGCCTCCCGTTGGGTGCGGCCCAGCAGCGAGAGGGGAGCGCCTTGACTGAAGAGCAGCGGCAGATTGGCCTCGTGCGTGATCAGCAGTAGCGCGTGATGCGTGGCGTTCGTCAAGGCGCTGACCATATCATCAGATCCGGCAGCGTGCAGTCCTACCAGATCCAGCTCAAGACCGTAATCTGCGTGTACTAGGTGTGGCAGCAGCCCCTCCTCGCCAACGTAGCAAAGCGGCTGCATTGCGCCGGGATAGCGGTGAAGAAACGCGACGATCTCCTCTGCAAACGATCCGCTGCCCGTGGGAGAGAGCATCAAAAGTGCCAATCCGGGCATGGGACGAATGACCTCCGGGCGGTGCGGCGATGCCACGAGCGCTTCGTCACCAACAGGGGCTTCATGCTCCGTGATCACGTAGGTGCAGGGGTCAAGCAGCGTCAAGCCTTCGTTTTGTGCGCTGCGTCCGCTGCGGGACAGATATTTTCCGCAAACGGAGAGGATTTCCGATACCGTTTGGTGGGATATGGGATTTTCTGCCAGCGCCAGCGTCTGCGCCTTACGGCAGAGGTCGTTCCATATCCGGGTATCGCCCTCGCTTTCGAAGCGCGGCGCGTCAAGCGTCAGTGCTTCCGGGGAAAGAGCCGCCACCCGTGCATACAGATCAAGAAAGCGAAGCTCACCTACGGTGGGATCCCGACGCTCCGCATCGCGGAAATAGGATTGGGCAAAGAGCATCCCCTCCGCCGTCAAGGAGAGGTGCAGCTCTGCCGCCAGAGACATCAGATCGGCAGGGGGTAGCGTGCAGAAATGACGGATATAGCTTTGATCCGGCGTTGCGGTCTGCATCATTTGTTCTTCCATTGGCAATCCTCCCATTCGGCAATCAGGTGATCGTGCGCCACCTCGCGCAGACGCACGGGGATCAGCTCGCCGTGCAAGGGGCGGTCGGTGGGTATCGCAACCTCTAAAAAATTATCCGTGTGGCCCAGCGCCACACCGTCGGAAAAGGTTTCAAGCAGCACCAAACGGTGCGGGCTTTCCAGGGCTTTTTCAAGACGCCGGACGCGGCATTCGCGGCCCCTTGCAATGAGCGCGGTGGAGCGCGCTTTTTTAATAGCGGTGGGAATTTGTCCCGGCAGCCCAGCGGCTACGGTGCCCTTGCGGCGAGAATAGGAAAAGACATGGATCTGCAAAAATTCTGCCTCCTCCACAAAGCGGAGCGTCTCGGCAAAGTGTGCGTCATTCTCACCGGGAAAGCCCACGATGAAATCTGCGGTAAACTCTGCGTTGGGGACGGCACTGCGCAGACGCTGCAGGGCCGCCATTGCCTCCTCGGCTGTGTAGCGGCGATTCATCGCCTTCAAAACAGCGCTGCTGCCGCTCTGCACCGAAAGGTGAAAATGAGGGGCAAGATGGCATAAAGCCCCCAAACGGTGCGCGAAATCCTCGGTAATAAGGGTGGGATAAAGCGATCCGAGGCGCATTCTTTCAAGTCCCGGTGTGGCATCTACTGCCTCCAGGAGATCAATGAGAGAAGCGTCGCCGAGATCCTGCCCCCAGGAGGCGGTTTCAATACCGGTCAGCACCACCTCGCGGCATCCGCCGGCCACAAGGCCCTCCACCTCCGCCACCACCTCGGCAAGAGGCTTGGAGCGCACCCGTCCCCGGGCGCCGGGAATGGCGCAGTAGGCGCAGCGATTTTCGCACCCGTCCTCGATCTTCACGTAGGCTCTGGTGCGGTCAAAGCGGGTGATGCGCATGGGCTCGAAGGCGGCCTTTGCAAGATCAGCCACGGAGAGCACCGGGGCAGGGTTTTTTCCGGCAGCCAGCAGACGCTCGGCCGCCTCTACCACCGAAAGCTTGCGGTCGTTGCCGCAGATATAGTCCACTCCCGGTATTTTCGCCACGGCGGCGGTATCCGCCTGGGCAAAGCAGCCCGTTACCAGCACGATGGCGTCGGGGTTCTGACTCTGCACGCGACGGATGAGCTGCCCCGCCTTGCGGTCGGATTCTGCCGTCACGGTGCAGGTGTTGATGACGTAAGCGTCGGCGGGGAGGGAAGGGGAGATCACGGAAAAGCCTGCGGCACAAAAGGCCTCGGCAATGGCCTCGCTCTCATATTGGTTGACCTTGCAGCCCTGTGTGAGAATGGCAACGGTTTTTGACAAGCGGATCCCTCCCTTCGTTTCGATGCTTTTATTTTACCACATTTTATAGCGGGGGTCAAGGGCGAGGAAAAAATATCTGCACACTATTGCAAAAAAGTCATGGATATGGTAAAATAAAAAGGAATTTTACGCTCACGTGCAGAAGGGAGGCAGCCATGCGCATTTTGACGATCGGCAAAAACGACGCCGGGCAGCGTCTGGATAAATTTCTCACCAAGGCGGTGAAGGGTCTGCCCTTTTCCATGATGTATAAGGATATCCGCACCAAAAAGATCAAGGTGAACCGCAAGCGTGCGGAGGCAAACCAGCTTCTCGTGGAGGGTGACGAGATACAGCTCTTCATCAAGGATGAATTTTTCGACGTGCCTGAGAAGGACGACGGCGCCCTTGCCGCCATTCGCCCCAAGCTTTCCATCGTCTATGAGGATGACAATATCATGCTTCTCAACAAGCGCCCTGGCGTGCTGGTGCACGAGGATACCGCCGGAGGCGAAAATACGTTGATCTTGCACATCAAGGCCTACCTCTACCAGAAGGGAGAGTACGATCCCGCTTCGGAGCAGTCCTTTGCGCCCGCCCTCTGCAATCGCATTGACCGCAACACCGGCGGCATCGTCATTGCCGCCAAAAACGCCGAGGCCCTCCGCGTGATGAACGAGAAGATCAAAGAAAACGAGACCTCTAAATTCTATCTGTGCGCCGTGCGGGGTAAAATGCCGCGACGCACCGAAACTCTCACGGGCTATCTCTTGAAGGATGCCGCTACCAATACGGTGCGGGTAGCAGATCAGCCCTTCCGGGGCGCCAAAAACATCGTTACCCGTTACACGGTCAAGGCGGAACGGGGCGGGAATTCCCTCCTTGAGGTGGAGCTGATCACCGGGCGCACCCATCAGATCCGCGCCCACATGGCCCACATCGGTCACCCGCTGCTGGGTGACGGCAAATACGGTGAAAATCGCCAGGATCGTGCCAAAGGGTATAAGTTTCAGGCACTTTACGCCTATCGTCTTCGCTTTGATTTCAAGGACGACAGCGGCGCCCTCGGATACCTGAAGGGCAAGGAGTTTTCCATCCCCCGGGAGGACGTGTGGTTTCTCCGGGATTTTGCATAAAGGGGAGAAAACCCTCTGCGCTCGCTTTTTCCTCCTTGGAGGATGGCGTGAGGCTCTGCAATAAATTTTCTATGTTCAAAACCGGCGGCTACAGCGCTGAGGCGTATTATTGTGCCGCTTGCCGGGTTGTGATCGCGCAGACCGAAGGCTGATTCTCCTCTCTTGCTGCATAAAAAAAGAACCGCCCGCAGGCGGTTCTTTTTTGCTGACCGTAAATCAGTCGGTCACGTAGGGCAGCAGAGCTACCTGACGTGCACGCTTGATAGCGGTGTTCAGCTCACGCTGGTGCTTTGCGCAAGCACCGGAAATGCGGCGGGGCAGAATCTTGCCGCGCTCGCTGATGAACTTGCGGAGCTTTGCGGTGTCCTTGTAATCGATAAACTCAATCTTGTCCGCGCAGAAAATGCAAACCTTTTTTCTCTTGCGGTTCATGGGACGTGCGGGACGCACAACCGTGTTTTCGGTTCTATCCATAATGACGTAATCCTCCTATAATTTTAGATGTGAACGTCTGCTCAGAAGGGCAGATCGTCATCCGCCTTCAACTCCTCAAAGTTGGGCGCAGCGGCCGCGGGAGTGGAGAAAGCGGGCGTGTTGTTATACGCCTCGGGCGTATAGGAGCCTTGTGCGGCGGGGGACTCGTTGCGGCTATCCACGAACATTGCCTCATCGACAACGACCTCGGTGGCGTAGCGCTTCTGGCCCTGCTGATCCTGCCAGCTTCTGGTCTGGATGGATCCGGTCACGCACAGAGCGGAGCCTTTTTTGAAGTACTTGGAAATGAACTCAGCGGTCTGACGCCAAGCCACCACGCTGATGAAATCAGCCTGCTGTGCCTGCGCGCCGTCGGCGCTTCTGGACTGAAATCTGCGATTCACGGCCAGGGTAAAGGTGACAACGGCAATGCCGCTTTGCGTTTGCTTCAGCTCGGGATCGGCAGTCAGTCTGCCGCAGAGAACAACCTTGTTGAGATTCAAACTCGACATAACAAACGTCTCCTTTTTTCGTTTCCGATTATTCGGCGGTGGTTTCGGCAGCGGGAGCCTCAACAGCCTCCTCGGTAGCGGGAGCAGCCTCTGCAGCGGCCTCCTCAACGGGAGCCTCCTCAGCGGGTGCAGCCTCAGCCTTGGCAACAGCCTCGTACTCAAGCTTGATGACCATAGAACGCATTACGCTCTCGTCGATGTTGTAAAGACGCTCCAGCTCTGCGGGGAAAGCAGGCTCGCTCTTGAACGTTACGACAGTGTAATAGCCTTCAGGCATGTCATTGATGGGGTATGCAAGACGACGCTTGCCCCAATCTGCGATCTCGACGATCTCGGCATTCTTGGCAATGATGTCGGTAAACTTTGCGACAGTTGCCTTGGTAGCCTCCTCGCCACCCGTTACATCAGCGATGAACAGGGTTTCGTAAGAATTGATAACCTTTTCCATATTTTACACCTCCCTATGGACTGAAAGACCGCGCACATCAGAATTTATGCGCAGTAGGAAGACAGGCGATCGGGGTTTGCACCGATCTGCCCGCATCAATTCGATATTATACTATAATATAAAGCGTTTGTCAAGAAAAATTTTTCAAAGACACAAAAAGTTTACAATTGGAAAGGGCGGAGGCTGACTCATTAAAATATGTCGCAGCCCCTCACCTTGATCGCATCAGAGCCCTTCAAATTTTGATTTGTAGGGGAGTTTGATGTGACGATGCGGCTATTATCCACACCCGGTAGAGGCGGGGCTTGCAAAACGACACACTCCCGATGATTAATCTGCCGGGGAGATTAAAAATTGCAAGGAACGAATCTGTCAAAAATAACTCGATATAGAAGTATCCCTTTGTTTTAATTAAATAATTTTAATTATTGACAAGCAATATATTCTGTGATATAATATAGTTAACAAGATGATTGGAGGGATGCCGATGAAAGTGTAAGCTTTAAGACCTTAAAATCATTATCTTATGCTCGCATCTAAATTATTTTATGGAGGTAGAAATGAAAAACTGTTTGTGTGTCATTTTAGTCGTTTGTATATGTGTTGTTATATTCCCCGTACAAATTGGTGCGCTTGAAAGCACCGTAGATGTGCAAATCGAAAAAATCGAGGGAATTCCTTGGCTCAGTACAATGCCCATAAGCACTACTATAACTGAAGTTAATAAATACTATTCTACTACTCCTAATTCGTTAGAGTGGAAATCTTATGTAACTTCAAACGAAATGATTGCCGCTTGCCGTATCGACCAAAAGAAATTAAATAGTATGACTACCGAAGAAGTGGTAGATGCTGTATTGTGTTTTCCAATGTTGGTGGATCTATATGCATATAATGAAATTGATATTGCTTTGGAACAGTTAGCCTTAAAATCTGATGCATATAGAGAACTGCGAAGCAGACCTGATGGCGCAAAGTGCTTGCAAAAAGCTTTAGCTAATATAGTGAACACCCCCGAAAAATATCA
This sequence comes from Clostridia bacterium, assembly GCA_017462615.1. Lineage (GTDB taxonomy): Bacteria > Bacillota > Clostridia > Oscillospirales > CAG-272 > Firm-07. Next base: position 14,484 of record JAFTQT010000016.1, on the reverse strand, counting down.
TAGCGCTGGTGTGGCTATGTTGTCGGTTTCAATGTTATTGTCTGACAGTGTTTTTGGCGGTGCTGAGAAAAATTTCATGGTTGGTACTACTAACGCTGCCAGAGCTTATATTACTACCATTACTACACCAGGAGGCTCAACTGTTCAGGTCATCTATCGCGGAGAAGAATTAAGTGCTGCGGATGTTGCAAGAATAAATAATGATTTGGTTACAGTTTATTCTAATGCTACACTTTTGGCACCGGCGACTACTGTTTATAACTGTCATAATTTTGCTTGGAATACGACCGCGCGGGATGCATATTGGATGAATCAGACTTCCGCTAAAGTATATATGGAGGATGGAAGTTACGACGAGTCGTCAACAACTGCAAACGCTATTTTGTATTATGGAGATTCTGTGGATCATTCTGCGTGTGTGTTACAGCCCAATGCACCTTCGTATCCTATAGTAATTGCAAAATGGGGCTATGGCCCTTTAATGCAGCATAGAGCTGATTATGGACCCTATTCTATGAATACAGGTGACTATAGTTATTGGAGTTAATATGATTATGAAAAAAATAAAAATTGGCATCGTCTGCGTTTTGGCGGGCTTGTTACTTTTGTTAGTTTCTTGCAAGCAGGAGGTTCCAGAAAGGCCCGCCGTGACAAAAGTCGAAAATGGTTATATAACTGCAGAGGGGGTTGAGTATAAATATCGTTTGGTTTTAATCGGTAGCCCGCGCGGCGAAACCGGAAAAGTCGAGCTGGTGGTTTATACCAACGATAACTCTCTGACTTTTGAAGATGTGGAAACAGCAATGTTTAGCGCAGATTACGACACCTCTGCGCAGTTCAATAATTATTATATCGAATCGTCCCTTGTGTTGCAATAGCTTGCTTCTCCCCGGCAGAAATCTCTGCCGGGGGTTTTTGTAAGACGAAAACCACGCGATAGTTGCGTGGCTCTGTATAGGCTATGTCGATGAGTAGAGAACAAAGAAAGAGTCAGTGCAGAATGTTCTCGTGTCAAAGGCTCCCTCCCGGAGGGAGCCTTGTGTTCGCCTCATCGTTAATCAAACTTCCCAACAAACCCAAATTTATAGATCTAACACACATAAAAACAAGGGACTGCGCCACGTTTCAGTGAAGCAGTCCCTTATCTCTTTGAAATCAGTCCTTGATCTCAACGTTGACCTTTTTACCGCAAGTGCCTGCGGCGGCCTTCATCACGGAGCGAATCGCCTTGGCGATGCGGCCGTGGCGGCCAATGACCATACCCATATCGTCAGCGTGTACGCTGAGGACGAGGGTGATCTCGTCTTGGTTTTCCTGCTCCACCACCACAACGTCCTCGGGGTGATCCACGATGGCGCGGGCGATATCCAGCAGAATTTCTTTCAAATTCAGCATAGGTGCCTACCGATCAGGCGATAACGCCGGCCTTCTTCAAAAGAGCCTTGATGGTGGGGGTGGGCTGTGCGCCGTTAGCGAGCCACTTCTTAGCGGACTCTGCGTTTACGGACAGCTCCTTGGAGTTGGGGTTGTAGTGACCGATCTCCTCGATGAAGCGGCCGTCGCGGGGAGAGCGCTGGTCAGCAACAACGATGCGGTAGGAAGGGGAATGGGTCTTGCCGGTGCGGGTGAGTCTGATTTTAACCATGATGGAAAATCTCCTTTTCTTTTTTGTGTATATTTTTTTATTTTATAAAAAATCCGTGTTGATCAAAACGGAAGTTTCATCTTGCCGAACATATTGCGCTTGCCGCTGCCGCTGGAAAGCTGCTTCATCATCTTGCGCACGCCGTCAAACTGCTTGAGCAGCTTGTTGACGTCCTCCACGGTGGTGCCGCTGCCCTTGGCAATGCGGATCTTGCGGGAGGCGTTGATGATATCGGGCTTTTCCCGCTCACGGCGGGTCATGGAGTGGATGATGGCCTCGGTGCGCGCCAGCTGCTTCTCGTCGATCTTGGCGTCCTTCAGCTGACCGGCGTTCATGCCGGGGATCATGCCCATGAGGCTGTCGAGGTTGCCCATTTTTTTCAGCTGCGCGAACTGATCAAGGAAGTCATCCAGCGTAAAGGTGGCCTCACGCATCTTCTTTTCCAGCTCTGCTGCCTGCTTCTCGTCAAAGGCCTGCTCGGCCTTTTCGATGAGGGAAAGCACGTCGCCCATGCCGAGGATACGGCTGGCCATGCGGTCGGGGTGGAAGGCCTCGATGGCGTCCAGCTTTTCGCCCACGCCGATGAACTTGATGGGCTTGCCGGTCACGTGCCGCACGGAAAGCGCCGCACCGCCACGGGTATCGCCGTCAAGCTTGGTCAGGATCACGCCGGTCACGTCCAGCTGCTCGTTGAAGTGCTCGGCAACGGTAACGGCGTCCTGTCCGATCATGGCGTCGATGGTCAGCAGGATCTCGGTGGGCTCCACAGCCTTCTTGATGTCCTGCAGCTCGCCCATCAACTCCTCGTCGATATGAAGGCGGCCCGCGGTGTCGATAAACACCATGTCGAAGCCCTTTTGCCCGGCGTATTTGAGGCCCTCTTTGGCGATCTTCACGGGTTTTTCCTTTTCGCCAAGGGTAAAGACCGGAATATCCAGCTTTTCGCCCACGATCTGCAGCTGCTTGATGGCTGCGGGGCGGTATACGTCACAGGCCACCAGCAAGGGGTTCTTGCCCTGCTTTTTGTACATCCCCGCCAGCTTGCCGGCGTGGGTGGTCTTACCGGCACCCTGCAGACCCACCATCATCACGACCGTGGGAGGCTTGGGAGCAATGGTCAGCTTGGCCTGGGAGGTGCCCATCAATTTGATCAGCTCCTCGTTGACGATCTTCACGATCTGCTGCGCGGGCAGGAGGGATTCCATCACCTCCGCGCCAACCGCGCGCTCGGATACCATTTTGATAAAGTCGCGTACGACCTTGAAATTCACGTCGGCCTCCAAGAGTGCCAGCTTGATCTCGCGCATACCGGCTTTGACGTCGGCCTCGGTGAGCTTGCCTTTGTTTTTGAAAAATTTGAAGGCGTTATTCAGTTTTTCGGTCAGGCTTTGAAACATAATAAACCGCCCTTATTGTATTTTTGTTAATAGGAAATTTCGGCCGCCGTCAGCAGTGCCCGCACAGCCTCACACAGTGGCTCGTTTTCAGAGGCCAGCGAGAGCAGCCGCTCTGCCGCTTCGGTCATATTCTTTCCTTTTTGCAGAAGATGCAACCGGTCCTCAAAGAAAAACAGATCGTCCTCTGCTTTTTTGATGCTGTCTCGCACGCCCTGGCGGGAAATGCCCACCTCGGCGGCAATTTCGCCAAGGGAGAGATCTTGGTTGTAGTAGAGATCCAAAAGCTCCCGATGTCTGTCACTCAGCAGCGAGCCGTAAATATCCAGAAGCTCCGCCACTTGAAGATTTTTTTCGAACATCGTTTCACCACCGGTTGTTTTCTTGTGGTTTTGGTGTAAAGCAAAAACCTTTACAGAGTATACCACAACCAACCCGCCTTGTCAACCCCCTTTTCGCATTTTTTACAAATAATTTGTGTCTTTTTTGTGACATTTTCCGGCTACGCCCCCTGCTTACCGTTCTCTCAAAAGTCCTTTTTCTCTTTCTCCGCCCGGAGGGCGCCGCCGGAGGCGTGGCGAGCGCAAGCGAGACGCTATAGGCAACGGTTGCTCCGCAACCGTTACCTACGAGAAAAAAAGAAAGGATTGATTTTTTTCTCGGTCAGCTCCGCTTAATTTAACTTAACTTATCTTAACTTATCTTATCTTATCTTAAGTCCGTACCGGGTGCGGACGGGGGTACGTACCCCCTGTGGAAAATCTCACAAAACGGGGGGGAGGCTTCTGAACCGGCACCGTGTGTAAACGGCGTTTTGCGGGGCAAAAAAACGCTTGCTCCTCCCGCCTTCGCGACCTTTCGCCGCAACGTAAAGCCCCCGCGCCGAAAAGCGGCGCGGGGGTGAGGGGAAGGAATTCGGTTATTTTTGCTATCAAGGAAATTGTTTTCAAATGCGACTTTTGTGAGAAACATTATTTACATTGGATGAGATTTCATTACGTAGTAATAACAATCAGCACGTTGATTGCGTTCAAGAACCCCTCGCTGGTGCGCTTCTGCAATAATTAATTTAGTATAGTAGTCGGAGTATTTTGCGTTTAATTTCTGTATGCTGGTGTTATGCCAAATCGCAGTTTGAACTCCCCATAAAATTAACATTGGAACGAAAAGAATTAAGGCAAAATACACAAAACTAATATCGGTGCTTTGATGCCATAAATTATACGTTCTCATGAGGATGAATACCGCTTGAAAAATACTAACGAAAGTAGTCACAACATAATATTCCATATTAGCAGTATTGCGGTTAAAAAAGGATAGCATCTTTTGAAAAAATTTTTCTTTGTGATTAGGTTCAAACAGTATTTGACGCGTATGTTCCCAACTGCACGGGACCACATCTTTTTTCCGTGGTGCGTATTCATAAAAAACTTGAAGGTAGATGCTAATCATAAGCATATGACGATAGTTTTTTTCCATTTTTGCTGAAATAACGTATAGGATAATCAAGGGAACAATAAATATAGCAATTTGTATGACAACAATCATTATATTGATTCTATGTGCATATTTATCTCCTTGCAAATTCATATCCTTTGTTAAATCATAAAACGTAATGCCAAATGTTAATATGGCAATGATTAACGACAGAATACCGATGTTGCTGGAAGAAAATTTTTCTCGGCAAGATATCAATTCGGTTTTAAGGGCGGTGTATTCATTTGTTACGAATTCGTTCAATATAGACTGTTTTGACACAGAAACTCCTTTTTGTTTTTGGTTATTCGCGGCTCCATTCATAGGCCTGTCTATCTCTCAGATATTTAAGAGCCACATCGGTATTCAATAGTTCTTCTGATGTAAAATATATAGGATTGGTAGCATATCGCTTACAACTCCAGCCGAAAGGGTTTTTAAAAATAACAGTACCGAGTTTATTACTATTGTAGAAAGGGGAATCGTAAATTTTTTCAACATTGGTTCCGATTGTCGCGCTTAATAAATTGTTACAATATGAAAATGCCCCTTGGCCAATGGTTGTTACGCTGTCGGGTATTACTATCTCGATGATTCCATCACAATCAGAAAAGGCATATGAGCCAATTTTCAAAAGGCCATTTGGGAGTTCTATTTTTGTAAGAGCGTCGCAGTATTCAAAGGCAGAAGATTCAATTGATTTTACATAGTTAAGATTAATAGTGGAGAGACTGCTGCAGTGGGCAAAGGCACCAACGCCGATAGTGGTTAAAGTGCTAGGAAGAGTTACACTAACTATCTTTCTACAATACGAAAATGCAGATTTTTCGATAGAGGTCACTATATAGCCTTTGGGAGATGTTTCGGGAATAACAACATTGATATCGGTACAAGAGCCAACATCTGAAACATAGCAAGTACCATCACCATTGCTGGTAAATTCCAAGCCTGCACTGGGTTGCTTTTTGCTACAACGTGTGCACGTGTTGTTTGAAAAGTTGTGCCCTAAGGCGCTGATGCTTTTTGTCTCAATGCTTCCACATATACAGGTTCTTTTTTGTGTTCCTGTTGCAGTGCAGGTGGCTTGAATTGTGGTTTTCCAAGCGCCGTAAGAATGGCCCGTAGCGTTGATAGTTTTAGTTTGAATGTTTCCGCATATACAAACTCTTTTTTGTGTTCCTGTTACAGTGCAGGTGGCTTGAATTGTGTTTTCCCAGGCACCGTAAGAGTGGCCTGTAGCGTTGATAGTTTTTGTTTGAATACTTCCGCAATCACAGTTGCGAGTCTGTACACCTGCAACTGTGCAAGTAGGCGCGATAGTCTCTACCCACTCGCTAAAAGTATGTCCCGTTGCAGGCACGATCTCTTGCGCTGTCAACACCTCATTACAAATAGAGCAATGCTTACCCTCGGTAAGTCCCGTGGCGGTACAGGTTGCCTCTACAGCGGTATCGATCATCTCGGTATGTCCCATTGCGGGCACGATCTCTTGCGCTGTCAACACCTCATTACAAATAGAGCAATGCTTACCCTCGGTAAGTCCTGTTGTAGTGCAGGTAGACTCTACTGCAATATCTATCGTTACAGTGTGCCCCGTCGCTGGGATAGATTGCGTTTGATATTTGCCACAAGTACAACTACAAATTTTTTTGCCTGCTGTAGCACAGGTAGCTGCAGTGCGTATCTCCCATTCGCCGTAGCTATGCGCGTGGCTTTGATTTTTGTTATCTTTGTTGTAATACGCCACTAACGATATTAATAACAAGCATATAGCAATTGAGGATATAAGCATGAAACGCTTTTTCATATTTTCTCCTTTCCAACCGGGAATGAGATAAAATTATCGCTTTCATTCCTTCGTTTCTTGAATTATATCATATTAAATGCGATATTTCAAGCCTTTTTGCAGAAATAGTATGATGATTTTTTCTGTAATATAGGATACAATGTTATAAAAGGGCATAACAAGGAGGACGATCTATGTATCAGGAGGATTTTGGCATTCGCCTCGCACGACTCAGACTCCAAAAAGGCGTTTCCGCACGCGATATGAGCCTTTCCATCGGTCAGAACCAGGGCTATATCAACAGCATCGAATCCGGCAAGGCTCTGCCCTCTATGGCGGCGTTTTTCTTCATCTGCGAGTATCTCGGTATCTCCCCCCGCGACTTTTTCGATACCGACGCCAGGGACCCGGAGCGGCTGCGAGGGGTGATTGAAAACCTCAAAAAACTGGATGACACGCAGCTGTCCGGTATCGAGATCATCGTAAAATCTCTTGCCAATAAATAAACTCCCAGGAATGCACGCATTCCTGGGAGTTTATTGTTATGAAGAATATTACACGATTCTGTTTGTATCAACCCCGGTAAGGTAGCTTTGAATATTCGCTGCCATGGTGCCGACGCATCGGGCGCGGGCCTCGGCGGAGCCCCAGGCCATATGAGGGGTCAGACACACGTTTTCACGCCCCGTTAGGCGGGTAAATGGGTGATCCTGTGAAAAAGGCTCGGTGGAATACACGTCCACGCCAAGGCCGCCCAGCTTGCCGGATTCGACGGCGTCGGCAAGGGCTGCCTCGTCGGTGACGGCACCTCTTGCCACGTTGATGAGAATGGCGCCGTCCTTCATGCGTGCAATTTCTGCTTTTCCGATCATGCCCCGCGTTTCCGCGCTCAGCGGCACGTGGAGGGAAACAATATCGGAGCGCTCCAAAAGCTCCGCAAGGGGCACTTGGGTGAAGCGCTCCTGCTGCTTACGGCGGCAAAGCAGCACCCGGCAGCCCAGTGCCTCGGCGATCTCCGCCACGCGGGTGCCGATGGCACCGCCGCCCACCACGCCCCAGGTCATGGAAGAAAGCTCGTGATAAACGGGGCTAAGATGATTGGCAACGCTGCCCGTGGTGTAAGCACCGCTATGCACGTGATCCCGATAGGCGGTGAGGTGGGTGGCAAGGGAGAGAGCCATGGCAGCGGTGAGCTGCGCCACGCTGTCGGTGGAGTAGCCAGGCACGTTGTAAAGGGCAATGCCACGGCTTTGGCAATAGGTGGTGTCGATATTGTCATATCCTGTAGCCGAAACGCAAATAAGCCGCAAACGGTGTGCGTTTTTGAGGCTTTCCTCGTTCATTTTCAGCTTGTTGAGCACCGCCACGTCCGCATCGGCCAGGCGTGCTGCTACCTCGCTTTGCGGTGTGCTTTGGTAGACCACCGTTTCCCCCAACGACGTGATGGGTGAAAGGTCAATATCTGCCCCCAGCGTGGCGGCGTCTAAAATCACAATTTTCAAGGCGTATCCCTCCTCGTTTTGTTCCTCTTTAGTGTATCATTTTTTGCAAATTTTGTCAACCGCCAGCCTTACTTTGTAAAAAATCCAAAAAATCCGCATTTTTGACTTGGCAAATCGCGTTTTTTGTGCTATAATATACTGTTGTTACGAAAAAACCGACAAATCGGGAGGAAATCAGTATGAAGCGAGAGGATTTACGCAACGTTGCCATCATTGCTCACGTTGACCACGGCAAAACCACCTTGGTTGACCAGATGCTGAAGCAGGGTGGCATTTACCGCGAGAACCAGGAGACCGTCACCCGCGTGATGGACTCCGGCGATATCGAAAAGGAGCGCGGTATTACCATTCTGGCCAAAAACACGGCCGTTCATTACAAGGATGTGAAGATCAATATCGTCGATACCCCCGGCCACGCCGATTTCGGCGGCGAGGTGGAGCGCGTGCTGAAAATGGTCAACGGCGTTATCCTGCTGGTGGATGCGGCCGAGGGCCCCATGCCCCAGACCCGCTTCGTGCTGCAGCGCGCATTGGAGCTGAACCACCGCGTGATCGTGGTGATCAATAAGATCGACAAGCCCGACGCCCGCCTTGGCGAGGTGGAGGACGAGGTGCTGGAGCTGCTCATTGACCTCAATGCCTCGGACGAGCAGCTGGACAGTCCCATTCTCTATTGCTCCGGCCGTGCGGGCACTGCCTCCCGCAAGGGTGACGAGGAGGGAACCGACCTCACGCCCCTCTTTGAGACCATTCTCGACTATATCCCCGTTCCCGAGGGCGATGAGGAGGGCGATCTGCAGCTGCTGGTGTCCTCCATTGACTATAACGATTACGTAGGCCGCATCGGCATTGGCCGCATTGAGCGGGGCGTGATCCGTCAGAACCAGACCGCCATGGTCTGCAACTACCATTCGGAGAAAGCCCCCAAGATGACCAAGATCGTTTCGATCTATCAGATCGACGGTCTCTCCCGCGTGCCGGTCGAGGAGGCGCGGATGGGCGATATCGTGTGCTTTTCCGGCGCCGGAGATATCACCATTGGTGATACCATCACCTCCACCACCTGCCCCGAGCCTCTGGAGTTCGTGAAGGTCAGCGAGCCTACCATGGAAATGACCTTTGCCGTCAATACCAGCCCCCTCGCCGGCAAGGAGGGCAAGTTCGTCACCTCCCGTCAGCTCCGCGAGCGTCTGTACCGCGAGCTGATGCGCGACGTATCCCTGCGTGTGTCCGACGGTGATACCACGGACGAATTCAAGGTGGCCGGACGCGGCGAAATGCACCTTTCCATCCTCATTGAAAATATGCGCCGTGAGGGCTACGAGCTTTGCTGCTCCAACCCCCGCGTGCTCTTCAAGGAGATCGACGGCGTGAAGTGTGAGCCTATGGAGAAGGTGATGCTGGACGTGCCCATGGAATTCGTCGGCCCCGTGGTGGAGAAGCTGGGTCAGCGCAAGGGCGATCTTTTGGAGATGAACCCCATCGGCGACCGTACCCGCATTGAGTATCTGATCCCCTCCCGCTGCCTCATTGGCTATCGCTCCGAGTTTTTGACTGCCACCCACGGCGAGGGCGTGATCAATACGCTGTTTGACAGCTACCAGCCCTATCGCGGCGAGATCCCCATGCGCTTTACCGGCGCGCTGGTGGCCTCCTGTGACGGTGAGACCACCCGCTATGGCCTCTTCCACACCCAGGAGCGCGGCAATCTGTTCGTCGGCCCCCAGACCAAGGTCTACGAGGGCATGATCGTGGGCATGCACCCCAAGAACGACGATATCGCCGTCAATCCCTGTGCCGAGAAGAAGCTGACCGCCATCCGCTCTGCGGGTGCGGATGAAAAGCTGCTGCTGACCCCGCCCATCATCTTCTCGTTGGAGGAGGCCATTGAATTCATTACCGACGACGAGCTGATCGAGGTCACCCCCAAGTCCATCCGTCTGCGTAAAAAGATCCTCAATACCGAGCTGCGTATGAAGGAGACCATGCGCATCCGCCGCGCCATGCAGGCAGGGAAATAATCAAGAACGCCACATCAAAAAGGCCGCCCTCGGGCGGCCTTTTTATCTTATCAAATTCACATCTCGCAAACGTCAAGGCGCGGACGCTTGAACCATTTTCCGTTGGTGAAGTCGGGCATGCTCTGGGGCGCGCCGCCTGCCTTGATGGAGATTTCGGAAAGCACCGAGACCGCCTGCCACGTGGCGCCGTCATAGACGTCGATGGGCATGGGCGTGCCGTTCTTCAGCGCATCCACGAAGGCCTTATAGGCAAACCAGTCCATGCCGCCGTGTCCGGCTGCCAGCACCTCCGGAGTGACCTCCTTCCAGATGGTGGGCAAAAATTCCTCCTCATATTTCTTGGCGTTGTTCAGATTTTCCTTGTAATGATCCGCGGGCGACCAGTCTTCCTTTTCGCCATCCAGAAATACGGAGTTGGTTTCCTGCATATAAAGGCCCTTGGTGCCGCGCACGGTGAACTCACGGCTGTAGGAGCGGGGCAGCGTGGTATCCAGGCGCAGCAGAATCGTTTCGCCGCCTGCGCAGGTCAGCACGGTGGTGACGATGTCGCCCTGCTTGAAGCGGGCGTTTTTCATCTCCTCGGTGGCATCCTCGCGGGTCTTGATGTATTCCTCCAGCCCCACGGCCTTGGTGGCAAAGGAGGAAACGGTCAGAATACGGTTGCCGCGGTTGATATCCAGCAGCTTGGCGATGGGGCCAAGCTCGTGGGTGGGATAGTTTTCACAGCAGCGGTTCAGGTAATTGTCAAAGCGGTAGTGCCGGTTGACGTGGCCGTAGGCTACCTCGTTGCGCAGATCGTGACCGTACGCTCCCGCGCAGTGCACGATGGTGCCGAACATGTTTTTTCTTGCCATGGCGGTGGCCAGCAGCTCGTCCTTGTTCCAGCAGCAATTTTCCATAAACATATAGGGCGTGCCCGTTTCCTCCTGCACGCGCACCAGCTGATGGCAGTTTTCGAGGGAATACTCACACCCCACCTCGCTTGCCACCGCAATACCCTTGCGCATGGCGTGAATGGCGATCTCCGCGTGGGTGCTCCAATCGCTGAACACAAAAGCGGCGTCAAGCCCTGCGGTGTTCAGCGCCTCCTTGTAGTCGGTATAGCCCTTGGCGTTTCCGCCGCATTCCTTCACCTTGTCCACACCACGGGCGAGTCTGTCCTCATACAGATCGCATACGGCAACCACCTCAACATCCGGGTTTTTCAAAAGAACGCCCTTCAAAAGGCCAAAGCCGCGTCCTCCCAGACCTATTACGCAAGCACGAATCATCGTTTTTCCTCCTCTGTGCGTTTTTTTTAGTATAGCACAGGGAAACATGCGGTGCAATGTGTAAAATTGTCATAATACTGTCTTTTTTTAGCATTTACATTTGAAGAAAAGTGTGGTACAATGGTTTTGAGGTGATGAAATATGGAGAAATTCCTTCAATGTCCGGCGCTGGTACGGCATTTTGAAACGGATGGCGATTTTGGCTTGCCAAACGTGGGATATAACGATTTTCATACGGTGCGCCCGGGACGCTCCTTCTATATGCAAAAAAATTATACCTGGCACTTCGTGCTTTCTGGAAAGGGCACTCTTGAAATGGCGAATCGCCGCTATCATATTTCTGAGGGAGATATGTTTTTCATCCCACCGGACGTTCCGATGCGATATTATCCGACGACCGAGGAGCCGTGGGAATACGTGTGGTTCACCCTGCGGGGCGACGCTGCGGCACGTTACGGTGCGCAGCTCGGCTTTTCGCTTCAGAGCGCTGTGGTCAGATGCTGCGCGTTTCCCAGCGTCAAGCGCATATTACGCGAGCTGTTTGAGGCACTGCAGCGAGAGGAATGCGGCTATTTCGGTGTGCTTTCGGTCTTTTACCGTATGCTGGAGCTGTGCGGCACGGATCGGTCAGCAGGAGAGATCCGAGGAATCAAGCAAATGATCGACGGCAGCTTTACGCTCTCCTCCTTCAGTATCGAGCAGCTTTGTCATGATGCGGGCATCAGTCACGCCCAGCTGCTGCGCCGCTTCAAGGCCGCCTATGGCATGACCGTGATTGCTTATGTCCTGCGCAAGCGCATAGCGCTTGCCTGCGAGCTGCTGGAGACCACCGACCTGCCCGTTCGCTCCATCGCCCTTTCCTGCGGCTTTGCCGACGAGATCCACTTTATGAAATGCTTCAAAAGAGAAATCGGTCTCACTGCCACCGCTTACCGCAAGGAGCAGAGAGGGAAAAAGGGATATCTCCCTCTTGCCTACCTGCCGCGCTTATGATACTTATGATACTTATGATACTTATGATAAATGAAGAAGGGGAAGAGCAGCAATGAGAACGTTTTTTGCACTCAAAACGAAAATGCCATACGATCCCCACGTGCTTGAGCATATGAAAAAAACGGCGACCGAATTGCTCTGCGACGTGGAAGGGGACGCGCATACACAAGCCATCGTGCTGTATTCTGCCACGGGAAACACGTACGGCACGGTGGTGAAGGACGCTTGCTCCAGGGAGATGACGGAGGAAAAATCCATGCTTGCAGGGCTCCGGGCGGCGGGCGATACGCAGATCCGATACCTGCTGTGTATGTGGCTGGACGGCGGGGTGGATATCCCCTCACTTGCCTTTCGCAGAATGACGGTGGAATTGGATCCCCAAAACGCGGCTGCCCTGTTGCTTGTGATGACGGCAGAGGGGACTTCCGCCATCAGCGTGGGCGAAACAATGAAATAAGGATACCCCACAGACCTTAACGGTCTGTGGGGTATCCTTTTATGAGAAGCGACCGAGGGGATTTTTTATTGTATCAAACCTCGGGATTATCCGAATACTCGCGGCGGAAGCGCGCCCACAGAGGTGTGGCCACAAGGCAGAGCACAAGACCCGCCACGCCGATGATGGCCCACAGCAGCACGGTCATGTTCCAGCCGAAGCCCTCCGCAAAGGCGGCGAAGCCGTAGGTGGCAAGGGCAGAGCCCGCGTAGGCGGCGGCGTCCAGCACACCCGTGAAGGTGGAGATCTTTCCGCTTTTTACGTATCGCTTGGGGGCGGTGGCCACCAGGATCAGATTGACGCCCTTCATGCAGGCGGTGATGATGGTCATCAAGGCAAGGGAAAGCACCATGGAGGAGACGAAGCTGTTCACCACAAAGAGTATGGCAGCTGCGGCGGCAGTCACGCCGAAGATCACGGCGGAGCAGAAGACCTCGTTGCGGAAGAATCTGCGATGGATGAAATCAAACAAACTGCAGCTCAGCATGCCCAGCACCGCCAGAATAACGGTGGAGAAAATGGCGTTCTCCTCGGGGATGCCGAAGGTCTCGTAAAGATAGGTGGGCAGCCAGTTGTCCACGCCGTCCTTCAGCATACCGTGGGCCACGATGGCAACGAGGATCAAGGCAGTGGGCAGCCAGACCATGCGGGGCAACGGCACGGTCTTTTCCTTTTGCGCGGTGCCGGTCTGAGCCTCCGTAAAGGCTACGGGCTCCACGAAGATCTTGCGGGAATAGAGGGCAAAGGTCAGCGTTACCGCAAGGCCAATGCCGGCAAGGATCAGCATGATGACACGCCAGCTGATGTTGAGGCCAAGCAGAGCAGGGCAGAAGAGCCGCAAAAAGACAATGGCGAAGGAGGAGCCCCACATCAGCCGCATCATGGCATAGCCGTATTCGCTGTCGGTGAGATAGATGGAAAACAGCTTGACCACAGGAGACCAGAGCATGGAGTGGGCAAAGCCGTTGATGCACCATACCACGGTCATGGTAGGGATGCTGTGGCAAAAATAGATGGCTACGTTACAGAGCGTGGCTACCGAAAGACCTACGGTGATCATGGTGCGGGGGGAGATACGGTCACCCAACACGCCGCTGACCACCTGACCGCCACCGTAAAAGATGGTCAGACCCGTTACCACTACAGCAAGTGCCGTGTTGGCAACGCCGAGATCGGTGCCGATCTTCACCAGCATCACGTTGAAATTCATGCGGAGCAAATAGCTGGTAAAGTAGGCGAGGGTGCAGAGCCAGGCAATACTCGGCACGTATTTTCGCATTTTGGTTCTCATATGGCGACATGCTCCTTTTCTTCGCTTTTTGCACCCGTTTCGGGGGTAATTTCGCTTTTTTGGAATCTCTTATAGAGGGGCAGCGCCAGTAGGAAGGCAAGCACACCGCCGGAGAGCTTGGCCACGATCACCGCAGGGAGCATGGTGGAATCATACGCCAAGGTAAAGGCGAGGTGACCGGAAAAGCATCCTGCGGAAACCAGATAAGCTGCGTTCAGCACCAGTCCCTTTTTGTTCATGTTGCGGATGAGATCAAAGGTGACGAAGGTGGAGGCGAAGTTGGAGAAGAGCCCAACGGTGGAGGCATCGTTGATCTGGATCGTGCTGCCGGCCTTGGCAAGCGGCCGACGGAGGAGCCGGGAGATCAGTGCCACCAGTGGGAAGGCACCGGCCATGACTGCTGCTGCGTTGAAGCAGATGAGGGCGCCCTCCTCGAAGGTGCCGATACCGGCCAGTGGCGAAAAGCCTGTGAGAAATTTCACAATACCGAGGGCAAGGCCAATGGTGATCAGAATTTTGATGGCGGCACCGATCACCTTGAAGATCCGCACGCAGACGTTGGGGATCTTTAAAAGTCCCACTGCCAGCAGCGCGGAAAGCAGCGTCAGC
>JAFTQT010000143.1 GCA_017462615.1 Clostridia bacterium | reverse complement strand
CGCCACTTGCCACGGGCAAGATCGGCATTCTTCTCTGCCGCCTCCACATCAACTGCAAATTTCAAAGTTCTGTAGGCGGCAGGGGTTCGCGCGCGACCGTCGCGCGGCAACAACAAAAAGGGCTCCCGATTGGGAGCCCTTTTTGTTGTTGGTGCGAGAGACGGGACTTGAACCCGTACGATGGAAATCACACGCCCCTCAAACGTGCGCGTCTGCCAGTTCCGCCACTCTCGCGTGGCAACGTTAATATTATAGCGAAAGTGGTGCGATTTGTCAATACCTTTTCAAAAAAAAGTCAAAAAAGTTTTTGGCGCAGTGCAAAAAAGATCCCATAAAAATTCTACGTGAGGGGAGAGATCTTCTTTTTTTAGATACTTTCACTCTTGTATTGACTTTTGCGGCGCGAAATGTTATAATTTTTTTGTAAAAATGCATGCCTGCGAGGTTCATATGTTATCTACAGAGTTGTGTCGCACCTATGAAAATATCCTCATTGAGGAGCTCCGTCCTGCAATGGGCTGTACGGAGCCCATTGCCATCGCTTACGCGGCGGCCATCCTGCGGGATGCGCTGGGTGCAGCACCCGAGGCCATCACCGTGGGGCTCAGCGGAAATATCATCAAAAATGTAAAGAGCGTGATCGTGCCCTCCACGGGCGGCATGCACGGCATTGAGGCGGCGGTGGCCGCCGGCGTGGTGGCCGCTTGCCCCGAGCGGAAGCTGGAGCTGCTGGGGACTCTCACCGAGGCGGATCGTGCCCGCATTGCGCCCTATATAGCCGCTTGCCGTATGACGGTGGACGAGCTGGTCACGCCCTGTACCTTCGACCTGTCTCTCCGAGGGGAGGCAGAGGGGCATAGCGTGCACGTGCGCATCAGTGAGCATCACACCAACGTGGTGCTGGTGGAGCGGGACGGCGTGGATATCACGGCTGACTATGCCGAGAGCGCTACCAATGCCGATACCAAGGACGGTCGCGCCGATCGTGCGCTTTTGAACGTGAAGGATATTGTGGATTTTGCCGCCCAGGCGGATCTTACGAGAATTGCACCTTATCTCCGCCGGCAGGTGGAAATGAATATGGACATTGCCGAGGAGGGTCTGCGGAACACCTACGGCGCCTCCATCGGCAAGCTTTTGTATCGGGATGGCGAGGCTGATCTGCGCACCCGTGCCAAGGCCTTTGCCGCTGCGGGCTCCGATGCCCGTATGAGCGGCTGTGAGTTGCCGGTGTGCATTCTTTCCGGCAGCGGTAACCAGGGCATCACCGCCTCGGTTCCCGTGGTGGTCTTCGCCCGTGAGCAGGGCGCCTCGGAGGAGGAGCTGCTGCGCGCTCTGGTGGCGGCAGACCTCATTACCGTGCACCTCAAAACCGGCATCGGCTGCCTTTCTGCCTACTGCGGCGCCATCAGCGCCGGCTGCGGCAGCGGCGCGGGCATTTGCTTCTTGAATGGTGGTCGCTACTACGAGATCGCTCACACCGTCGTCAACGCGGTAGCCATCCTTTCCGGCACTATTTGCGACGGCGCCAAGGCCTCCTGTGCCGCCAAGATCGCCATGGCCGTGGAGGCAGGCCTGATGGGCTATGAAATGACCTGTACCAAGCGCCAGTTTTACGGCGGCGACGGCATCGTGACCAAGGGCGTGGAAAACACAATCCGCAACGTAGGCAAGCTAGCGCGTGACGGTATGTGTGAGACTGACAAAGAGATCATTCGCATCATGCTCGGCAAGGCCGAATAACAAACGGAAACGAGGGGAAACGGTATGATTTATAAGCATTTTTGTGGAGAAAAGCTCTCGGCTCTGGGTTTGGGTGCCATGCGCCTGCCCACGGGCGCCGACGGCAAGATCGATCGCGTCGCCACCGCCGAAATGGTGGCCTATGCCATGGCAAACGGCGTCAATTATTTCGATACCGCATGGGGCTATCACGGGGGAGAATCCGAGACCGTCATGGGGGATATTCTGTCTGCTTACCCGCGAGACAGCTTCTATCTTGCCACCAAATTTCCGGGATACGACCTCTCCAACATGGGCAAGGTGGAGGAGATCTTTGAAAAGCAGCTGCAAAAATGCGGTGTCACATATTTCGATTTCTACCTCTTTCATAACGTGTGCGAGAAAAATATTGAGGAGTATCTGAATCCCCAAAACCGCATTTACGAATATCTGCTGGAGCAAAAGAAAAACGGTCGCATCAAGCACCTCGGCTTTTCCACCCATGCCACTAATCCCACTATGCAGCGATTTCTGGATGCTTACGGCAAGGATATGGAGTTTTGCCAGATCCAGCTGAATTATCTGGACTATCATTTCCAGGCGGCAAAGGAAAAAATGGAAATTTTGCGGGAATGGGGCATCCCCGTTTGGGTCATGGAGCCCGTACGCGGCGGCAAGCTGGCAAATCTGGCGCCGCAGTATGTGGAGCAGCTCCGCGTCCTTCGCCCGGAGGAGAAGCCTGTGGCCTTTGCCTTCCGCTTTTTGCAGAGCCTGGAGGGGATCGGCGTGACCCTTTCCGGCATGTCCAATATGGAGCAGCTGCAGGATAACGTGGCCACCTTCAATGAAGAAAAGCCCCTGAACGGTGTGGAAATGACGCAGATTTTGCAGATTGCGGACGACATGGTGCGCCAGATCGTACTGCCTTGCACGGGGTGCCGCTATTGCGAGGAAAAGTGCCCCAAAGGGCTGCCGATCTCCTACCTGCTGTCTTTGTATAACGAGCATTCCTTCTCTGACGGCGGATTCTTGGCACCCATGGCGCTGTCGGCGCTGCCGCGGGAGCAGCATCCCGACGCTTGCATTGCCTGTCGCCAATGTGAAAAGGTTTGCCCGCAGGAGATCAAAATTTCCGGCGCAATGTCCTATTTTGCCGCCAAGCTGAAGCATTGATCCGCAAAAGGCCGCGAGCTTCTCGCGGCCTTTTTGAAGAAAACTTCGTCTAAATTCTGTTCTCCCCCTTCTCAAAAGCCTTATTTTATGCTATACTATATGAAAATCACGAAAGGAGGCAGCGAAAACGGAAAATTTTGAAAAATGGCCCCTTCTTGCCGGAATCAACACCCCGGAGGACTTAAAAGCGCTGCCTCAAAGTGAGCTTTTGCCCCTGGCGGAGGAGATCCGCGATTATCTCTCCTATCGTGTCAACGAAAACGGAGGCCATCTTGCCTCCAATTTGGGTGTGGTGGAGCTGACGATGGCCATTCATCGCGTGTTCCAGGTGCCGGAGGATCACCTCATTTTTGACGTGGGGCACCAAAGCTACGTGCATAAGCTCCTCACCGAGCGCAAGGAGCACTTTGATACGCTGCGGCGCCCAGGCGGCCTTTCGGGCTTTACCAAACGGGCGGAGAGCAAATACGACGCCTTTGGTGCAGGGCATAGCTCCACTGCTGTTTCCGCTGCTATTGGTATGGCCGAGGCGGATGCTCTGGCCGGTCGTGACAGCTACACCGTTGCGGTGGTGGGTGACGGCGCCATGACAGGCGGCCTTGCCTATGAGGGATTGAATAACTGCCGCTCTGATCTGCGGTTGATCATCATTCTCAACGAAAACGAAATGTCTATATCTCCCAATACGGGGCGACTTTCGGAGCATTTGTTGCGCCTACGCTCCTCCCGCCGATATCTGCGCACCAAGGAGGTCACCTCCCGTACGCTGGCTGGCGTCCCTCTAATAGGTAAGCCGGCGCGGCGAGCGTTGCGGTGGGCCAAGGAGCGCTTGAAGCACGCAGTTTACGATGAAAATATTTTCGAGCATATGGGTATCCGCTACCTGGGGCCCGTGGACGGCAATGATATGGAGGGCATGATCACGTATCTGGAGCATGCCAAGCGGCTGGGCTGCTGCGTCATGCTGCACGTTAAGACCGTCAAGGGAAAGGGCAATGCCAAGGCTGAGGCGGAGCCCCACCTTTACCACTCTATTTCTCATACCGTTTCCGTGGAAAAGACCTTTTCCAACCATTTTGGTGCAGCGCTTTGCGCAGAGGCAAAGCGGGATTATCGCGTATGCGCCATTACTGCTGCCATGAGCTATGGCACCGGGCTGGAGCCCTTCCGCCGCGCTTACCCGAAACGTTTCTTTGACGTTGGCATTGCCGAAGGGCACGCCGTCACCTTTGCCGCAGGTCTTGCTGCAGGCGGTGAGCGCCCGGTGGTGGCCGTGTATTCTACCTTCCTCCAGCGTGCCTTTGATAACGTGATACACGATGCCGCGCTCCAGGAGCTGCCTGTGGTGCTGGCCATCGACCGCGCTGGATTCAATAGCGGCGACGGCGCTACTCATCACGGTATTTTTGATGTGGCGTTTCTCTCTACAATGCCTGGCCTTCGTTTATTTACCCCCGTAACGGGTGCGGGAATTGCCGCTTCGTTGCACGCTGCCCTGCAAAGCGGCGGCGTTTCGGCCATACGCTACCCAAGCGGCGCGGAGGAGCCGCGTGTGCTGGCCGCCTTCTATCCGGAGGGGTGTAGCTCTGCGGCTGTGCCTAGTGTGCGCGTGTATGACAGCGGCGACACCCCCGTTTTAACGGTGGTGACCCATGGCCGAATCGTTGGAGAAGCATTGCGAGCGGCAGAAGCGTTGTTGGCGGAGGGGATCGTCATTCGCATTCTGCTTTGCGAATATCTCACACCGTATGGGGACTTATCCAAGGAAATTGCCTCGCTGCTATGCGGGGACGTGGTCTTTTATGAGGAGGAGCTGCGTCGGGGCGGCTTTGGCATGAATTTGTCGGATGCGCTGCTTTCCCATGGTGCGCTTTCCCGAAAAAAATACGCTATCGTGGCGGCGGAGGACCCTTTCGTGGCCCCTGTCTTAGGGGAAACCATCTGGCAAGCCGCCGGCGTGGATGAGACGACCTTGATCACTACGGTAAAGAAATTAAAACCCTGCAATACGAAATCAAAGGAGTGAATTGTTATGCTGACCGTTGAACGCACCTGTGTAATGAATTTTGAAAACGCCATCCGTGGCGCCCGCAACCCCATGAATAGCTGGGCACGTATGGACAGCAGCTACGATGCCGAGGGCAATTTCGTGCTGGGCGAAAACGATCTGAAGCTGGCAAAGCAGCTGGCCTCTGCCGGCTCCGACCATCGCAAATATCTGCGCCAGATCTTTGTTTCCGTGGATATCACGGCGCCGCTGTATTGGTGGAAGGAATTTGACACCTACAAGGTGGGAACCGTGGCCAATTCCTGCTCCACGATGCACAAAATTCATGCAAAAGCCTTTGAACGGGATGACTTTTCCCACGATCGGCTGGATGAAGGCGGTCTCGCCGCGTTGGATGTGTTGATCGCGTATCTGGAGACTGAACGGCTGAAATTTGTGGAGGATAAGGCCAATAAACAGAGCTGGCACAATATGATCCAGCTGTTGCCCTCCTCCTTCAATCAAATGCGCACCGTGACGTTGAATTACGAAAATCTTATCAATATTTATTATGCCCGCCGCTCCCACAAGCTGGCCGAGTGGCACACACTCTGTGATTGGATCCTGACGCTGCCCTATGCCAAAGATCTGATTGCCGTTAAGGAGTGAGAAAAACTGCCCCGTTTGCCTGCTTTTTGGTAAACGGGGCGAAATTTTCCGTTTTTTTGTTCTGTGTTGTATAAAAGCGTCCAAAGCGGGGCATCCTTACCGCAAGCGTGATAACGCGCAAAACGGAAAAGGAGAATGACGATGAAAACGTTTGCAAGCTTGATGCTCTCAGTTTTGATGATGACGACGGCCCTTGCCATGGCGCTGCTGCCCGTGCACGGCGAGGAGGCAGTCTACGATAGCGTGATCCGACTGCACGTGCTGGCCAATTCTGATAGCGAGGAGGACCAAGCGCTGAAGCTGCAGGTGCGGGACGCGGTGCTTGACGAGGCACAGCAGCTGCTGCAGGGAACCGCTACCCGAGCCGAGGCAGAAGCAGTGCTTCGCCCCAATCTGTCCAGATTGCAGCAGGCAGCAGCTGCCGTAGTGGCCGCTGCGGGCTTTGACGACAGCGTGACGGTCACCTTAAGCGACGAGGACTATCCCACGCGCACCTATGAACAGCTGGCCTTTCCCGCCGGCGAATACCTCTCGCTGCGGGTGATGATCGGTGCTGCCGAGGGAAAAAATTGGTGGTGCGTGCTGTTTCCGCCCCTTTGTCTTTCTGCAGCAACCTCCAGGGAGGAGGCTGAGATGGCATTCCTTGCGGCGGGGCTCACCGGTGAGCAATATCGCATCATCACCGATAGCGATGAAAATACCAAATACAAGCTTCGATTCAAGCTGCTGGAGGTAGCAGAGTCTATCTTTCGGGAATGAAAATGCCCCGTTTGGCGATTTAACCGCCAAACGGGGTTCGTTTTTTAAGAAAGCAGAATGAATCCGGCAATGGTGATCGCCAAGGAAAGGATCAGACACGGGTCGCAGGCGGCATCCAGAAGCGTATAGAACTGTATGACGCGGGGGACGTTCCGTCGAGGCTCCTTGATCTCACGTCGGTCACGGGAAGCGTAAATTTTTGTGGCCCCGCGGCAGAAGAACAGCAACGCGATGAGAAAAACGAGGATCATAATGAATAAAAAGATCTGCACGTTGCCGGTGAATTCATACAGCGCGTTCAGATAACGCTGACCGAAAAGAGAAAGCGTGTTGTAGAGCGCGTGCAGCAACATGGTAGCAAAAAGAGAATCGGTGGCATACAGCACCAGCGACAGCAAAAAACCGGAAAAGAGATAGACGGGGAGATTGGAAAGATCAAAATGAATAAAGGCGAAAAGCAGCGTACTGATGATCAGCGCCCGCACCACACCCCGCCGCTCGTATTCCGCCAGCAGCAGCCCGCGGAAGAAAAGCTCCTCCACTATGGCGGGCAGAATGGCCAGCACGCCGACGGCGGCCAGCATCAGCAGCGGATCGGGGGTGGCGGCATCCTCAAAGGCGGTAAAGCTGTTGCCAAGAGAATCGGTGCCGCCGCAAAGAATGGAGAGCAGCAGGCAGCCGCAGAACAGCGTGAAAAAGGCGGAAAGCAGCAGCGGAAGGTGAGCGGCGCGGGGCATTTTTAAGCGCAAGCTGACACCGTTTGGCTGCTTTTTTGCTATAACGTACACGAGAAGGGGGAGGAGAAAGACCAAAAGCTCCAGCAGCAGC
The DNA here is from genome assembly GCA_017462615.1 of Clostridia bacterium. Taxonomy (GTDB): domain Bacteria; phylum Bacillota; class Clostridia; order Oscillospirales; family CAG-272; genus Firm-07. Next base: position 17,747 of record JAFTQT010000143.1, on the reverse strand, counting down.
GTTAATACCAGCGGGGGGAGCTTCCAAGGGAGCTTGTCGCCAAACAGGCGACAGAGAAACAACAGCAAAAACGCTGCAAGAATGGGAAAGCCCACCGTGCGTCGCTCCTTTTTGTAGGTAGGGCGCTCCGGGAAGAGTCGCTTCATAGGGGAGTGATCACTCCTTTCTCGGTGATGATGATTTCAGCCGGGTGATCCAGGGAATCTGTGGGCAGCGTGGGGAAGAGAAACCGCTGATACAGGGCAAACAGCGTGTGCCCCGGAAAGGTGGAGAGAAAGCGATCGTAAAATCCGCCGCCGTAGCCAAGCCGTGTGCCGTCCCTGCCGGCGGCAAGGCCGGGCAGCAGGCAAAGCGTGTTTTCGGTGCAATGCACAGGAGCGGAGTCTTCCGGCGGCGCTAAAATGCCAAATTGATCCGGAACGCATACCGTTTTGTCGGTAAATGCCAAAAAACGCATTTCACCATCCCGGCAGCGGGGGAGCGCTACCGCTTTCCCCGACGCCAAAGCAAGGGGCAAAAGCGGTGTCAGATCCGGCTCACCCCGAATGGGCAGAAAGCCGAGAACAAGGTCAGCCTTACGAAAGGCCTCGGCTTCTGCAATGTGTGCGCACAGTACGCGGTCAAGAGCTGCTTTTTCAGCCCCGTCAACGGCCTTTCTCTCGGAAATCAGCCGCTGGCGCAGCGCTTTTTTCTCCTCTATGAGAGTCATTTGATCAGTCTGCCAGCACGGCAGCACGCAGCTTGCGCGCTGCGTCCTCGCCCTTCAGCACCGAAACCAGCGCGAGACCAAACTCCAAAGCCACGCCCATGCCGGCACCGGTGATGATATTGCCGTCGCGTACCACGCGTTTTTCGCTAATGGTGGCGCCCTTCAGCTCACCCTCAAAGCCGGGATAGCAGATGGCCTCCTTGCCCTCCAGCAGCCCGCGGCGACCCAGCACCATCGGCGCGGCGCAGATGGCGGCCAGATACGCGCCGCGCTTGGCGCCTACGCGCAGGGCGGCGTCCACAATGCGGCTTTCGTCCAGGTTCTTGGAGCCGGGCATGCCGCCGGGCAAGATCAGCATATCGGGGGCACTGTCGCTATACAGCGTGTCGGGGATGTCGGCCTGCACGGTGATGCCGTGAGAGCCGCGGATGCTATCACCGCCGATGCCCACGGTGGTCACCTCCACGCCGGCGCGGCGCAGCAGGTCCAGCGGGCAGAGGGCTTCAATTTCTTCAAAGCCGTTGGCTAAAAACATATAAACCATATTTTACCTCGTTATTTGCGGAAGATGAAAAACGCGATCAAGGCTACCGCGACGATAGCCAAGGGGATCCCCAGGATAAAGCTCATTTGAAAAATCCTCCAATATCCTGGATGGCGACTGCGGTCTCCTCGCGGGTGGTGAGATTTTTTACCTTCACGGTGCCGGCAGCCAGCTCGTCGCCGCCCATACTGAGCACGTGGGTGTAGCCGTCCTTGACGGCAAAGTCGATCTGCTTGCCAAACTTCTTGTTGCCAAGATAAAGGGTGGCGGTGATGCCCTCGGCGTGGAGCTTGTCAACCACGGCGGTGTAGGCCTCCAACGGCACGTCGTCAAAGCGGGTCATCAGCACCTTTGTGGAGGCGCCCAGCGTTTCGGGCACCAGATGGTGCGTGACGAGGAAATTCTCCAGGGTCACGTCGCCCATGCCGTAGCCGACGCCGGAGATCTTGGCGTTTTTGACAAACAGGCCAACCAGGTTATCGTAGCGACCGCCGCCGAACATGGCACGGTTATTTTCGGGTGCCTCGTCAAAGACCTCAAACACGGTTCCAGTGTAGTAGTCAAGACCGCGGATGATGCCGAAGTCAAAGACGCAGTATTTGTCAAGACCGGTCTTCTTCAGCGCGGCAAACAGGGAAAGCAGCTCCTGCGCGCCCTGGGTGTCGGGGCAAAGAGCGGTGGCCTCCTCTACGCCCATGGCGTAGAGGGCGTCAATGCGGGCGATCTTCTCGCCGTCGAGGCCCAGCTCCTTGAGGCTCTGCTCGTAATTTTCACGCGGCACCTTGTTTTTGCGGTCTACCACCTTGGAGACCTTGCGGCTGCCCTCCAGGTCGGTGCCGGCAATGGCGGAAACCACGTCGTTGAAGAAGCGGCGATTGTTGATGTGCACGCGGAACATCTTTTCGTCCGCACCAAAGGCGCGCATCAGCGAAATGGCGCTGCGGATGACCTCCAGATCGGCCTCGAAGGTGTCGCAGCCGAAAATATCCACGTTCAGCTGCCAGAACTCGCGAAGTCTGCCGCGCTGGGGGCGCTCATAGCGGTACATATTGGAAATGCAGAACCACTTCAGCGGGTAGTTCAGCTCGCCCATCTTGGCGGCCACCATACGTGCCACGGTAGGGGTCATCTCCGGGCGGATGGCAAGGCCACGACCGCCACGGTCGGTAAAGTTGTAGGTCTGCTCCTTGGCCAGCTCCTCGCCGCTCTTGGCGGCGTAGAGATCAAGAGATTCCAGCATCGGGCCGTCGTACTCGTCAAAGCAGGCGGTCTCCAGCGCCCTTCTGATCTTGCCAAAAAACCAATTGCGCAGGCGCATATCCTGCGGGTAAAAATCGCGGGTGCCCTTGTAGGGTTGGGTAGAAAGCTTGATATCCATAGCGTGTCCTTTCGGCGTAACAAAAATATACAATATATTATAACATAAAATAAAGGGCTTGTCCATATCTCCCGCAAAAAAACTCCCACGGAAGGGGCAAAAAAACTGTTGCCAATGGGGCGGAAATGTGTTATACTGGGGGTGGCACTTTTGGCAAGGAAATTAAAATTGGAAAGTTTGTCAAAATAGGGATGTCGAAATAAGAAAAATAAAAAATTAAAATTGGAAAATTTGTATATAAAAATTGGAAAACGGATTTTTGTGAAGGAGAGAACGAAAAATGGATGAATTGAGACAGGAAATCAACAAGGGAAATCAGGAGCGCTTTCTGGCGCTGTTCCGTTCGAAAATTCAACGCGAGGGCTCAGAGCGGCTGCTGGATTACCTCAGCCGTGGCTGTGATTTTTTCACCGCCCCTGCCAGCACTCGCTATCACGGCAATTATCCGGGCGGCCTTTTGGAGCATAGCCTCAACGTGTATGATTGCCTGGTAGACTACCTCTCTCGCCCCCGCGTCAAGGAGGTCTACGGTCTATCCTTCTCCGAGGAGAGCGTGGCCATCGTGGCGCTTTGCCACGATCTTTGCAAGGTGGATTTTTATAAGGAGAGCACCCGCAACGTGAAGGAGGACGGCGTCTGGAAGACGGTGCCCTACTATACCATTGAGGATCAGCTGCCCTATGGTCACGGTGAGAAATCGGTGTACATCGTATCGGGCTTCATGCGCCTGACGAGGGACGAGGCCTTCGCCATCCGCTATCATATGGGCTTTTCCGGCACAGAGGATAACAACACCGTGGGCTCCGCCTTTGCCAAGTTCCCCTTGGCTGTGGCGCTGGCTACCGCCGATATGGAGGCCGCCTATTTCGTTGAGGGTCTGGAGAAAAAGTGATGGAGGATAAGGAACTGCAGGAGCTTCCGGCACAGGAGGATGCCGCCGCAGCCCCCGTGCCGCAGCGGGATCGTCTCTATCGGCGGCTGATCATCGCTCGCTATCTCTTGCCGCCGCTCACCGGGCTCGTTGTGCTGGTGATGAGCTTCTTTTATACCGTGCGGGCAGCGCAAGGTGGCGTTGCTATCTGGGTATCCCACGCGCGGCTTTGCTTCAATTCTCTCAAAAGCGCCCGTGCATACCTTATTGGCGGCAACGTGGAGGCCGGGGAACGGAATTTTTACGTGATGCTGGCCGTGGGGGCAGGCGTGGCGATCCTCGTTTTTCTGATTGCCGCAGTGCTTTCCTGCTTTGCGGCCTATCAGGCCATTTTGGCCATCCGCGCCGGTGACAGCGAGGAAGGGAAGCGCCGCAGAATTCTGTTGAAGGTGCTGTTTCCCAACCGGATCTGCTATTTTCTCACCTCCTGCCTATATCTTGCACCCGCGCTTTTCCCGGAGTATTTTTCCGCCGTTTGCGGTCGCTTTTTGCAGATCAGCGGCGGCAGTGCCGCACTTTTCGTGGAGTATAACGTGCTGCTGATCGTGCTTGCCGTCTTACTTGCGGCGACGCTGGTGCTGTCGGTGCTGGTGCGCCGCCACGAGGATCGGCTCTCCATGAACGCGTTTTTATGAGGGATATGAAAAAACAATCGTGTATAGAACACATCGGTCATTTTGAAGGTTATCTCCAAAGATAGTTTCAGCCCAAAAGTGTTTCCTGCCTCGGGGCGTATAGCGTACGCCTCGGGGCTTTTTTGCTTTTTCTGTTGACAAAATGAAAAGAAAATGCTATACTGGTGATAGAAGCTACCGACTACAACGGAGATGTTTCGTTGGTTGGAGTAATGTCAATTGGTATGCGTCTAGCCTATATGGTAATCTTTAGTCCGATTTTTCGGTTTCCGGATTTGATGATAAACGGAGGATTTTAATTGTGAAAAAGTGCTTATTGCTCCTATTGCTTTTGGCGATCTCTTTCAATTTTTTTGTTGCAAAAATGATACTACCAACCTAGCCAAGCAAGAGTTTCAAAAATACCATAACGGCAGCAATGTCGTGCTGATTATTGATGATAGTCATCTGTATTTTGAAGATTATACTCTGCAACTGGGGGAGTTAGTTTCTGATGAAGAGGTCACAAGTTGCTTAATAGCAGATAAAATTTATTTTTCAACTTCTAAGCAAAACGGGATATTTAATTTTGACTGGAGCGTTTACCGATGCAATTTGGATGGCACAGACATTCAAAAGATTTATAGCAAACAAAATCTCTCTACCCACCCATGGGCAATTTCTTGCGGAAATATGGTTTATGTAGAATACTACACCAATCACGCCTTCGACTCATCGGGCAGAGCAATCGATGCCTACAATATCGTCACAGAAGAGTATTACAGCGTGTCCACGGGCGGTGCCAAAAACCTTGCAGATTATGCCCAAGACATAGAAACTCCGTATCACTGCACGATCAAAAAGGCAGACGATGGCGGTCAATACTTTGAAATTGCGAACTTAGAAACCCAAGAAACCCAAACTGTGAATGACGAATATATCAATAATACCATATATGCCGCCTCTATGCATAAATTTGGTTATGCTCCTATGCGGATGGATGTTTCAGACGGATGTATCCTATTGACATATTCCATTGGCGCGGGAGATGGTCAAAATTGTGCACACTTGATTTTTGCCTACGATTTCGAAACAGATACCCTAACATATCAGGCGCTTGTGTTTCCGTATGATCGAGATGCAGTCACTATAAGCCATATTAACCAATAAGCAAACACACAAATACACATTAAATTCAATGATGTCCCCTGCTCCAAGAAAAAACAAATTATAAAATCCGCCCCGGGGCGTACTCTGTACGCCCCGGGGTTTTCTCTATTGACAAATTTTGATGAATTTGGTATACTGATTGTAGAAACTACCGACCCCAACGGCTATGCCTGCTGCGTTGAATTCCCCAACGCCGAGCACATCGCGCATATTAACCCCTTCCGCTACCGTGGCTATTACTACGATGCAGAGACGGAGTTGTATTACCTCCAGAGTAGATACTATGATCCCACCGTCGGGCGGTTTGTGAATGCGGATAATAGAGAAAGGATAGATGCTAATAAATGATTCTAAAAAACTCATCCTCATGCCCTGTTCAAATCAAAACAAACGAAATTAGCAAAACATTGTCCCCGCAAGAAAGTTTTTGTATAGAAAACACAGGAATTGTTGAGCTTCATCTTTCTCATGTGTATTCAAGTAAAGCACTCGCCGACGACGAGTTATTGCGTCAAATGAGAGATGTTCGCACTGAATCGTTATTATCACCTTCCGCACCGCCATTCTATCTTGCTATGGATACGATTTACACAATTCCATCTATGCAAAATAAAACTGTCGAAATTGTTAGAGAAACCCTTCGGGCGTCTGTAAATTGTGTGTATGACCGCTTGGTGATTCGTACACACACATCCAATACACAAAATCCACAACACATCATAAAAGAGCGAAATGAATATATTTCTAAATATATTGCCGCTTTGCGAAAAAATAATCATTTCCTCATAAAATTAGCGTTTTTTCTAACAATTCCCTTGTGCAGCATAATATTAGCATTGGGAATCATAGGCACTATCACCGTTGATCATTCCCCCATTTTTCTCGCATTTTGCTGGGTTGGACTAATCTCCGCATGCCTCATCTTGCTTTCTCCTGCAATCATTATGTATATTTGTAATCGTATTTGGATAAGTCGCGGCATAAAAGATTTTGAAAAAGACTTCGAAAATAAAATTATTATTGAGAGATTTGCAAAAGCAATAGCAGAAGCGGACGATACCTATATTATTGATTAGTTATGCCCAAAACGATGTAGAACTTTCAATCCCGCCCCGGGGCGTACTCTGTACGCCCCGGGGTTTTCTCTATTGACAAATTCTGATGAATTTGGTATACTGAAGGTAGAAATATTTATCACGCATTGTTAAGGGAGGAATAGCAAACTTGAACTTGATTACGAAAACATTCTATGGAGACATAATTGGTATTGCATTGGGAGTTAGTATTAGCATCGTTTTAGCCATATTAGTTATAAAATTTAAGTTGCCAAAATATATGTTTTGCTATATCGGAATTCTACTCCTTGCAACTCTAATATTTCCCGCCAAAGAAGCACTTGAAATTCATTTAGATATGAAAAACCAATCTTATATAGAATATATCGGTCATTTCGAGTGTTATCATGAAACCATAAGGTTAGTCGATCAAGATGATTTAAAATTACAAACTCCAAGATACGGTTACGATCACGGCTCGTTTTACGGAACGGTTGTATATTCCGAACGATCCAAAATTGTCATAGATGTTGTAATCGATCAAGATCATTCAGAAACCTTTGATTAGATAATGGTCTAACTTTCAGTAAAAAGCATTCCCCCGCCTCGGGGCGTACAGCGTACGCCTCGGGGCTTTTTTGCTGTTTCTGTTGACAAAATGAAAAGAAAATGCTATACTGGTCTCAGAGGCACGCGCCCGGAGATTTGAGCTATCAGATGAGTACGTTGTGACAAAACGCTTCGCGGCCGTTGTCGTTGACGGAAAAATATGAGGAGGGCATTATGGAGTATCACGTCGTATTTGAGCTTACGCAAATTTCAAAAATTCACTACCTTGCGCCCATAGGCGTTTCTTGCGGATTGTTTTTGATTGCATTTTCCATTTTTCTGAGCTCCTTTGGCACTGCGGCACACACAAGCCTTTGGCGACCGCTGCTGGCGCTGTTGTTTTCCGTCGTATTTCTGTATTTTTCCGTTCAGTTAACGGTGAGCACCGTGAAGATGCTTGATCAGACGTACGGAAAATATGAGCGGGGCGACGTACAGGTCGTTGAGGGAATCGTGGAAGCTTGCGATACCGCATCCTTCTACAAAAACGGGCGCGGAGGCTTTCGCGTCGGTGACGTGGCATTCGACTACGGTCATACCACGGGGATTCCCGGCTATCGCGGCAAGCGCAATCTCATCCACACCGACGGTCAAGCCGTTAAGATTCATTACGTTTCTTACGGCAATGAAAACGTGATCGTGAAGATTGAGCTCATAACGGAGGGAAGCGCCCGATGACGTACAGGAAGCGTTCAAAAAAGGGCGGCCGGGGAACGTAACGCGTATGTCGCGCGCGGATCACACCGAGAAAATCGACTGACACAGGAGGGAACATATGAAAAAAGCAAGGCTGCTGTTGGTATTGCTGCTGGCGCTCGCTCTGACGACCTGCGGCGGATGCACGTACAGGGGATATTCCGGAGACCGTGCCGATCTGTATACCGTGGCCATCCACAGCGTGCTGTGGAATAACGGGCATTCCTTCAGCGCGGATCGGTATACGGATCCGCAGATCGAGATCGTCGATCGGGATGCATACGGCAGAACCCTGTTCACGTATCGTGAGAAGTATTATAACGGGGGTGGCGTTTCGTTTTCGGCATTGGTTGTTTGCCAGAGCTCCAACGAAACGGAAGCCTATTATTACGAGGACGTCAACTACATCGTGAAGGAGCAAGCGGCGTATGCACAGGACGTCGAGCCGTTTGGGCAGGATGAGATCGCGCAATTAAAGGCAAGCAACGACTGGGGGCAGGAGCTTGATCTCGACCGATGCGTGAAGCAGAGGCTTACCGTGCGAAAGCCGGACGTGCCCTTCGAGAAGGAGATCAAAAGTAAGATCACGGACGAATTTCAACTGGCGGACGAAGAATATGCACTGTTTCTGGATTTCTTGACAAGGGATTCGGAGCGTTCCGCTTTTATCCTGTACGGATATATACGGAAAGGCGATGAGGAGGGCGTCTGCTTCATATGCCTGGCGACCGAGGAGGGGGAGACGCTGAAGGAGGTGCACTTCCTTGTTCCCTCGGATCCGTATGCTTGCCGGAGCGAATTCATCGCGTTCAAGCAGGAGCATCATTGGTACTCATAAAGAAATCGGCACGGCTTGCCGTCTTACTTGCGGCGACGCTGGTGCTGTCGGTGCTGGTGCGCCGCCATGAGGATCGGCTCTCCATGAACGCGTTTTTATAAAAGGAAGAGGTAAACAATGAAGCAAGAATGGTACGAATATGCAGTGTCAATAAAAAAGCGCGTAGGAGACAAGATAAACGGAATCCCGATTTTAGCAGTAGCTCCTATATTGGTGGTTTTTTCAATTCCGCTGATGATGCACAATATATGGGCTTGGTTGATAATAATGGCTTCGTATTGTGTTGTATCGATTGTCAATCATTTGGGAAAAGATCCCTATGCAAAATTTCTTTTGGACGTAGGCAGTTCGTTAGGGGTACTGGGCGCGATGATCCTAAGTTTAATTTTTGTCATCAATGCTGATGAATCCTATCTTGCTTTCATTTTTACCCTGTTTGCTTTTATATTCTATGAAATTGTAGTGCTTGTAAAGATAGGCGAAAGAAAATACTCATCTTGCGTGATTAAAAAATCCTCAAAAGGTATATGGTTAGGAACAAGTGGTGTTTTAACCGGCAGTGCTTTGGGGCGTTTTCTACTTTCAAGAGATAATAATACTTTATTTTTCGCTTTACTGGCTGCTGTTGCTTGCGCAGTAGTATTTGTTTTCGCTATTTCATTTTGGCAGCGATATATAATTTACAAAATTGCAAATAGCAAAATTTCTAAGGATGATTTGAGTTAGCGTAATCCCCGAGGCGGCCTCAAAACCGCCTCGGTTTTTTCGTTCGGAGAGCGCGGCTTTTTGAAAAAGCACCAATCCTTCACATAAAAATTAAACTTTTTTCAAAAAAACTGTTTACTTTTCACAAAATATATGGTATAATAAGAGTGTACCAAGAAGGGGAAAGCTCCCCGGTACAGAAAGGCGGAAACTTGTATGAAGATGACCATTAGTGGAAAGCAAATGACCGTACGCCCCTCGCTCAAGGAATTGACCGAGAAAAAGCTTGCCAAATTTGATCGTTTCTTCGGAGACGACGCAGAGGCGGCTGTTTCCTACAGCTGCCGTCACGATCTGCAATACGTAGAAATTACCATATATTATAACGGCACCATCTTCCGGTGCGAGGAGGGCGCCGATACCTTCCAGAACGCCATCGACGAGGCGCTGGAATCCCTGGAGCGTCAGATCCGCAAGAACAAAACGCGCCTGGAAAAGCGTCTGCGCAGCGGTGCGTTCGCGCCCGAGCCCGGTGACGTGGAGGAGGAAGAGGAGGGCGAATTCCAGATCCGTACCAAGTATATCCCCGTCAAGCCCATGTCGGTGGAGGAGGCCATTTTGCAGATGAACCTTCTGGAGCACCAGTTCTTTGTGTATCGGGATGCCGTCACCGAAAAGCCCTGCGTGGTGTATCGCCGCAAGGATGGCAACTACGGTCTGATTACCGAGGAATAAGCAAGCGCCGCCCTGCGCGGTCACATATTCGCCCCGGCCGCATCGCGGCCGGGGCATTTTGTCATAGTGGGATTGTGAACGAAACATGAATTTTGTAAATAAAGTCTAAACGATGCCCGCAAAGACTTGACGCTTCTGTGTAAATAAACTATAATCTGCCGATCGTATCTGTGCATATTTCGGTGTGGATACGTCGGATTTTGTTGTGGAATACAGCGACGGAGAAGTATTATTTTCCAAGTATCAGGCGGGTGTCAAGATCGGGGATACGTTTGGCTTTACCTTCAACGAAGAAGGAATGCTCGACTTTATGGCGCTGCCGGTTGCCGCTGCCAATGAAGGCACCGCCACGGCGGAGGAGCTGTCTCAGTTTACGGAGGAAAACGTCATCAATGCCATTTTGCACCGGATAGAGCCCCTCGCGTTGGACGGCGTGTACTACACGAACATGGAGGTCAGCTCCATGAGCTTTCTGTGGCTGGAAGGCAAGCTCTGCGCGTTGGCAAATGTGGATATTAGCTACAAGGTGCCGCGCAGACTGCGGGATCAATTCGGCGACAGCTTTTCGGGGAGCTTTGTGCTGGACCTGGCGTGAGTAGAGGGATAATACAAGAATCTGCTGCGCAGAATCTTGGAAACACTTCGACTAAGTTGGAATATCAATCTTGCTTCCTCTGCCGATTTGTGCTATGATCGAATCGACGAAAAGCCTTCCTCCAAGAGGATGGTGGCACGGCACAGCCGTGACGAAAGGAGTCTGCGCAATTTTTGGTTTGTGCAATTTTCTTGGAACGCGCTCCCCCTCACCCGACCTCGTCGGGAGATCCCTCCCCATCGGTCGCCGCTCGTCAGAGAGGCAACCGATGGGGAGCGGAGAGGAGCCTTAGGATGCGTGTGATTTTGGGGGTACGAGCTTGGTCGAAGCTTTTGTAATACAAAGATGAAGCTGGCGCGATAAGAATAGAGAAAGCGTTATAACAAGAATATAAACGAGGTGATATTATGAGAAAGGTGCTATCTGTTTTGGTTTGTTTTGCGATCATCTTTTCTTTTGCTGCATGCGCTGGCAAAGCTGAGTTTGCGGAAACCGAAAATAAAGCTATCGTATCTGACGATGGTACCGAATACACTTTTGTTGGTATCGAAGGAAGTGCTTGGTGCTTTGGAGAGCGGGAATTCATCTCTCATGTGAAAGGGGAAAAAAAGAGCTTTTTTCATCTTTCCCTTGAGATCAAAACAGGCATGTATTCTGTTGGCGGTAGTCGAGATGTTTTGATAAGATATTTTCCGGACAATGAATATGCTGCTATGTACGTAAAATCCGAACTGTTGAAAAGCGAAATCTCGCTTGATAATTGTATCGAATTTATTTTTGCAAAAGAATTACGGTCAGAATATACGGAAATAACAGGCGTCCAAAAAGGAATAACCGATTGCGAAGCTTTCCTTAATGAAATTAAAAATGGTCAAAAAGCAAAGGATGCGGGACTGTATGATTTGGTAAGGCAACCTGATGGCATGTACAAAAATTGTTATACTTACGGATATGTTTGCGGAGCTGTGCAGGCGGATCTCAATTTATTTATTCCTTTGCAAGTATGGTCTTTTGACGACAAAGCATATTCCATTATCATTGATGGTGTAGAATATGTTTTGCCTCAAAAATGGGTGGATAAATTGATAAATGAATAATATAACCCCCGGCGGATTTTTTGAAAATCTGTCGGGGGTTATTGTATTTGTCTGCTGCGGAGCAAATTTTTCTTGTTCGTAGGGGAGGCCTACGGTTTTTTGCCGTGCGTTGGCAAACTTCCTGATGAGACGGCCCTTCGGCCGTCTTTTTGCTTGTAATGCGTTAATTTTCTCTGTTCTTTTCCGGCAGCGTAAAATCCTTCACCCAGCGAATGGCCAGCTCCATCCAGCAGGCGTTGTGGGGCGAGGGGGCGCCGTAGGTGCCGTCGCAAAGGCCGAGGCCGTGGCCGCCCTCGGGGAAAACGTGCAGCTCAAAGGGCACGCCCGCCCGGCGCAGGGCAGCGGCCATGACCAGGCTGTTTTCCACCGGTACACCCTTGTCCGCAAAGGTATGCCAGAGAAAGGCGGGCGAGGTGGTGGCGTTCACGTGCTTTTCCAGCGAAAAGACGTCGGCCTCCTCCTTAGTGGGATTTTCCTTGCCGCAAACGCGGCGAATGCTGCCAAGGTGCCCGAACGCCGGATCTGCGCTGATCACGGGATAGCAGAGGATCATGCCCGTGGGGCGATTGATGCCCTCGGGGGCATCCTCCATCAAGGCTCTCACGCGAGGGTGATCCCACAAAACGCCTGCCGAGCAGGCCAGATGCCCACCTGCGGAAAAGCCGCAGGTGAAAACGTAGTCGGGGTCCACGTTGTATTCTGCCGCGTGCTCGCGCACGTGGCGAATGGCCAGCGCCACCTCCGAAAGAGGCGCAAAATCAGCGGCCTTTTCCTTTAAGCTGTAGGAGAGAATAAAGGTGGCAAAGCCGGCGGCAAGAAATTGGAAGGCGATGGGCTCTGCCTCGTGAGGGGCGAGGCCGGAGTAAGCGCCACCGGGGCAAACGATGACGGCGCGCCGGGGCCTTGCGTGGGTGCGGTCGGTTTTCGTAATGCAAATGGAGAGCAGGGAAGCGTCCTCAAAGGGATGCAGGACTGTTTTTTCGTAAACCATTACGACGCCTCCGATCAGTTGGCCTTAACGAAATCCTTTACCCAGCGGATGGCCAGCTCCATCCAGCACTCGCAGTGCGGGTTGTTGCTGTTGACCTGCTCGTTGCAGGTGGCAAGACCGTGGTGTCCGTCGGGGAAAATGTGCATTTCGAAGGGCACGCCGGACTTTCGCAGCGCGCTTGCCATCATCAGCGAGTTTTCCACCGGTACGACGCTGTCGTTAAAGGTATGCCAGAGGAAGGCGGGGGAGGTGGTTTCATCCACGTGCAGCTCCAGGGAGAATACGTTTTCTTCCTCCTGGGTGGGGTTTTCTTTGCCGCAAAGGTTGCGGATGGAGCCCTTGTGGGCAAGATCGCCGCTGGTGATGACGGGATAGGAAAGGATCATGCCCGTGGGGCGGTTGATGCCCTCGGGAGCGCCCTCCATCAGAGCCTGCACGCGAGGATGATTCCACAGCACGCCGGAGGAGGCGGCCAGGTGTCCACCGGCAGAAAATCCGCAAATGAAAACGTAATCGGGATCCACGTTATATTCCTCTGCGTGCTCCCGCACGTAGCGGATGGCCAGCGCCGCCTGGCAGAGAGGTGCAAAATCGGCGGCCTTGGGGGCTACGGTGTAGCGCAGAATGAAGGTGGCAAAGCCTGCAGCCAGAAACTGCACGGCAATGGGCTCGGCTTCTCTGTCGGAGAGAAAATGATAACCGCCGCCGGGGCAAACGATGACGGCGCGGCGGGGCTTCTGGCGCAGCTCCTTGGTGTTGGTAACGCAGATGGAGGTGAGCGTCGCCTCCTCGTAGGGGGCGAGGGTAACGGTATTGTAGATCATGATAAAGCTCCTTTTCTGTGGCGTTTTTCGCCTTGAGCCCATTATAGCACGACTTTGCGGTTTTGGCAAGAATTTTTTTACAAGTATTGACAAGTTCCCCGCGAAGGAGTATAATAGTAGCATCTTGAAGAGTAAGGCTCATAGCGTTAAGTGCCGATGGGACGGGGAGTTGCCGGTCGGACGAAGGGAAACCGCGGCTATGGACCTGCATCCCGCTTCATCGAAATCGTGCGCATTTTTTGCCTCCCTTTTTCGAATGATTTCGGGAAAAGGAGGTATTTTGTATGCAAAAAGAAAGAAAAAACCACACCGTTCCAGGGGTAAATGAGAAAAACGCCGAAAAAGGCGTTCTCCGTGCTCTCGCTGCGGATCTGAAGGTGTTCGGCAACCTGCGCGTGCTGTGCCTCTCAGCCATGCTTTGCGCCATGAGCTACATTCTCGGCTATTTTGCCAAAATGATCTTCGGCCTCGGCCCCGTGCGCTTTACCCTGGAGAACCTGCCCATTATCTTCGGCGGTGTCACCTTTGGCCCCTTTGCAGGCGCGCTGATCGCCGCAGCAGCTGATCTCTGCAGCTGTCTTGCATCGGGGCAGGGCCCCAATCCCCTCATTTTGGTGGGCAGCATCTCCGTGGGCCTTGTTTCCGGTACCGTTGGGCGGTATATTTGCAAAAGCCGCCGCTTTTTCTCCCTGCTGATCGTGGAATTTGTGACCCACTTGATCGGCTCGCTCATCATCAAAAGCGCCGCGCTGCATATCTTTTATGGCTACGCCCCGGTGCTTTTGCTGCCCCGCATTCCCATCTATGCCATCATCATTGGGGTGGAGAGCTACGTGCTGTGGCTTCTGTTCCGTAACCGCCAAATACGAACGCTGCTCGAAAGGATACGAAAATGATGACCTACCAAGAAGCCATTGATTATATCCATTCCGTGGTCTGGAAGGGGAGCCGCCCCGGGCTTTCCCGCATTACGGAGCTGCTGAATTTGCTGAATAACCCCCAAAACGGGATGCGTTTTATCCACATTGCGGGTACCAACGGCAAGGGCTCTACCTCGGCCATGACCGAGTCGGTGTTGCGTGCCGCAGGCTATCGCACGGGGCTTTTCGTCTCGCCTTATATCAAGCACTTCAACGAGCGCATCTGCGTGTCGGGTGAGCCTATCTCCAACGAAGCCTTGGCCGCTGCTACCGCCATGGTAAAGCCCTTTGCCGACAGCATGGCTGACGCACCCACCGAGTTTGAGCTGATCACTGCCATCGGCCTTGTATATTTCAAGGAAATGGACTGTGACGTGGTGGTGCTGGAAACCGGTATGGGCGGCAGGCTCGATTCTACCAACGTGATCGAAGACCCGCTGGCTACGGTGATCACGGGCATCGCCCTTGACCATACTGCCTATCTTGGCGATACGGTAGAGGCCATTGCCGCCGAAAAGGCGGGCATCATCAAGAAAAACGCTCCCATGATCTGGGGCGGCTTTGACCCCGCTGCCCGCCGCGTGATCGCTGAGGCTGCCGAGAAGGCCGGCGTGCCCTTTGTGGCTGCCATGGATACGCCTCCTGCAAACGTGCGCATCGATCGCAACGGCATCACGCTGGATCGTGGTGCGCTCCGCGACGTGCATATCCCCCTCATGGCACCCTATCAGGTGCAGAATCTCTGCACCGTTCTGGCACTTCTTGCCGAATTGCCCGCCCGTGGACTGCCCATTGGCGAGGAGGCGCTGCGCCGTGGACTTGCCACGGTACGCTGGCCCGGTCGCTTTGAAAAGCTTTCTAACGATCCGCTGATCATCTCCGACGGTGCCCATAATCCGGAGGGCATCGAGGCCGCCGCCGTGGCCATTCGCACACACTTCCCCAATGAGCGGGTGCTGCTGCTCACGGGTGTGATGGCGGATAAGGATCATTCCGGCATGGTGGCGACGCTCTCTCCTCTGGCTGCCGAGGTCTTTACGCTGACACCGGATAACCCCCGCGCCCTGGATGCCGCCGCGTATGCCGCAGAGTTCCGCGCCGCCGGGGTGCCCGCCACGGGCTTTGCGACTGTAAGGGAGGCAGTTTCCGCCGCCGTTGCCGCCGCTCGCGCGCGCCATCTTCCCCTTATTTCCCTTGGCTCGCTCTATATGTACGCCGAGGTTACCGCCGCTCTTGAGGAGCTGGGCGTGATATAAAAAACGGTGAGTTCGAAACCATCCTCACCTAAAACAAAACTAAGGAGTATCCAAGTGAAAAACCAAAGCAAAAAGCGGGTGCGTTACCTCACTCACGCGGCTCTGATCGCCGCCCTGTACGTGGCGCTGACCTATCTTTCCGCCTTTCTCGGCCTTTCCGGCACCAATGCGGTGCAGCTGCGCTTTTCCGAGGCGCTTTGCATCCTGCCCTACTTCACCTCCGCCGCCATCCCCGGGCTTACCGTTGGGTGCCTTGTCGCCAACGTGGTGACCTTCGCGGCGCCGCCGGATATCCTGTTCGGCACGCTGGCGACTCTCCTTGGAGCCTTTGGCACAAGATTGCTGCGAAAGTGGCGTTTTCTTGCCCCGTTCCCACCCATTTTGTCCAATACGGTGATCATGCCCTTCGTCATTCGCTATGCTTACGTGGGCGTGGAGGAGTCGTTGCCATTTCTGTTTCTCACCGTAGGCGCGGGCGAGATCCTTTCCGCCGGCGTGCTGGGTCTCGTGCTGCTGTTCGGTCTTTATCCTCACAAAAACAAGCTTTTTTGCGATGAATAGATCCCGTTTTCCATACCGTTTGCCTACATATAGCAAAAAGGAAGCCGAAAGGCTGGTTCTCATAAGGATATTACCGTTCTCCTTGTAGGGACCGGCGTCCTCGACGGTCCATCACAATAATTGTATTGCAGAAAACAAAAATTAACCCCAACAGATTTTCAAATTCTGTTGGGGTAATTTTATGTGATCCTGTTCGACAAATTGGAATTTGATTGTTTATCTCAATGCTTTCATAAGCAGATATTTTTGATTGCCATTCGGAATATCGGGAAGAATGCCAATCACTTCATACCCGTGCTTTTGATAAAATTCGGGAGCTTGCCAACTCATTGTATCAAGATGAACGTGATGGCAATTTCTGAGAACAGCTTCTTTTTCAGCTTCACGCAAGAGCTTTGATCCAATGCCTTTATAGCGGTGGTTTTCGTGTACCCAAAGAATATCTACATACATCCACCCCCAATAAGTGCCACCGAGAATACCACCAATAATATTGCCGTCGGTGTCATATTCCACGATGTTTAGCGGTGTATGACCATCCTCGCCGACTCTCTCATTATTGAATTGATTGAGCTCTTCTCGTATATATTTGATTTCGTTTTCGGTAGGAGTAATATTCATAGTCACCTCGTCAAATTCTTATTTGCCGTTCTGTTCCCATTCCCTTTTCAGTATCGCATACTGATACGTATTCTCATATATGGGATTGCCGTCCTCGTCCTTTACAAAGCTCACGAACTCCATAAACAGCCCCTCGCGGCGCATGCCGAGCTTTTCGCAGAGCTTCTGACTTGCCACGTTGTAGTCCTCGGTATAGGCGTAAATGCGACGTGCGCCCTTCTCGCCAAAGAGATAATCGAAAAAGGCGCGAGCCGCCTCGTAGGCATAGCCCTTGCCGTGGTATTCAGGATTCAGCATCCAACAGGGGCTGAATGTATCACGAGCGGCATTTTCCTCGTCGGGAGCAGTCGCTTCGGGCATGGCATCAATTTCACCGATGACCTTGCCGTTTTCCTTGAGCGTGATGGCAAAGTAAAACTCGCAGTCCTTTGCTCTGTCAAGCACAGCCTTCCTTGCATCCTCCATGGTTTCGGTTTTCATGCAAGCGAAGCAATGCACCATCGGCTCGTGTAAATATTCAAAGGCATCCGCCGCATCGTTCTCGGTGAACTGACGGAGGATCAGGCGTTCTGTTTCTATAATCATAGGGGTTCTCCCTCAACTTTTGTATTTATTCAACTCCGTGCATCCCCATCAAGTCACGCAGGTCGCCAAAGCTTTTATTGTACTGCGCCTGAGAGATCGCGCCGTTTTGCAGGAATGTATCGAGCAATTTCTTCTGCTGACGGAACAGTTCAACCTTCTGCCAACGCTCCTTGGTCATAAGACTCGAGTGCCCCGTGCGGATCTCGCCAAGCAGCGACACTTCAATGCCCTCGGTCTTGCGCTGATAGACAAATCCGAGCTTTTCCTGAACGCGGCGGCTTTTCATGTTACCTTCGTAATAACCACACCAAAT
>JAFTQT010000142.1 GCA_017462615.1 Clostridia bacterium | reverse complement strand
TGTTACACCGCGCTGGGTCTCATTCACGAGATGTATAAGTCGATGCCGGGCCGCTTCAAGGACTATATCTCCACGCCCAAGCCCAATCTGTATCGCTCGCTGCACACCACCGTTATCGGCCGCTACGGCATCCCCTTTGAGGTGCAGATCCGTACCCGGGAGATGCACGAGATCGCGGACTACGGTATCGCCGCCCATTGGAAATACAAGTCCGGCGAGAAGAGCAAGGAGGATATGGACAAAAAGCTGGCGTGGGTATCCCGCCTCATCGAGAACGAGGAGGAGACCCACGACCCCGACGAGTTCATTCACGCCTTCAAGACCGATATCTTCCAGGACGAGACCTTCGTCTTTACCCCCAAGGGTGACGTGATCACGCTGGCGCGTGGCGCCACGGTGATCGACTTTGCCTATGCCATTCACTCCGCCGTCGGCAACAAGATGACCGGCGCCAAGATCAACGGCATGATCGTGCCCATCGATCGCGTGCCGCAAAACGGTGAGATCGTGGAGATCATCACCTCGGGCGCCTCCAAGGGTCCCTCCCGCGACTGGCTCAATATCGTCAAGACCGGCGAGGCGCGGAGCAAGATCCGCCAATGGTTCAAGAAGGAAAAGCGCCCGGAGAATATCCAGGTGGGCAAGGCGGCGCTGGAGCTGGAGCTGAAGAAGATGGGGCGCGCCACAAACGAGGCGCAGCGCCAGGAGATCTTCGGCGCTACCGCACAGCGTATGGGTTACGCCTCGGCGGACGATCTCTTCAATACCGTGGGCTACGGCGGCGTGACCGTCGCAAAGGTCCTCACCCGCCTGCGGGAGGAGTTTGACCGCGTGGCAAAGCCGGAGGAAAGCGCGCCCCCCACAGCCCCCGTGGAGGCTGCCGATATTCGCGTGGCGCAAAAGCCCCGGCATATGCGGAGCAACAGCGGCATCGTGGTGGATGGCGAGCACGGCTGCCAGGTCAAGTTTGCCAAGTGCTGCAACCCTCTGCCCGGTGATAACATCATCGGCTTCATCACCAAGGGCTTTGGCATTTCCATTCACAAGGTGGATTGCCCCAACGTGGTGGAGGGCATGAAGAACCTGGAGAACGCCGACCGCTTTGTGGAGGCCCATTGGGAAAAGGGCACAAGAGATGAGCAGAACAGCGTCTACGAGGCGCTGGTGCAGGTCTATGCCTACAGCAGCCTCACTATCCTTGCCGAAATCACCATGGCGCTGGCCGATATGAAGGTGCTGCTTTTGCAGATCAATACCCAGAAAAAGAACGACGGCCGCATGGTCATCAATTTGAAAATAAGCTGTAAGAATGTGGATCATTATCACTCTATCGTTTCGCGTCTGAAGGGATTGCGTGACGTGACCGACATTGAAAGGGGTTACTCGTGATCGCTGTTTTGCAACGGGCAAACGCCGCCGCTGTCCGTGTTGAGGGCAGCGTGGTAGGCGAGATCGGCCGGGGACTGCTCATTCTCTTGGGCGTATCCGGCGAGGACGGACGGGAGGACGCGGAGCGTCTTGCCGCCAAGATCACCAAATGCCGCATCTTCAAGGATGCGGAGGATAAAATGAACCTTTCACTCCTGGACGTGGAGGGTGAGGCGCTGGTGGTCTCCAATTTCACCTTGCTTGCCGATTACCATCACGGCAATCGCCCCAATTATCTTGCCGCAGCCGCCCCCGAGCAGGCAGAGGTACTGTATGAGTATTTCGTAGAGCTGCTGAAAAAAGAAGTCAAAAAGGTGGCCACCGGAGAGTTTGGCGCGGATATGAAGATCTCGCTGGAGGCTGACGGACCCGTGACCATCGTGATGGACAGCAACGTATTAAAATCAAAAAAAGGAGCCGCGACCCATGAAGCTGCGCATTGAAGGAAATATCAACGAATACTATGTGCAGACGCTCTGTATGATCTTTTTCCCGGGCGAAAAGTTTTCGCCCGAGGAAGAGGAGGACGCGCATTGGCTGCACCTCACCGTTACCGACGGCGAGGAGACGATCTCGGCAACGGCCAGGCTTTGCTATGAGGGCAAGGAGGCTACGGCGGAAAAGACCCTCCCCTTGCGGGAGGATATGACGGTGGACCGACTTCGGAAGATCGTTATCGGTCACGTGGTGCTGACCGTGGCGGGTGAGCTTTTGCATTACCGCCCCTCCTGGGGCATGCTCACGGGTGTGCGCCCCTCCAAGGTGGCCACTGAGCTGCTGCTGAAGGGCATGAGCAAGACCCGCGTGAAAAAGGCGCTCTCCTCGGACTATCTGGTGATCCCCAAAAAGGCGGCGCTGGCCACCGACGTGGCGCTGCACGAGCAGCGCATCATCGGCACACCCGACGTGCGGGATTGCAGCGTGTATATCTCCATCCCGTTCTGTCCCAGCCGCTGCTCCTATTGCTCCTTCGTTTCCTATACCTCCAAGCGCTTGCTTTCACTGATCCCGGAGTATCTGGAGCTTCTCGTGCGGGAGGTGGCGGAAAAGCTGCGGATGATCCGCGAGCTGGGACTCCGCATCCGCACCGTCTATATCGGTGGCGGAACCCCCACCATTTTGGATGCTGCCCAGCTGCGCACGCTGCTGGAGGTGATCGCTGCGGGCACGGATATTGCGGCGCTGGAGGAGTTTACGCTGGAGTCCGGCCGTCCCGATACCATCGATGCCGAAAAAATGGCGGTGGCCAAGGCCTTTGGCGTCACCCGTGTGTGCGTCAATCCCCAGACCCTCTGTAACGAGGTGCTGCAGGGTGTGGGAAGACTACATTCCGCGGAGGATTTTTTCCGTGCGTATGATATTGCGAGGAACTCCGGCATAAGGTGTATCAATACCGATCTGATCGTCGGCTTGCCCGGTGATGATTTCAGCACCTTTTCCGCCACCTTCGACAAGATACTGAAAATGGAGCCGGAAAACATCACCGTGCACACCTTCTGCGTCAAGCGTGCCGCGGAAATTTTGCGGCAGGGCAACCACGTGTATAACCTGCGGGGCGGCGACGCCGGCAAGTGCGTGGATTACTCGCAGATCCGTTCCCACGAGGCGGGATATCTGCCCTACTATATGTATCGTCAGAAAAATATGGTGGGCAACTACGAGAACGTAGGCTTTGCCAAGGAGGGAACCGAGGGTCTATATAATATATATATGATGGAAGAGGTGCACTCCATCTTTGCTGCCGGCGCGGGCGCCGTGACAAAGCTGGTGGAGTATGCATCCCCGCAGACGGGCAAAAAATCCGTGATCCGGCGGCTTTTCAACCCCAAATACCCTTACGAGTACCTGGAGTCCGACGCGGGTGCTTCCCACATTGATCAGATCGTAGCATTTTACAGGGAACGGGGGCTTTGACCCCGCGCCCACTGCGAGGTGATCCTTTTGCCCAATCAGGGAAAGGGAAGTGAAAAGAAATTTCTTGGCGGCGTGGCGGTGCTTTTGCCCGCCACGCTCTTTGCCAAAATTCTGGGGCTCTTTTATAAGATCCCCCTTGTTCATACCGTGGGTGTCACGGGAATGGCGTATTTCTTATCTGCCTATCACGTGTACTCGCTGCTTTTCGTGCTGTCCGCCTCCGGGCTGCCCACGGCGCTGTCTCTTCTGATCTCAAAAGCGGTGGCCTCCGGCGAGGGGCGAAGTGCCGGGCGCATTTTGCGCCTTTCGCTCTTTTTCTTTTTGCTGCTTGGCGGCGCGGGAGCGCTGGTGCTGCTGTGCGGTGCGGATTTTCTGGCCGCGCGGCTCTCGATGCCCGAGGCGGCTCCCGCCCTGCGTGCCATTGCTCCGGCGTTGGTGCTTTCGGTGGTAACGGGGGCGCTGCGCGGGTGGTTTCAGGGACAGCATAATATGATCCCCACCGCCGTTTCCGAGGTGCTGGAGGCATTGGGCAAGCTTTGCTTCGGACTGCTGTTCGCAGGCCTTGCCAAGGGGCGTGGTGCGTCGCTTTCCGAGGTGGCTGCTGCGGCCATTTTCGGTATCACGGCCGGGGTTGCGCTTTCTGCCCTTTGGCTACTGCTTGCTACGCTTCTTTTTCCGCGTGGTCGGGAGGGCGGCTGGTGTCGCATCCGCCGCCGTCAGGCGCTCTCCTCCCTTTGTCGGGTGGCGCTGCCCGTGACCATGGGCGCGGTAGTGATGAATCTGGTCAGCCTCATTGATACGGTGCTGATCTCTGGGCGGCTGCAGGCGGGCGGCATGGCACCGGAGGTGGCCAATGCCATGTACAGCAGCTACGGTAATCTGGCCGTGCCCTTTTATAATCTGATCCCGGCGCTGCTCGCCCCGGTGACGCTGGCGCTGACGCCCGCGCTTTCTGCCGCCAGGGCAGAGCGCAAGAGGGAAGAGGCGGGGCGGATCTTCGGCTCCGCGCTGCGGGTAGGGGCGCTGGTGACGTTACCGGCGGCCTTAGGACTTTCGGTCTTTGCCCGTCCGTTGCTCTTGATGCTCTATCGTGGGGAGGAAAGCGCCGTTTCCGTAGCGGCGCCGCTGCTCTCCATCCTGTGTGCCTCCATGATACCGGCGGTGCTGATCTCCCTCACGGGAGCGGCGCTCCAGGCGGCGGGGCATACGATGGTGCCATTTTTCTCCATGCTGGCGGGCGCTGCCTTTAAGCTTGCCGTGGAGGTCATTCTGCTGGGTGTACCCGGCGTTGGCATCGGCGGCGCACCCATCAGCACGCTGTGCTGCAATCTGATGGTGCTGACGGTGCAGGTGCTGGCGCTTTCCCGCGTCATGCCGCCTACGGCCGTCCTTGGACGTGAGCCCCTGCGTGCGCTTGGCGCCGCGGTTTTTGCCGTGGGTGGCGGCGTGTTCCTTTATAGCTTGTTGGAAAAATACGGCGGTGCGCCGGGATGGCATATGCCGGTGACGCTGCTTTTGGTGATGCTGCTGTACATGCTGCTGGCCCTGCGCTGGCGGGCGGTGCAGCAGGAGGATATACGGTCCCTTCCCATGGGAGAGCGGCTTTGTCTGCTGCTGCAAAAATGCAAATTATTGCCTGAGGTGAAAAAATGACGAGAGATGAAAAGCTGAATTTGATGCTGGAAAAGCAAGAATACGACGCCCGGGATCTGGTGACCATCGTGGAGCTTTTGCGACTGCCCGGCGGCTGCCCCTGGGATCGGGAGCAGACCCATAAAACGCTGCGCAAGGATCTCATCGAGGAGACCTACGAGGTGATCGAGGCTATCGATAACGAGGATCCCGTTCTGCTGCGGGAGGAGCTGGGCGACCTGCTGCTGCAGGTGGTGATGCATGCCCGCATTGAGGAGGAGGCAGGCCGCGCTACCTTTGACGAGGTGGCGGGAGACGTTTGCCGTAAGATGATCCACCGTCACCCCCACGTGTTTGGTGATGCCAAGGCAGAGACCTCCGGCGAGGTGCTGCAAAACTGGGAGGTGATCAAAAGCGAGGAAAAGAGTCGCAACACGCTGACTGATAAGCTGCAGGCCATCCCTCGGCAGCTGCCTGCGCTGATGCGGGCGGCCAAGGTGGGCAAAAAGGCGGGCGTAATGGATTTCCCGGACGCCGCCTCGGCCCTCGAAAAGCTCCGGGAGGAGACCCTGGAGGTGGAGGAGGCTATGGCCTCCGGAGGCGAGGCTGCGGTGTTCGAAGAGATCGGCGATCTGCTCTTTTCTGCCGCCAATCTTGCCCGCAAGGCAGGGGTGGATCCGGAGGAGGCACTGGTGCGCGCCACGGATAAATTTATCCGCCGTTTTGCCGCTGTAGAGGCTGCTGCCCGGGCAGAAGGAAGCAACCTTGCTGAGCTTTCACCGGAAAAATTAGATGATTTATGGGAAAAAATCAAAAAAAATTAAAAAAAAAGATACATTTTGCTAATATTTTTTCGTTTTCCTATTGCAATTTTGGCAGATATATGGTAAAATAAGCACAGTGGTGGGCGAAGCTCATCGCCAAAACGTGCAAACAAAGAAAGGATGTATCTCATCATGAATAAGGCTGAATTGATTGAAGCTATCGTTGCCAAGACCTCTCTCTCCAAGAAGGACGCAGAAGCCGCCCTGAACGCTACCGTTGACGCTGTGAAGGATGCCCTCAAGGCTGGCGATAAGGTTCAGCTCGTTGGCTTTGGCACCTTTGCCGTAAAGGAAAGAGCTGCCAGAACCGGCCTCAACCCCAGAACCAAGGAGAAGATCCAGATCGCAGCTACCAAGGTTCCTACCTTTACCGCCGGCAAGGCTCTGAAGGATTCCGTACAGTAATACAGTTACGAAATGCGGCGAGGACAACGTCTTCGCCGCACTTTTTTTGGAGGATTATGAGACTGGATAAATATTTGAAGGTGTCGCGCATCATCAAGCGCCGCACCGTAGCAAACGACGCCTGTGATGCCTCTCACGTCACGGTCAACGGTCGCCCCGCAAAGGCCTCCTACGACGTGAAGGAAAACGATATCATCGAGGTGGGCTTTGGCGCACGCACGCTGAAGGTGCGCGTGCTTTCTGTAAAGGAGATCGTCGGTAAGGCGGATGCCTCCAGCCTTTACGAGGTCATAGAATAAACGGCGCTCCTCCTGCATATAGTGTAATAATCTGATGCAAGGAGGGAGCAAAATGGCGGAACGGGTAAGTGAGGAGCGTGCCCATAGTCTGGTGCTGGAGGGACGCTCCGGCACGGTGATCGAGGGCGTGCTTGAGGTGCACAGCTTTGACGAGGAGGCGGTGATCCTCAAGACCTCCTGCGGCGACCTCACCCTGGAGGGGGAGGGCTTGCACGTAGGCGCCCTGGATATTGAACGCGGACACGTGCGGATCGAGGGGCGCATCAACGCCCTGTATTACAGCGACGCGGCACCGACTCGACGGGGGCTGCGAGGGAGGCTTTTCGGCGGATGACCCTTTCCCCCTATCGGCAGCTGCTGATGCTGCAAAGTGCCCTTTTGGCAGGCCTTTTTCTGGGCGCGCTGTGGGATGCCTTGCGGGTGCTGCGGGTGGTGCTGATGGCCCATACACCCCCGGCGTTTATGGCACCTCGCTATCGACGCCCGCTGCCGCTGCTTCATGTGGGCGTGCCCTTCCGTACCGAGCGCGGTATCCACCGCTTCTGGTGCGCGGGCGTGATTTTTACGGGGGATCTGCTTTTTTGCCTGACGGGTGCCGTTTTCTCGGAGCTGATCCTCTTTTATTTCAACGACGGCGCCTTTCGCCTCGGCGTGCCGCTTTTGCTTTTGCTGGGGCTTGGTCTGTGGCAATGGAGCGTGTCGCGCTTGACCACACGGCTCACCGCTTGGCTTGCTTATTTGCTGGGGGCCTTTTTGCTGTACGCATGGGCGGTCCTGCTGCTGCCGTGGCGGCTGCTGCGTCTGGCGATTTGGCAGCTTTGCGTGCGTCCGGGGCGTCGTGTGCTGCGCCATGTCAAAAAAGTGAGAAGGAAACGGATCTCCACGGCGCTTTGCCGGCGTCAGCTGCAGCTGGCAGCGGTGGGATTTGAGGAAAACGCGGCAGCGCCCTTGCCCCAAAGGAAAGGACGTGCCGGATAGAAAAGAGGCAGTACGTGCCGTTGAAATTTCAAAAGCAGAAAGGGAAGTGCTATGAGCAAAAGACCAAACGGTAAAAAATCCCGGGTGCTCACCGTGATCATCTGCGTGCTGATCATTCTCGTTTTTTGCCTTTCGCTGATCGTCACCGTCAATCGACTGGTGGAGCTCCAACGCAAGGCGGAGGAGAAGGAGCGCTTGGAGGAGCAGCTGGGCGATCTGAACGGAGCGGAGGACTGAAGCGCGTGGTCGTGGGGCCCGCGTATACGAAAAAGCACGAAAAAGCCGTTTTGCCATCTGAAACGATCGGCAAAGCGGCTTTTTGGCGCAGAAGCTCCGACAAATCAGGGGGATGTGCCCTTTTTTGCTTGCGGCGTTTTGTGCGCCTGTGGTGCCATGGCCCCGTCTCTGTGACGGAGGATACGGTGCTTTTATGAAAAGTGCAGAATTTTGTCGTTTTGGCTTGCAAAAATACGCGATATATGGTACAATAGAAAAGATAAAATAAAAGGAGCATCGTTATGGTCAGCTACGTGAAGCCCCCCTCCTATGAGGGCAGGGAGCCCTATATCTTTATCAGCTATGCGCACAAGGATGATGCCATGGTTTTACCCGCCATTGTTGCGCTGCAAAGGGCGGGATACCGCGTTTGGTACGATGCCGGTATTCAGGTGGGCACCGAATGGCCCGAAAATATCGCAAGGCATCTTTTGCGCAGCACCCTTGCCATTGCCTTTATTTCCCAAAATGCCGTCGCCTCCGATCATTGTCGGCAGGAGATCACCTATGCCATCTCCAAAAAGGTGCCTATGCTGACGGTGCGCTTGGATGATGCCCCCATGCCTCCCGGCGTGGAAATGCAGTTGAATCTGCGCCAGACCCTGAACGCGTATTTGCATCCCAGCCTGGAGTCCTTTATCGGAGAGCTGGTTGGTGCCAGCTATATCAAGGAGGTCTTTGCTGCAGCCGCCACGCGGGCGCCGCAGCCTCCGCGTAACGACGAGAGCATCGCTGCGCCCTCCAACCGTACGCCGACAAAGCCCCTGAGCGCCGAGGATCTGAAGCTGCGAGGGAAGGCCACCAAGGCGTACGGCGAAGCCATGGAGCACTTGCGGTGTCATACCGCCGACGGCTATCGTAGGGCTATTGAAATTTATAATGCCGACATTCATCGGGAGGGGCCCGGCAGCGCCGCGGTGGCGGATCTCCAGAAGAGGTTCTGCGACGCGGTATTTGACGAGGCCATGAGCCTGCCTGCCAATTCCTCCATGGCCAAGCACCTGTTTGGCGCCCTGCCGGATTTTTACCGCCGTCGGGAAAACGCCCACCGGGGCGCGGAATACGTGGATCTGATCAACAAGCAGCAGAAGCGCTTTGCCCAGCGGACCATGATCCCTACGGGTATTTTGCTTGTTTTTCTGAGCATGATCATTTATCGCTCGGTGTTCCTTGTGGCCAACTTTTGGTTCCTCAAGGTGCTGTTTGCCTGCTTCCCCATGCTGGTTTGCGGCATCATCGGTGGTATCGTGGGCCGAAAAGCCCCCGATCGGGACGACGCCTTCGTTATTCTGATGGGATTTTTCTTCCTGTCGGTTATCGTGGATATGATCTGCATGCCCGCCGTTATCTGGCAGAAGATCCTGCTCGGTCTTGCCTATAATATTTTGCCGTTTATTATCTTTGCCGTGGCCGTGCCCTTTGACAGCAAGGAATTTGATCTGCCAAGGATCGGCGCCAAGCCGCAATAACACCCGGCGGCTATCAAAAGCAGCGCGCGAAGCGATGCGTAATGCCCTTGAGGACACTGCGCATCGCTTCGCGCTCTGTTTTGGCGTTATGCGTTTTCTTGCGTTTTTTTCTTTTTGTCCAGTCGGATGATGCCGATGATCGAGGAGGCAATCACCAAAAGATCGTTGATGGTGCCGCCGATGGTTCCCGCCAGTCCGTCGTAGACCACCCACATGGGCATGGAGATCAGGCGGCTCACGCGGATCACGTGGGGACGGTTGATGCCGTGAGAAACGGTGGAGATCACCTTGGCGAGGATCACCAGAAGGCTGATGGGTCCCTCCCAGGTCAGAATACCGACGGTAACGAAGAGAATACTGAAAAGGATCTGCAGATAGGTGGTTTTTCTGCCGCTTTTGTTGCAGAAATAGTAAACGGTATTGCACATGCCCGCCATCAGATTGGTGGCAGCGCCCGTAAAGGCACCAAGCAGCAGCAGCTGCACGCCAAAGAGGCACTCCGACGATACCGTCATCACAATGATGCTTTTATAGGATTTTCCCTGCATGCTCAGCACATGCAAAAGCAGGGCGATGAAGCCGAGACCTTGTACGAAAAAGACGTTTTGTAAAAGGGCGATGATCGCATCTATGTCAAGCGCCTCCTCAGATGCCGAGCAGGCCGCGGATAAAGATCACAAGACCGATGACCACCAGGATCGAGCCGCCGAGAATGGTCGCCTTGCAGGAGAGGCCGGCACCGAATTTTTTGCCGATGAAAATGCCCGCAAAGCAGATGGCAAAGGTCACGGCAGCAATGAGGGATACGGCCACCAGCGCGTGCCATACGTTGTATTCCGCAATGGTAAAGCCCACGGAGAGCGCGTCAATGGAGGTGGCAATGCCTTGCAGCAGCAGCGCGCCGAGGCTGACGCGGCGAAGCTCGCAGGCCTCCTCGTTGCCGCTTCTCATATTGTGGATGCCCTCCAGCAGCATCTTGCCGCCGATGAAGCCGAGGAGCGCCAGGGAGATCCAGGGAATGAAGGGGCTGAAGGCCTCGAAATAGGTGACGGCGGTATGGACGAAAAACCAGCCGATCATGGGCATGGCAGCCTGGAAAAAGGCAAAAATACCCGCGATCAGCACCATACGCCGGCGTCGCATACCGGGCTCACCGAGGCCGTTGGCAAGGGAAACCGAGAAGGCGTCCATAGCAAGCCCCACGCCCAGCAGGAGGTTGGTGAAGATAAAGGGAAAATCAATGTGCATCGGAATGCTCCTTTCAAACAAAAAAGACTCGAAGCGCGGCAAAAAGGCCACACTTGAGTCTCGTAATTTAAAGCAAGCCAGGCGTCCGCCGCTTTTACGGCTCAGCCAGAATGTTGACTTGCTACGTGCAGGGCACGCTTACTACTCCCTCACAGGATGCAAGCAGCATTATAGCAAAAAACGGAAATTTTGTCAATAGGAAAACCGAAAATTTTTGTGTAAAAAACATAGTGTCAAAAGCGACAAAATGCGCTTTCGGTGCTTGACAAATTCTTTAATATATGATAATATATAAATATCTTATTATGATTTCTGTGACTGACGGAAATTGTGGGTCACCACAGGGGAGCAGAAATAATAGGGGAGGGGTAGGATCCCTCCATGCCGACCGTCTGGGCACACTCGTTTCCACAGGAATCAGTGTGTCTTTTTTTCTTTGTTATGAATTTTTCGGAGGTGTATGATGAAAAAAGTAGCCATTATTATGGGTAGTGACAGTGACCTGCCGGTCATGCGGAAGGCGGCGGATACGCTTTCTGCCTTCGGTGTGCCCTTTGAGGTGCACATCATGTCCGCCCACCGCACGCCCGACGCGGCAGCCGCCTTTGCGCGCTCCGCCAGGGAAAACGGCTTTGGTGCCATTATTGCCGCAGCCGGTATGGCGGCGCACCTGGCAGGTGTGATCGCGGCCTATACCACGCTGCCTGTGATCGGCGTGCCCTGCAAGTCCAATCAGCTGGACGGTATGGACGCATTGCTCTCCACCGTGATGATGCCCTCCGGCATCCCCGTGGCCACCGTGGCCATTGGCGGTGCCGTCAATGCAGCGCTGCTTTGCTGTGAAATGTTTGCCATCACCGACGACGAGATGGCCGCAAAGCTGAAGGCCAAGCGCGAGAAGGACGAGGCCGCAGTGCTGGAAAAGAACGCTGCCGTGATGGCAGAGTTCGCCGGAAACGCTTGAGGTGATACCGTATGGGAGGCTTTT
Source organism: Clostridia bacterium (assembly GCA_017462615.1). Classification (GTDB taxonomy): domain Bacteria; phylum Bacillota; class Clostridia; order Oscillospirales; family CAG-272; genus Firm-07. Next base: position 2,087 of record JAFTQT010000142.1, on the reverse strand, counting down.
TCGGCGTAGCCGCACGGCGTGACGCGCTGGCGGATACCTTCTTTGGCACAGACTATCATTCCCACCTTGGTACGGCGCGTGCCGGTATGGCCGCGTACGACAAGGAGCTTGGACTCCAGCGCGAGATCCACAATATCAAAAATTCCCCCTTCCGCACCAAATTTGAGCACGTATTTGAGGAGATGCGGGGCACCTCCGCCATCGGCTGCATCAGCGACGGCGAGCCCGAGCCCCTTCTCATCCGCTCTCACCACGGCACCTACGCCATTTGCAATATCGGCTATATTACCAATGCAAATGAGCTGATCGAGAAGTATTTCAAGGTCAGCGGCGGCCATTTCGACGCCATGACCGGCGGTGCCGTGAACCCCACGGAGCTGATCGCGGCGCTCATTGACCAGAAGGAGGACTTCGTGGAGGGCATCCGCTTCGTGCAGGAGTCCATCAAGGGGTCGGTCACCATTCTGGTGCTGCGGGAGGATGGCTCCATCATTGCCGCCCGCGACAAGATGGGACGGCTGCCCGTGATCGTTGGTAAGCGTGAGGACGCTTGCTGCGTGACCTTTGAATCCTTCGTTTGTCAAAAGCTGGATTACGAGATCGAGCGGGAGTTAGGTCCCGGGGAGATCGTGGAGATCACCCCGGACGGCATCCGCCGACTGGTGGCGCCCGGGGAAGAGATGCGCATTTGTTCCTTCCTTTGGTCCTATTACGGCTACTCTACCTCCACCTACGAGGGCGTGAACGTAGAGGTGATGCGTTATCGCAACGGAGAGATCATGGCGGAGAACGACAAGGAGCAGGGCAAGCTCCCTATCCTTGATTCAGTGGCAGGGATGCCCGATTCCGGTACCCCTCACGCCATCGGTTATGCCAACAAGAGCGGCGTTCCCTTTGCGCGCCCCTTCCTCAAATACACGCCTACCTGGTCTCGTAGCTTTACGCCCAACAAGCAGGTAGAGCGCAATCGGGTGGCAAAGATGAAGCAGATTCCCGTGAAGGAGCTGATCCACGATAAGGATCTGCTGTTTGTGGACGACTCCATCGTGCGCGGTACCCAGCTGAAGAGCACCGTGGATTTTCTCTTTGACAGCGGTGCGAAGTCGGTGCATATGCGCTCGGCTTGCCCTCCGATCATGTACCGTTGCAAATACCTCAACTTCTCCAACGCCAAAAACGACATGGAGCTGCTGGCTCGCCGTGTGATCGAGGAGCTGGAGGGCGAGGAGGGTATCAAGCATATTGAGGAATACAGCGACGGCACCACCGAGCGTGGTAAAAATCTACGCCGCGTGATCTGCGAGAAGATGCACTTCGACTCGCTGGAATTTCAGTCTCTTGAGGGTGTGATCAAGGCCATTGGTCTTGAGCCCTGCAAACTCTGCACATATTGCTGGAACGGAAAGGAATAAAGACTATGCATAACGAATCGAGATCTGAAAGCTACGCCGCAGCAGGCGTGGACATTACCGCCGGCTACAAGGCCGTTGAACTGATGAAGAAGCACATTGCCCGCACCAAAAACGAGGGCTGCCTTGACGACGTGGGCGGCTTTGGCGGCTGCTTTGGCTTGCCCATTGCCGGCATGGAGGCGCCGGTGCTGGTTTCCGGCACTGACGGCTGTGGTACCAAGGTCAAGCTTGCCATCCTTATGGACAAGCACGACACCATTGGCATTGACGCCGTGGCCATGTGCGTCAACGATATCATCTGCTGTGGCGCAAAGCCCCTGTTTTTCCTGGATTACATCGCCTGCGGCAAGAACGTGCCCGAGAAGATCGCTGAGATCGTGGGTGGTGTTGCCGAGGGCTGCGTGCAGTCCGGTGCGGCGCTGATCGGCGGCGAGACCGCTGAGCATCCCGGCCTCATGCCCGTGGAGGATTACGATCTGGCCGGCTTTGCCGTGGGCATTGTGGATAAGAAAAAGATCATTGATAACACCAAGATGGCCGCAGGCGACGTGGTGATCGCGCTGGCCTCCAGCGGTATCCACTCCAACGGCTTCTCGCTTTGCCGCAATGTATTTGATATCGACAACAATAATCCCGAGCTCTACGTTCCACGCGATGAGCTTGGCGGCAAGACCA
>JAFTQT010000141.1 GCA_017462615.1 Clostridia bacterium | reverse complement strand
TGCGGCCTTGCGGAGAGCCCGCTTGAAAACATCACCCTCCGTAACGTGACGTTGCAGGTGGAGGGCGGTATCACCGCGTGGGAGACCGACGTGCCGGATAACCTCGGCAAGTACCCCGAGGTGTGGGTCTACGGCAAGGTGTTACCCGCAAAGGGCATTTTTTTCCGCCACGTGCGGGGTCTTGTGCTGGATAACGTGAGCGTCAGCACCTATCATCCCGACGTCCGCGAGGACTTCGTATTCGACGACGTAGAGGGACTTTTGGTGAAATAACCCCCAAACGGGTGGAGAAAACGGCTGTTTTCTCCACCCGTCCTGCATTTCGAAAATGTTTCGTAGATTTTTCCCTTGACATTTCCTCCGTTTTGATTTACAATGCAAGATAAGATATCATTTATTTTACCTATGCATAAAGGAGAAAAATCATGAAAAAGCTTTCCGTTGACTTTTCTGTCTCCGCTACCGGCCCCATTCGCCCTCTGCACGGTGTGAATTCCGGCCCCATGACCAAGGTATTCACCTATGATTGCCGCCCCCAGTTCAAGGAGATGGGCATTCCCTTTGCCCGTCTGCACGACGTGGAGTACCCCTACGGCTCCGGCGAGTTCGTGGATATCCCCTGCATTTTCCGCAATTTTGACGCTGACGAGACCAAGGAGGAGAACTATTCCTTCGGCCTTACCGACGAATACCTGAAGGCCTGCATGGAGGTGGGCGCGGAGCCCCTCTTCCGCCTCGGTGTTTCCATCGAGCACGCACCTATCAAGCGCCACATCTTCCCCCCCAAGGATTATGCGAAATGGGCACGCATTTGCGAGCACGTCATCCGTCACTACACCGAGGGATGGGCAAACGGCTTCCATTGGAACATCCGCTACTGGGAGATCTGGAACGAGGCAAACGGAAGCTCCAGAAACCAATGGCAGGGCACGCCCGAAGAATTTTATGAGCTCTACTGTGTGGCGGCTACGCACCTGAAGGAGAAATTCCCCCACCTGAAGATCGGCGGATGCGCTTGGTCTCACCATTGGGATAAATTCATCGAGGGCTTTTTCGACTATATCACCGCCAAGCCCACCCGCATACCGATGGATTTCTGTTCCTGGCACAGATACTATGCAGATGTGGAGATTGCTGTGAATAGCTCCGCCTTTGTGGACGAGGTCTTGAAGCGCTATGGCTATGAGGACGCGGAAAACATCTTTGACGAGTGGAACTATATGGAGGACTGGTCGAATCAGCCCGATAGCTACGTGAAGCTGAAAAACCACATCGGCGCGGCACATGCGGCGGCATCTCTTGCCGCTATGCAGAGCCGCACGAGCATTCAGGTCGCCTGCTACTTTGAGGCCGACGTGGTGAAGGAATGGTGCGGTCTTTACGAGGTGGACAGAATGTCCATCGGCGCCCATGGCAAGGCCACCGTGCGTCCTCTCAAGCCCTTCTACGCCTTCAAGTTCTTCAATGCGCTGTATCAGATGGGCGAGGCTGTTCCCGCCGAAATCACAGGTGATGCGCTTTATGCCTGCGCCGCCAAGGGCAACGGTCGCGGCGGTCTCCTGCTTGCCAACTACGGTGGCGAGGATACCGAGGTGACCCTCGACCTGCAGGGCTTGCCCGCAGGTGAAATTGAGGTGCGCCGCGTGGATGAGTGCGAGACCAACGTGCAGTTGATGCGCTTTGATGCCAAGGACGCTCTGACCCTCACCCTGCCCATGAAGAACAACAGCTTCGTTTACGTCGGCAGCGTGATCGATTGACGATAAAATGAGAAATCCCCCGAAACGGTATTGAAAAATATCGTTTCAAGGGGGAAAGCCAAAGCCCGAAACCGGTATTTTTCATACCGATTTCGGGCTTTTCTCGATTTTTTTGCTTTAGTCGAGGAAATCCTTGTTCAGCACAACGCCAAACTCCTCAGCGATGGCAAGGAGGTTTGCGTCGGAAATGGTCTGCAGAACGCGACCGCCGCTGCTGCTCATGACGAGGTTGTAAATTTCGGCGGCTTTTTCAATGGTGTGCATCAGACCGAAGGTGATGTCAAAGTCGGGGCCGGAGCAGAAGAGGCCGTGATGCGCCCAGACGGCGGCATCAAACTGCTTCATGACCTCGGAGGTGGCAAGGGCGATATCTGCGCCGCCCGGCACCATCCATTCCACCACGCCAACGCCGCCGGGGAAGACCACGGGGCACTCGGTGGCGGACTGCCACAGGGCACGGGAAAAGGCCTTTGCGGTAAGGGGCAGGGTATAGGTCATGGCGATGATGTTGGCGGGGTGCGCGTGATAGATCACGCGGCAAGCGCCGTCGGTGGCCGCTACGCGGACGGAGTGGTTCATAAAGTGGCTGGGGAACTCGCTGGTGGGACGTGCACCGCCCTCAAGACCCCAGACGATGCGCCAGCTGTCGCCCTTGTCGTTGATCTCCACGATGCCGATGGAGTGAGCGGGGTCGAGGATCACGTTGCGGAAAAACTTACCGCTGCCGGTGGTGAGGAAGTATTCGCCGGCAAGGTTTGCGCCGGTAACGCCCATGTTGACCCAGGGGCCGGGCTCCTTGAAGTAGGGGCGGCACTCGGCCACCTCCTCGGCCTTCATGCGGTAGGTCAGGTTGCCACCGTTTCTCTCGTGCCAGCCCTGCAGCCAGCCGTCGTTGCACATACGGATGTAATCACCCATTACTTTTACGTCAAGAATGTTCATTTTTATACTCTCTTTCTTTGTACTTCGTTTTCGTAGGCTTCAATGGCGGGATACCACGCACCGTCTGCGGGCTTTCCGCATACGCGGCAGTATTCCTCCCATACGTCGCCGAAGGGGAAGGACTTCAGCTCCTCCTGCAGCACCATCAGCTTGGAGAAATTGCCCTCGTCCTGCAGCTTCTTGAAGGTCTCGTTCGGCTCAAGGAGCGCGAAGAGCAGGCACTTCTGCAGGTTGCGGAAGCCCGTCGTCCAAGCGGCCACGCGGTTGATGGAGGCGTCGAAATAGTCAAGGGCGATAAAGACGCGATCCAGCGCGTCGCAGCGCACGATCTCCTTGCAGATCTCCCGGGTCTCGTCGTCAAAGAGCACCACGTGGTCGCTATCCCAGCGCACGCCGCGGGTCACGTGCAGCGCCATCTTCTCGTCGTAGGCAAGAATGGCGGAGATCTTGTCGCTGACCACCTCCGTGGGGTGATAGTGGCCATTGTCCATCAGAGAAATACAGTCGTCGCGGCCGGAGGCGTACTTGAGGCACCATTCGGCGGAGCCCACGGTGTAGCTCTCCACGCCGATGCCGAACACCTTGCTTTCTGCACAGGGGTAGACCTTGGTTTTGTCGAAGGGCTCGGAGAGGATCTCGTCAAAGGACTGCTTGTAGCGCACGCGGGGGCCGATGCGGTCAGCGGGGATATCCTTATAGCCGTCACCCGTCCAGATGTTCATGACGCAGGGCTCGCCCAACTCGTCGGCCAGGTACTGGGAGATGCGCACGCAGGCCTTGCCGTGCTCCACCCAGAATTTGCGCGTTTCCTCATTGGGAGAGGAAAGGGTGAGGGGATCGCACTTGGGGTGAGAGAAGAAGGTGGGGTTGAAATCGCACCCCATTCCCCGGGATTTGCAGAAATCCACCCACTTTTTGAAGTGCTTGGGCTCCAGCTTGTCGCGGTCCACCCAGCCGCCGTTTTCCTCGTCGAAGATGGCGTAGCAGGCGTGCAGATTCATCTTGACCTTGCCGGGCACCAGCTCGATCACCTTGTCAATGTCGGCCATCAGCTCCTCGGGGGTGCGGGCGCGGCCGGGATAGTTGCCGGTGGTCTGAATACCGCCGGTGAGGGCGGCGTTGGGGTCGCCGTCAAAGCCGCGCACGTCGTCACCCTGCCAGCAATGCAGCGCAACGGGTACGGATTTCAGCTTTTGAATGGCGGCATCGGTATCAATACCAATGGCAGCGTATTTGGCTTTTGCTTCAGCGTAACTCATTTTCTGATCTCCTTTATTTCAAAGCTATTTCGAATGGCGGCGCGGGCGGCGGGCAGGTCGGCAAGGTCGCCGCCTGCGATCATCTGCACCAAAAGATTTCCAATGGCGGTTCCCTCCACGGGGCCGGCCAGCACGGGGAGCCCGGTGATGGTTGCGGTCAGCTCGTTAAGGTACTCGTCCTTACAGCCGCCGCCCACGATGTTGACGGAGGTGTAGGTCTTTCCGGTCAGCTTGCTGAGCGCGGCAATGGCATCGCGGTAGCAAAGGGCAAGGCTGCGGTAAACGCATTGCATCAGCTCTCCGGTGGTCTCGGGAACCTGCTGTGCCGTTTTACGGCAGTAGTCCTTTACCGCCTCGATCATGCTGTCGGGGGCAAGGAATGCGGCGTCGTTCACGTCCACCACGGAGGGGAAATCGGCGGCGGCCTTGGCGGCATCCACCAGATCGTTGAAGCTCCATTGACGGTCGGCCACGGTGCGGTTTTCCTTACCCGTTACGTAGCTTATGCCGTTCAGCTCCCGGCGAATGGACTGGATCATCCAAAGGCCCATGATGTTTTTAAGGTAGCGGAAGCGGTACCACGCACCGCCCTCGTTGGAGAAGTTCTGTGCGCAGCTCTCGGGGGTAGTGATGGGAACGTCGTTTTCCACGCCCAGGAGGCTCCAGGTGCCGGAGGAAAGATAGACCGCGTTGTCGTCAAGCGCGGGTACTGCCAGGAACGCCGAGCCGGTATCGTGGCTGGCGGGCAGGATCACCGTGGTATCAAAGCCCACCTGCGTTTGAATTTCGGGGCGCAGATGCCCTAAAACGGTGCCGGGCAGCACGGGAGTGTCAAACAGATGCGCGGGAATGCCCAGCGTCTTCAGCAGGTCCCTATCCCAGGTCTTGGCGCTTGCATCCAGCAGAGCCGTGGTGGAGGCAATGGTGTATTCGTTTTTCTTTGTGCCCGTCAGCAGAAAATGCAGGTAGTCGGGCATGGTGAGGAGGGTGGTGGCCTTCTCAAAATCCGCGGGGCGCTCTTTTTTGTGTGCCACCAGCTGATAGATGGTGTTGAACTGCTGCTTCTGAATGCCGGTTTTGGCGTATAAGTCGGCAAACGGTATGCGTTTTTCCACTTCCTTGTCTATGCCGACGGTGCGCGCGTCACGGTAAGCGACGGGATCGCAAACGGGGTGGTCGTTCTCGTCCAGCAAGAGGTAATCCACGCCCCAGGTGTCAATGCCCACCGTTTCGGGGACAATGCCCTTTTTGCCGCAGGCGGCAAGACCCTGGAGAATGCCCTGCCAGAGGTTGTCCATATCCCAGCAGTCATGGCCGTTTTTTCGCACCTGCTTGTTGTCAAAGCGGTGGATCTCCTCGAGGAGCATTTTGCCGTCCTCCATATGACCGAGAATGTGTCGGCCGGAGGAGGCGCCGATATCGATAGCAAGATAGTATTTCAAGGCTTTTCTCCCTTCTGTGTTGTCAGCCGCAAGGCCGCTGTATCACTACTTACAGTTTAACATAGGACAGCACGTAAAAAAAGAACCGCACTTCATCAAAAAAGCGCGGTTTTTTGTGCATGGGGGGTCAGCGACTACTCTGCGCCTCTACCTTCGTTTTCAGCAGCGCCACCAGCGGGATCAGCACGCCGCCCACCACGTTGCCGAGGACGGAGCAGAGGATGTAAAGAAGGATCTTGCCGGAGCACTCGCCAAGGAAGTAGAAGTAGAGCATATTGGCCACCGAATGGTCAAAGCCACAAAAGGCGAAAACGATGATGGGCAGCATCACCGCTACGGAGGCAGACAGTCCCTTCTTGGGTGCGTAGCGCGGGCCCCACACGGAGAGCGTGATGAGAAATCCGCACAGAACGGCAGAGGAGAAGGAGCGAATTGCCCATGACTCGGCGGCAAGCTTCGGGGCAATGACGGCCGCGCCCTGGGGGATGACGATGTCGGCGAGGGGAGAGAACCTCACCAGCAGCGCGGTGATGGCCACGCCTGCGGCGTTGCCGAGGAATACCACCGGCAGACGCCAGAGGTTTTTCGCGCCCATGGTGGGAATTTCAGCCACCATGCCGGTGAACAGCTTCATCTCAAAGGAGATGATGACGAAAATGCCGAGAGAAAAGAGGGTGGCGCCCACAAGCTTCCCCCAGGCGCCCAAAAGGTTGGCTGCCAGAAGAGAGGAGGTGCCGCCAAGGCCGATCATAAAGCCGGCCAGCAGAGACATCAGTATAAACAGGAGAAACGCTTCTGCGCTTTTTTTGGTTTCGTATTTCATGAATCGATCCTTATTCGTATTTTTGCCCGAAGGGGCAAATTTTTTGCATAGCCGTAAGAGAGTCGAACCCACAAGCCTTACGGCGAAAAATTTCTGCGTTTTTCGCCGTCCTTTGCCTTGCAAAGTACGTACTTGGCTGCGGCAAAGGCCAACAAAATCCACTATAAATTTTTTCGCCGTAAGGTGCGAAGCAGTTATAAGCGAGCAGAT
>JAFTQT010000140.1 GCA_017462615.1 Clostridia bacterium | reverse complement strand
TTCACCGCCGTCAGCGCGACCCTCAACAATATCGGCCCCGGCCTTGCAAAGGTGGGCCCTACGCAGAACTTTGCGTTTTTCTCCGTGCCCTCCAAGCTGATTCTGATCTTCGATATGCTGGCAGGCAGATTGGAGCTGTTACCCATGCTTTTGCTGTTTGCACCGGGTACCTGGAAAAAGCAATGACGAAAAGCGGCTGCAGCCCCCAAGGGAGCGCAGCCGCGGTTTTTGAATAAAAGTCGGTAAAGGAGGTGGCATGATGCTGTATGCCGCGGAAAAGGAGCTTGCCGGGTGCGTGGATGCCCGCAAGGAGCCCACCCCGGGCGGTGTGGTGCTGCTGGATGCCACCGGTCGGATATTGGCAGGGCGTGTGCCCGGCCTTACGTGTCGCAGGGGCTGGCCTCTGGAGCGGTTACTTTCGTTGCCGTCGGCTGAGGCTGCGGCGTTGGAGCTGCACGTGCAGCGCCGTGCCAAGGAGGCGTTGCTACTGCAGAGTAGGGAAACACCGTTTATTTTTTGGAACGGCGGCGGTGCTGCCGGCGGCAGAGCCTTGGTAATTGTGCCGCCGGAGGAGATCCGTCCCGCGTTGATGGCGCTGCCGGATTATATAGATCAAGGCCCTTCTTGGCTGCGGCTTACCACGTACAGCGCCACGATGCTGACGCAGCCGCGAGAGGCGCTGTACCGTCCGCTGGTGCGATGGCTGACGAATATTCAGCATCTCTTCACGCCGCTTTCGCCGGAGGGAAATGCCGGGGAGGTGCTGCGGCTTGTTCATCGGCGTGTCACACGCCTGGCGGGGCTTTGCGGTGTGCGTCTGGAATACGAGTTGGGCGGCATTGGCCTGTTTCCTTTACCGGATGCGGATCCTGACGCCTTGGTGCTGCAGCTTGCAGCGGTGCTTCTGCTGGCCCGGCGCGCGGCGACGGAGCGCAGCGCTCTGCTTCTTGCGGATCGGGAGGGCCCCGACGCACCCGTGGCACACGTGGTGCTGCACCTGCGCCGGGAGACGGATGACTTTCCGGAGCTAAAGGGGCTTGCGGAGGATGCGGAGCTGCGCGGCAATCTGTTTCTGGCAGGTCGCGCGCCCGAGGAGCCAAGCCTTCTGCACATTCGGTTTACCTTTTCCCGCAAGGAGCTGTCCCTGCAGGAGATGCGGAACCATTTCGATTGGATTGGTTGATTGGAGGGAGAGGAGGCTCTTTTTGACAAAAGCCGCCTCCTCTCCCTCTTTTTTGCCCTCTGGTCAAAAATTCACCCACTTCTTCGCAAAAACCTTAAAAAGGACAAAAGAGTTCATAGCGGATAACCGCACAAACAAATTGGTGTTTATCGAGCGGTTTGAATTTTGCTGCAGCAACCCCTACCGGGAATAGATAATAGCCGCATTGTGCGTCGCGGACTACACCTCATCCACCTTGTCGCTTGCGACAATATCCACCATTCCCCCGCTGGGGAAGGCAAACGCACGCCGCATTGTGCGGTGCGAACATATCCTGGACCGTCCGGGAGGCCGGTCCCTACAGGGTGTCCACAATAGCCGCATTGTTACCTCAAACGCTCCGATAAATCAAAATTCATCCACCGTGTAGGGATGTTCGCTTTGTTTGCACTCCCCTTTTTTGAAGGTTTTGGGGGAGGAGGTCGTGAATTCTTTGCCTCAGGCAAAGAAAGAGAAGGAGGAGCCCCCCTTTTGCAAAAGGGGGGCTCCTCCTTCTCTCGCTCTTCCCCGTCGGTTCAATCCTCCAGCCAGAAGTGCAGAAATTGGGTCTCGCCGGGCAGGGCCATTCTGCTGCGGAGCCTGCCTTGCTTGTGGAAGCTCCACAGCGCCTCGTAGATAGCAATAACAACGGGCTTGAGGCAGCCGTTTTCCTTGGCGTATTTGCAATCCACCATCGGCTCCTGCCAGAGATCGCGCCAGTCGCGCCAGGCATCGAAATCATAAAGCGAGGTGGGCTTTTCCTTCAGCATTTTTTCCATCCGCTCATAGACGAGGGCGGCAATGCGGTAGTCGATGCTCTCCACCCGCGCGCCGCGGATCTCCTTATTCGTCACCAGCCAATCACCGGGGGTGACCTGAGAGATGGAGGCCGTAGGGGCAAACTGCACGTGGCGGAAATCCACGTCCTCGGGAAAAGCAAGGGGCGTGGTGGCGATATAGGTTTCACCCTCGGCAAGTCCCACGGCCATGGGTCTTGTCAGCGTGCCGATGGTAATGGTATCAGGCAGATCTTGGTGAACGCCCACCACCACCACGTCTGCAGGACGGGTGGAAAGGGCCTCCTGCATGGCGTCAAGCATGGTTCCTCTCGAAACCACGCCCCACTTTTTCAGAAGATCGCCGATCATCAGTGCGAAAAGCTCGCTGCCGTGATAGCTGCAGCCGTTTTTCATGGGTGCGTATTTGTTGATCTTCAGCACCGCGCTCTCCTTGTCCTCGGTACCCACCACCTGATACATGGACTTGATCGTCATGCCCCGCGCCATGTATTCCTCCATGATGGCGTTGGAATCGGCAAAAAAGGCAGGAGTGTTCACGTCGCGCCAGGTGCCGTTGGCCACGATGGCCAGCGTATCCCCGTCGTCGGTAAAGGGATGACAATGGGAGAGCATGCCGTTGTAGCCCGGGCGACAATGAATGATGCCCGTATTGCCGGGAAGGTTGATGGCGTCGGTCTCTCGTAAAAGATCATCCACATCGCCCACAGCCTTGGCCACGTAGAGCTTCCCCTCATGAATGGTGGCAATGCCGGTGCACCGACCGCCGTCCATATACTGCTGGCGGCGAAGCATCTCAATAAGAATGGGGGCCGCTCTTTTGCTGCCCGTGTAGCCTGCGATATTGCACATAGTGAAAACCTCCCGGTGCGTCATGACTCTATTATAGCATAAATTTCGGAAAAGTCACGCCCATTTTCACTCATTTTCGTTCAAAATTGTGTACATATTATTAAAAATTTGTTTTTTTCAAAAAAACCCTTTACAATTTCCTTCAGTTGTGTTATAATATCCCCTGCATGACGCTTTCTCGGTCGCAGGATCAAGCCGCTCTCGCGGTATTCACCAACCTGCCGCTGGGGCTGCGCATAGTAAAAGAAAGGTGAAAAATACCATGCTGAAAGACGAAAAGCAAGCCATTATTGAGCAGTACGCTACCCACGAGGGTGACACCGGTTCTCCCGAGGTTCAGATCGCGATCCTTACCCATCGCATCAACGCTCTGACCGAGCACCTCAAGGCCAACCACAAGGACCACCACAGCCGCCGCGGTATGCTGAAGATGATCGGCCACAGAAGAAACCTTCTCGGCTATCTCCAGAAGAACGATATTGAGCGCTACCGTGCCATTATCGAGAAGCTGAACCTGCGCAAGTAATGCGGATAAACAGGAGTGGGGAGTGGGGTTTGCCCCGCTCCGCGCTCCTGTTTGTCTTTCAAAAAACAATGAAATTTGCCTGAGGCACGGCTTAGCAGTTAGCTATGCGCCCGACCGCTGTGGGACGCGTAGCTAATTGTTAAACCTCCCCCGGGTGAAAATATAAAAAACGGAGGACTTCAAAAATGTCTGAAAATGCAATCAGCACCCCTATGGTTTTCAAGAACTATAAGGTGTTCCGCTACACCCTTGCCGGCCGCCCCCTGGTGGTAGAGACCGGTAAGATGGCAGGTCTTGCCAACGGCTCCTGCCTCGTTCGCTACGGTGATACTGCAATCCTTTGCTGTGCCACCGCGTCGGTTCGTCCCCGTGACGGTATCGACTTCCTGCCCCTTTCCGTTGACTACGACGAGAGAATGTACGCCGCAGGCAAGATCCCCGGCGGTTACCTCAAGCGCGAGGGTAAGCCCTCCGA
>JAFTQT010000139.1 GCA_017462615.1 Clostridia bacterium | reverse complement strand
GCAAGGTATAGTGTGTTACACTTATAAAAGCGTATTGTCGGGCGGTAAATATAAGTGAAATGTTTTGCCAAGCAAAACGTGAAATAATGTGCTAACGCACATTGTGAAATATCTCACTTCGTTCGATGTGAAATGAAATTTGCCCACGTTCGCGCATGCGAACATTTCACATTTGCGAAGCAAATATTTCACTGCGAAGCGATTTCACTTGCCCGCAAGGGCAAATTTCGTTGGGCGACCTGCTTTACAGTAGGTCGCCCAATGGCTCCGTTTTTTTCATTCTCCCAGCACGTAGGAAAGCATCAGCCGCGCCGTGTTTTCGATACCATCCTTATGGGTACGCTCCACGCCGTGGCTGGCGTACACGCCCATGCCGAAAAGCCCGGCGCGCACGTTATTGCCGCCCTTGATGGCCTGGCTGGCATCCGAGCCGTAACGGTAGAAAAGATCCACCGCGTAGTCACAGCCCGCCCGCTTAGCGGTATCGATGAGATGATTGGTCAGCTCATAGTCGTAGGGCATGGAGGCATCCTTGGCACAGATGGTCACCGCCCGGTCGCTGCCGTCGGCATCCGGCCCGAGGATGGAAATATCCACGCTGATGAACTCCGAGATCTCAAGGGGCACGTACACGCCGCCAAGGCCGATCTCCTCATAGAAGGAAAAGGCGAAAACGGTATTGCATTTCGGCTGCTTTCCGGCCTCGCGAAGATGCTTCAGCGTAGCAAAGCTGATGGCCATAGCGGCCTTGTTATCAATAAAACGAGACTTGATGTAGCCGTTTTCGGTAACGGTGAAGCGGGGATCGATGGAAACGTAATCCCCGTGGCCGATCCCCAGCGCCCGCACGTCGGCGGCACTCTTCACCGGCTCATCCAGCAGCACGCAAACGGTGTTCTCGTTGCGCTCCATGGTCTTGGCGTCGTCATAGGCGTGGGAGGAATGGTGGTTGCAGATCATCATGCCCGTAAAGCTCTTACCCTCCCGCGTATGCAGGGTGACGTTTTCGCCCTCGGTGCTGACGAAATGCACGCCACCGAGGGGACGAACGCGCAAGGTGCCGTCGGCGTTGATGCCACGCACCATCAGCCCCAGCGTATCCGCATGAGCGCTGATACAAACAGTCTTGGTGGTATCCGCACCAGGCACGGTGATATAGGCGGTGTTGCGGTTGTCATAGGTCACGGTATAGCCCAGCTCCGCCGCCAACTCCTCGATCACGGGCTTCATTTTCACGTAATAGCCCGTGGGGCTGGGGGTGTTGATCAATTTCTCCATCGTGGCCATCAAATAGGCCATGTCGGGTGCATATTTCATGACTTTCTCCTTTTTTCGCCCCGTTTGGGCACTTTTTTGTTTTATACCTATGTTTTTTCTGCCTCTGCGCAGCCCGGGCGCCGGGGACGGCGCACTGATCTCCATTATTATAGCACACCTTTTGGCCAAATGCAAGAAAAATCGAAAGCGGAGCCGAAAAAGCTCCGCTTATCGCAAATATCGTCGGTGTCAAACCGCCTCCGGCACCCTTTCCTCCCCGGTGCCATCCGTGTCAAATTTCATTCTGCCCAGCTCGTTGCACCGATCCAGCAGCCGCTTGGCGATCTCCTCTCTGGTGGCGCCGTCCAGCATCAGCTCAGAGTAGCGTATGGGGGCATCCACCACGTATTGCAGATCCTTTTTCTTGAAATAGGTCACGTAAATGGGCACGTCCATGCCCTTCTTGTAGCAGACCTCCGCCAGCACCACAAAGCCGAGGAAGAAGCCCTCCAGCTCCGGCAGATAGCCGTTTTCGGCCTTCTCCGGGAACACCACCACGCTCTCACCCTGCTGCAGCGCCTCCAGGCTTTCACGGATGGTGCGCTTGAAGCGGGCGTCCTTGTATGTAGAAATGAGGTTCAGGCCCTTGTAAAACATATTGGTCAAAGGACTGGCGATCAAGCAAAAGGTGCGGGCCAGATGGATATTCCAATGCTTGCGCTTGTGAAAATAGATCTCCGACTGATACTTGTACATGGGTACAAGGCCGGAGTTCATCTCGTGGGCGCCCCACATCCGCAGAGGCTGATCGCAATACAGCTCCAGCGACAGCGGCGCGTCGGTACCCTCGTGATTGCTGACGATGATAGAGCTCTCGCCAAAGCCCTCTCCCAAATAAATAAATACGGGGCGCTTGTATCTGCCCACCATCAGCTTTTTCAGTGCCTTAAACCAAAGCTTGCGGTTAGGCTGCCCCCCGCCCTTGCTTCCGTGATCAAAGGTCATAGCGTTCACCTCGTCTATACGTCGTTTCCCGTGATACTACTATTATTATGCACCAACGCGGCAAAAAAGTAAATGTGCAAAACGCGACTTTTGCCAAAAAAACGCACATTTTGCAGAAAAATACTGAAACGGGGCGGAAAACACGGGCCAAAAAGCGGCAGATGACCTTGTCCTCCGCCCCCGGAGCATACCCGCATAGCACAGATCGCCCATATGGCAATTCTCAAAGGCGATCTCCTTCAGCGCTCTTTGGCGGCACCGGAGGTTGAGCCCTGTATTTTGAGTTGACTTATCTCCGTTATCCCCATTCAACCGCCAAGGTGTTGTCACGCTGTAACGTATAATACGGTGAAAGGATAGATGGATTTTCGACGATCTGTTTTTTATGATATTTCGTTATATTTATATCGGCAAAAAGCTACAAATGGATTGATTTGCTCATGGATCTGTGGTATAATAAACCCAGCAATGCGCCGCACCCGCTATTCGCGGGCCCCTCGGCGCGATCTAAAGAAAGGTTTATTGATCACAATTTCTTTTATTTTATGTTGTTTTCCCGCCTGTTCGTCGT
>JAFTQT010000015.1 GCA_017462615.1 Clostridia bacterium | reverse complement strand
TGGCAAAAATCCTATATTGAACACGTGATACGAGATAAAAAGGATTACGCAACCCGATTAAATTATATTTTCGAAAATCCACTGCGATGGTACTACGACGAATTATACGCCGAAGAATAGGGGTATGGGCTTTGCCCGATGTCTATGTAATACAAAGGCGAAACTTGCGATAAAGGGAGGTCTATTATGATATTTAATTTCGGCAGATATACGATAGATGTCGATATTGAAAAGACCAGGGCTTTTTATACAAGTGATTTTTCCGTCGCAACGAACGAAGTATGCTCTTGCGATTGCTGTCAAAGGTTTCCGGATACAATTATGGCTTGTTCGCCTACTGTTGTGAGTTTTCTGAACAGTTTAGGCATTGACCCTCGAAAGCCAGGAGAAGTATTTGGAAGTGAAGAGGATAGCTACAACGGATGGTATCATATTGTTGGAACATTGCTGAATGGTAAGATAAGCGGAGCTTGCTTTGACAGTTCAAACTCATTTGTTCCAGATGAAACGGTAAAATTTCAAGTTTGGTTTGACGATGATAACAAGAGAATGGGGTGGATAGAAGAAAACTTCCCAACCCCTATCCTGGAAATATCTTTTTCTGCCGTTCTATCCAAATAGAATCATAATAAAAAAGCCCCAACAGATCACGGTCTGTTGGGGTTCATTATTTGATTCCTGCGGAGCAAGTTTGACAACAGGCTCATAATTCCTCCGCTAAGGACAACACCCATTTCACGCGGCGGTTTTTATTTGGTAGCGTCAGATGTTATCCGCCTGCAGTCGGCGGGTCACCTCGGCGGCGATCTCACCGTGGCGATTGTAAAGATATTCGCCAGGGCATTCCTTGGTTGAAAACCAGCGGTGCACAGTCATGTTCTGCCGCTCCACTTGACCAATGAGGGTCGGGTCGCCCTCCCATAGGAGCGCCTTGATGTGGTTGCGCCGGCAGATATCCGTAATGAGATCCAGCATCGCGGCAAAGGCTACGTCGTTCACGGCATAGGGGTGCGTCGCGTCGCTGGCCACCTCAATGGTGACGGCACGATGGTCGTTTTCGGGGGAAGAGGAGCACCAGGAGCGGTTCTTTTCCTCCACGTACATGCCGATCCTGCCGTCCACGCCTACACCGTAGTTAGAAGAGGCCTTTCGGGCTTCGGGCAGAAAAATGTTGCCCAGCGCCTCTACAGTCAACTGACCTACCACGCAATGTATGGTAATGGTATCGATTTTATGATTTCTTTCACCGGAGTGGTTGGGGCTGAGAGCCACGTAGGAAGCCAGGGGGCTGTTGGTATATGTCATAGCAAATGCTCCTTTCTTTTTGTTTATTATAGCAAAAGAAGGTCGATTTCGCAAGGCGTTTGGTTTTTTCAAAAGGGTTGACAAACGTGGGGAAATGTGATATACTGATATAAACACTTGAACAATTATTCAAATGATAAATTGAAAGGAAGTGACGGCAATGGAGGAAATGCCCTCTTGTGAGTTTTTGCACGCCCATGATCACGTGGTGGAGGAGATCCGGGGACGGATGCCCTCGGAGGATCGCCTCTTTGATCTGGCGGAGCTGTTCCGCATCTTTGGTGACAGCACCCGCATCAAAATTCTCTATGCTTTGCACGAACACGAGCTCTGCGTATGCGATATTGCCGCCCTTCTGGGGATGACGGTCTCCGCCATTTCCCATCAGCTGCGTATTCTCAAAAGCGCCAAGCTGGTGAACTTCCGCCGTGAGGGAAAAACCGTGTTTTACGCCCTTGCAGACAGTCACGTACACGCCATTCTCGGTCAAGGTATGGAGCACGCCTGCGAGGACGATTGAATCTCATTCTAAAGAATTTCATTTGGAGGTAAGAACGATGAAAAAGGTATTTGCCCTGGAGGATCTGGATTGCGCACATTGCGCCGCTCGTATGGAGGAGGGCATTCGCAAGCTGCCCGGCGTTGTGGACGTATCGGTGAATTTTCTCACCCAAAAGCTGACGCTGGAGGCAGAGGACGCGGTCTTTGACAAGGCGCTGAAGGAAGCGGTGAAGATCTGTCGTCGCATTGAGCCCGACTGCACCATCGTGATCAAATAAAATGACGAGAAAACAAAAAAAGAATCGTAACCGCATCGTGGCGGCGCTGGTGCTGCTGGCGGTTGCCGTGGCGGCGGAAAAGCTGCTGCTTTCGGCTTTTCCCGTACCGTTTCGGCTCCTTTTGTATCTACCGGCTTATCTTATCGTGGGCTATGACGTGCTGTGGTCAGCATTGCGCAACATATTGCGCGGTCAGGTGTTTGATGAAAATTTCCTCATGGCGCTGGCCACGGTGGGCGCACTCGTCATCGGCTTTTTGCCGGGCTCCGAGCCGGAATTTGCCGAGGCGGTGTTCGTCATGGTCTTTTACCAGGTGGGCGAGCTGTTTCAAAGCATTGCCGTGGGCAAAAGCCGCCGCTCCATCGCCGCCTTGATGGATATTCGCCCGGATACGGCGCGGGTGCTGCGGGATGGCAAGGAGCTGGAGCTTTCTCCCGACGAGGTGGCTGTGGGAGAATCCATTCTGGTGCGTCCCGGCGAGCGTATCCCCCTGGACGGTGTGATTTTAGAGGGCTCCTCCGATATGAACACCGTGGCGCTGACCGGTGAGGCGGCGCCCCGCGCCGTGTCCGCAGGGGATGCGGTCATCAGCGGTTGTACCAACATTTCCGGCGTGCTGGTGGTGCGCGTGGAGCGCGTCTACGGTGAATCCACCGTGGCGCGGATCCTTTCCCTGATGGAAAACGCCGCTGCCAAGAAGTCCAGAAGCGAACAATTCATTACCCGCTTTGCCAAATACTATACGCCCGCCGTGGTGATCTCTGCCGTGCTACTGGCGTTGCTGCCTCCGCTTTTCGGCGGCAGCTTTGGCGCTGCGTTCCCGCTGTGGTTTTCGCGGGCGCTGACCTTTTTGGTGGTTTCCTGTCCCTGTGCGCTGGTCATTTCGGTGCCGCTTTCCTTCTTCGGGGGGCTTGGGGGCGCTTCCCGCTTTGGTGTGCTGATCAAGGGCTCCACCGATCTGGAGGCGCTGGCGGAGGTTGCGTGCGTGGTATTTGACAAAACCGGCACGCTGACCAAGGGCAACTTCACGGTAACGGGCATTTACCCCCAAAACGGTACGGAAAAAGCTCTGCTCCAACTGGCCGCTGCCGCTGAGTATCACGCGGCGCATCCCATTGCCGAGGCGCTGAAAAACGCGGCGGGCGAGGGGCTCCCCATGCCAAAGGATACGAGAGAAGTGCCCGGACGGGGCGTGATATCCGAGGTTTTGGGGCTGCGCGTGGCCGTGGGTAATCTCCTGCTGATGCAGGACGAGGGGCTTGCCCCCGCTGCGGTGGAGCAGCCCGGCACCGTGGCGTACGTGGCGGCAGATGGTGAATATCTCGGTCATATCGTGATTGCCGATACCGTCAAGGAGGGGGCCGCCGAGGCGTTGGCGGCGCTTTCAGCCGTGGGTGTGAAGCGCACTGTGATGCTGACGGGTGACCGCGAGGCTGCGACTGCTGCGGTGGCAAAGGCGCTTGGCGTGGGCGAATGGAAAAGCGAGCTGCTGCCGGAGGATAAGGTCACGGCGGTGGAGACGCTGCTGACGGCGCCGCATAGTGGAAAAATCGCCTTTGTGGGCGACGGCATCAACGACGCGCCGGTGCTTTCCCGCGCGGACGTGGGCATTGCCATGGGCGCCCTTGGCTCCGACGCAGCCATTGAGGCTGCAGACGTGGTGCTGATGGATGACGATCCCCGCAAGATCGCCATAGCAGTACGCCACGCGCGCCGCACGCTGCGCATCGTGCGGCAGAATATCGTGCTTGCCCTTGCCATCAAGGGTGGCGTGCTGCTTTGCAGCGCCCTGGGACTTTTGGGTGCGCTGCAGATGCCTCTTGCCATTTTTGCCGACGTGGGCGTGGCGGTCATCGCCATCCTCAACGCCATGCGGACGCTGAAATATAAGGAATAAACAAAAGGATCCGGGTCACTGAAAAGTGACCCGGATCCTTTTGTTATCAGATTTACTCTAAAAGCGAGGGGATCTCCTCCTCGAGGATGCGCTTCATCACGTCGAGCTTCCACTCCAGGTGGGCGCGGTCGCCCACGTAGGACATGCTGGGCTCAAAGCCGAGACGGGAATCAAAATCCACCAGCGGTAGCGTCGCCTCCACGTTGGCGATCTCCGCGGCACCGATCTCCCGCAGGGTCTCGAGATGCGCGGTAAGCACGCCGTCACCTGCCGCAATGGCCACCTTTTCCACGTACCAGCGCTTCACGTGGTGGGCGGTGAGCAGGGTGCGGCCCATAAATTCCATCGTGCCGGCGATGCGCTGCGCCTCTGCCCGTTTTCCGGCGGGTAGCGTGGGGAGCAGCGCTTGCAGCTGCCCGGCGCTTTCGATCATGCGATCGGCGCAGCTTCTGTAGACCCGGATCTCGCCCTCGAAAATGCGGCGCTCGTCGGGATCGGTGAGGGGGCGCCTGGTCTTGTAGTTGGGATAACAGATATCGTTTGCCTTGAAGTGTGCGTCGGGCGCGGAGGGAATGACGATCTTTTCATCCCGGAACAGCACCAGCGGATAGGCGGGGCCGATGCGCAGGGGACCGTACTGGTCCTTGTTGCTGGTAATGATGTCGTGCACCGCATCGCTGAAGGTGCGGAAGGCTTGCTTTGCCACAGCCACGTGCTCCCGCCCCCAGTCTCTCGCCAGGAGCCTTTCGATGATGGCTTCACCGTCGGGATCCTTGGCGGTGAAATATTCCTTGGCAAGATCAGAGACAAAGGAGGGGTAAAAGCCGTAGTGGTGGCTGTCCATGGAGCCGCAAAGGCCGTATTTTTCATGGCATTCCCGCATGGCCTTGTAGCGCTTCAGCCATTGGTAGGGCGCAGGCTCGTAAGGCACGACGCCCACGTCCCAGGTGAGTCCGCCGGCGTTGGTCATGGAGTAAAGGGGGATGCCCCGACGGGCGGTGGCCTTTGCTTCGCTAAGGAAGTATTTGCCGGCGAAGGGCAGGGAAACGGTATAGTCGGTGGAGCGGGTGGGCACGCCCTGCCGCTCACTATTCTCAAACATCTCAAAGGTGGCCTGCAGGCTGATATCGGTGGGTAGCGCGTCGATCAGCGCCACGCGATCCGCCTCGTCGCAGTAGCCCCAGTTGTAGGTCCAGAAGACGATATCCGCATCCGGCTTTTCCCGGCGGATGGTGCGCTTCACCATATCCAGCCACTGCGGATAATCGCTGCAGGGGAACCAGCCCGGTAGAGGGCGCGGGTCGATACGGCGGCCGTTGGCATCGATGTTATCCAGGCGCAGCCTGCCGCAGGTGCGGGGGTCCTTGCTGGGGAACTCCACGCTCTCGCCCACGAACACGATGCCCTTGAAGCCGGGGCATTTCCGGAACAACTCACCGTAGAGATTGTCGTAAAACGCTTCTGCCTCCGGGGCGTCCGGGTGAAGGCGGCTTTTCATGTAGCTGTAAGCGTAAACGTCAAGGCCGTATTTTTCGGCGCGGGTGATGAGGTCGTTGAAATCAAGAGGGTGGGAGGGGGCCATATTAACGCCCGCCACAAAAAGCAGAATGGTGTTGATGCCACTGTGAGCAATGGCGTTCAGATGCTCATCCGGGTACTCGTCGATGCGGTAGCCGGAGTGCACCATCCGACAGCGGAAAATGGGGGTGCGATCGGTGTTGCCGGGGGTAAGGTAGGGGGCCTCCTCTAAATTACAGAGATCCTCCAGAAGATAGCTTGCCTGTGCGGCGGCACGCTCACTTTGGCCTATGAGGCGAACGGTGCTTTCCGAAACGCTGACCCGGTAACTGTCCGCGCCGGGAAGGGTGGGGTCGATTTCGTAAACAATGGCGTTTTTCGCTACCGTTTCCGGGGTAATTGCCACGGAAAGCTCCATAGAGGTAGCGAAATAATCCTGCAGATCAAGGGCGACGCGGCAAAGAAGCTCACTGTCCTTTGGCTGCACGATCTTCCAGCAGTCGGTGATCTCGATCATCCCCTTGGGGAGAGGCCTTTCCAAGCGACGATGGGGGCGGTGGATCGCGCGCATCCGCGCTTGAAAATCGTAGTTCTGTTCCATAAAAGGACTCCTTTCTATCGGATGGCTTCAGTATAGCACCCGCGTCGGGGGTTGTCAAGCGAAAATTTGATTTTGTACCTTTTGTGGCCAAAAGTATACCCCCTGCCGCCAACGGCGGCAGGGGGTATAGGCTTATGCCTTCACCTTCAGCGTATGGATCTCAAAGCCGCGGAAGGGGAGCGTAACGCGGCCGTTTTCAACGGGCAGAGGCTGCAGCTTGCGTTCCATCATATCCGTGAGCCATACCTCACGGGCGGGGATGCCGAGGGTGAGGGTGGCGGTGGTGCGCTTGTTCTGACACTCGTAAAGGCGCAGGATGGTGGCATCCTCCTTTTCCGCCTTTTTCACAGTCTCGCAAATGACGTTTGCGGCATCTACGGAGAGAGCGGAGAAGGAAGGGGGAAGGACGTCCTGCAAGCCCGTGGCAGGCAGAGCGGTCATGGGATAATTGAGGTAGTAGGCGTCCCGCACTACGTCGGTGTCGGAGAGGCACCCTTGGTGAGGCATCAGGGAATAGGTGACAGGGATCTCGCCCTGATCGGCCTCCGGGTTGGGGTCGGTGGGGGAGCGCAGGAGGGAAAGCTGCATGACGCCATCGTGGATATCGTGGCCGTATTTGCAGTCGTTGAGCAGAGCCACGCCGTATCCGCCCTCGGAGAGGTCGGCGTATTTGTGGGCGCAGACCTCAAAGCGTGCCGCATCCCAGGAGGTGTTCTTGTGAGTGGGGCGCTCTACGGTGCCAAACTGAATTTCATAGGTGGCCTTGTCGGCGTTGATATCCACAGGGAAGGCCACCTTCAGCATCTGATGGCGGTTGTGCCAGTCGGCCACGGTTTCAAAATCAATGCGGGTGGTATCGTCGTAGAACCAGACGGTCTGTGTAATGGTGGAGTGCATGAAGGGGCGAACGATCTGAAGGCCGGATCTCACACCGTCCTCCACCCAATCGGCTCTTGTGACATCGGTGATGACTCTGTATTCCTCTGCGGAATAGGCTTGCCATTCCCAGGCGTCGAAGGTATCGGGATGGTCGGCGTAGGCCCGTAGCTCGTTGCCAACGGCACCGGATTGCAGTACCTCGCGGCCGACTACTTTGTCAAAAACAGAGGCGATCTGCCAATGCTCGTCAAAGCTGACGCGGAGCAGGTCGGTCTCCACGGTGTGTCCCGCGAGCCTCACGCGGTTTTCCGCTATAAAATCGTTGGTAACAAGATAGCCCTTGGAGGGGATCTTTCCCTTGGTGCGAACGACCTTTCCACCGATGCGCACCAGACCCTCCGTGGTGAAGGAATGGGGATTGAATACCACGTAGCCTCGGCGTTTTTCGATACCGTTTGCCACCTTTTTTTGCAGATCGGTCACGATGCCATCGCCAATGGCCTTGATCTCGGCATAGTCGATATCGCTCTGATCGTATACCTCCTTAATAGAGGAGCCGGGAATGATATCGTGGAATTGGTTGGTGAGGATCATTTCCCAGCCGTGATGGAGTACCGCCTGTGGGAAGACCTCGCCCCACAGCGCGCCGGCAGTGATGGCAAGCAGCTCCGCATCCTGATAGAGGAATTCACTCTGTCTGTTGCTGCGCTTATTGCGCGCCATAGTGGTGTAGGTGCCGCGGTGGAATTCCAGATACAGCTCACCCTGCCAGGTGGGGATGTCACGGCGCTTTTCCATGCTCTTTTCAAGACGCTTCAGATAATCGCCCGCGAAGTCGATCTTCAGCATAGGGCCGCCGGGGATACCCTTTGCGCCCCGTGCTGCCAGCTCCAGATGGGTGGGAGTGGGGCCACCGCCGCCGTCGCCGTAGCCGAAGGTCAGCAGGGCTTCGTTATGCAGGTGCTTTTGCGTATAGCGCTTGTGGGTGCCGGCCACCATTTTGGCGCCGGTATTGCCCACGTAGGTGCAGTAGCGCTCGCTGGGGCCGCCCTTGGTATCCTGGGCGGTGATGAACTGGGTGTTGATCTCGGTGCCGTCGATACCGCGCCAGCGGAAGGTGTCGTAGGGCATACGGTTGGTGTCGTTCCAGGAAATTTTGGAGGTGACGAACCAATCAACACCGCTCTTGCGGAGGATCTGGGGCATGGCAGCGGAATAGCCAAACACGTCGGGCAGCCACAGCACCCGGTTTTCCACGCCGAATTCGTCAAGGAAGAAGTTTTTACCGTAGAGTACCTGTCGCACGAGACTTTCTCCGGAGGAAAGATTGCAATCCGCCTCCACCCACATGGCGCCCTCACATTCCCAGCGGCCCTCCTTGATACGTTCAGCCACCTCCCGATACAGCTCCGGTGCCTCCTCCTTCAGATTTTGGTAGAGGAAGGCTTGGGAGGACATGAATTTATACTCGGGGTAGCGGCGCATCAGCTCAAGGACAGTGGAGAAGGAGCGCTGCACCTTTTCTCTTGTCTGCCGCAGCGTCCATTTCCACGCGCAGTCGATGTGAGTATGGCCGATACCCACGGTGACCGCCCGCTGAGGCTGGCAGTAGTTACCGTAGAATTCCCGGGCGAGATAGTCCCGCGCCCGCTCTGTTGAGGCGAGGAAATCCGCCGATCCCATTTCGTAAAGGTCAAGCATGGAAACGGCCTGCCAGAGGTAATCCACAATAGCGGCGTACTCGGCAGATTCGGCGTCCAGATATTCCAGCATCTCTGCGGGGTAGCGAATGTCGTAATACAGTCCTTCGATAGCAGGAGAATGCACCACCACGTCCACGAAAAGCTGTGCCCGCTCCACCTTGGGGCCGGTGTAGGCGTACAGTGCCACGTCCACGGTCTTTCCGGTCTCGAGAGGGTGATCTCGGTGGTTGATGTCAAGGCCTTGGGCGATCTTGCCATCGATATACAAAAGAAATTGGGGATTGTCCGCATCCCAGCCCTTTTTGCGCTCGGTCTCCACGCGCAAAAAGCTGTTTTCCGCCGTGGGGGTCACGGTGAAGCGGAACCAGGCGTGGGTGTCCCAGCCGCTACCCCAGAAATCGCCTTGCGTGTAGGGAGTCATTCCGGCGAGGTCGGGCAGGGAATTGTCGGTTTTATAGCCCGTGGGGCAGGTGAAAATGTCGGAAACGGGGGTGGCGTTTGCCTCCAGACTCTTTTCCAGCAGGCGCAGATAGCGTTTAATTTTACGCAGTTTGTTTTTCATGGCGACCTCCTTTTTTAGGGCGCTACGTTTATTGTAGCATAAAACCTCTTGCATTTCTACTGCTATTATGATATAATTTCTATGGTATTGTGATATTTTTGAATAAGAGAGGCAGAGAAAATGGAGCCAAAATTGTTGACGGCGGTGCGCTTTGTGGATAGCACTTGCGGTATTTCTTACCGTTATGTGTATAGCGACACGGAGTATTTTCGCCCGCATTTTCACGATTATTATGAGGTTTTTCTGCTGCTGGAGGGGGCGGTGACCCATCACGTGAACGGTCACGCCGTGCCGCTGGGGCGGGGGAGTCTGGTGTTTATCCGCCCCAATGATACCCACGATTACCTCCTGCGTGCGGGGGAACGTTTCTCTATGCTGAATATGACCGCCACGAGGGACACGGTGGAGGGGCTTTTGGAGTATCTGGCAGAGGGCTTCCCCGCAGCAGAGCTGCTCTCTGCTGCGCTGCCACCTACGGTGCTGTTGGAGGAGAGTGATTTTCAGTACATTCTCACGCAAATGACGGCTATCCGCGCTATTGGTGAGGATGAGACTGCTCGCCGCAAGACCGCGCTGCGAATTTTACTTTTTCGCATTTTCACACGCTTTTTTGCCGGCTTTCGGGAGCAAACGGAGGGAAGGGGCCCTCTGTGGCTGGAGCGGCTGGCCGCCGAAATGCGACGGGACGGCAATTTTATCCAAGGCATCCCACGGATGGTGGCGCTTTCCGGCAAAAGTCGGGAGCACCTTGCCCGCAGCGTGAAAAAGCATCTTGGCATGACGCTTTCCGGTTTTATCAATGAGCTGCGCCTGAATTTTATCGCCAATATGCTGAAAAACAGCAACCATAGCATTACCGATATCGTGTATGAAAGCGGTTTTGGCAATTTCAGCTGGGCGGCGGAGCTGTTTTTTCAGCGCTACGGCGTGACTATGTCGGCGTATCGAAAAAAAGGCTGAAAGGCTCTTGCAAAAGAAAACTTTTTTTGCTATACTGATAACAATAACCAAAGGGGGATTGCACTATGCTTTGGATCAAAAACGGATACGTAAAAACGATGGCCGGGGAGGATATTCCCGGGGGCCAGGTGCTGATTGGTGACGACGGTAAAATTTTGGCGGTAGGCACCGACCTGCAGGCGCCGGAGGGCGCCACGGTGATCGATGCCGAGGGGCAGCTGGTGACGCCCGGCTGTGTGGAGGCTCATTGCCATATCGGTCTGCACAACTCGTCCATGCGCTGGGAGGGTGCGGATTATAACGAAAGAAGCGACGCGGTCACGCCTCATATGCGGGCTATCGACGGCTTCAATCCCATAGATATCACGCTGATCGAGGCATTGGCGGGTGGCGTGACCACCGCCTGCACCGGCCCCGGTAGCGCCAACGTGGTGGGTGGTAGCTTCGTTGCGGTGAAATTAGCCGGCAAACGGGTAGACAAAATGGTCGTAAAGAACCCAGTTGCCATGAAATGCGCCTTCGGTGAAAACCCCAAGGGTGCTTATGGGCAGAACGGCAGTAAGACCCCCGTGACCCGTATGGCCACCGCTGCGCTGCTGCGTGATCTGCTCTTCAAGAGCCGCGCGTATCTCGAAAAGAAGGAGGCAGGAGAAAACCCCGCCTTCGATATGAAGCTGGAGGCTATGATCCCCGTGATCAAGGGTGAGATCCCCTTGAAGGCCCACGCCCACCGTGCCGATGATATCTTTACCTCCATTCGCATTGCCAAGGAATTTGGCGTGAAGCTGACGCTGGATCATTGCACCGACGGTGCTCTCATTGCCGACGAGCTGGCCGAGGAGGGCTATCCTGCCTTTATCGGCCCGTCCTTCGGCCACCGCTCCAAGGTGGAGCTGAAAAACAAGGATTTCGCTACCGTTGCGGCACTTCATGAGGCAGGCGTCCCCTTTGCTATCATTACGGATGCACCCGTAACGCCCCTGGAGCATTTGCCGCTGTGTGCGGGTCTTGCGGTGGATGCGGGCCTGCCCCATGAGGAGGGCTGGAAAGCCATCACCATTTACCCTGCCACCCATATGGGTATTGCCAACCGCGTGGGCAGCCTTGAGGTGGGCAAGGACGGTGACGTGGTGATCTGGACGGCGGATCCCCTCACCACCGTGGGCGCCAAGGCGCAGATGACCGTAGTGGACGGTAAGATCGTACATCGGGCATGATTTCTGCCGCGCAGCTACAGGCAAAAGAAGGCCGAGTCACGAAATGTGACTCGGCCTTCTTTTGCAATTTCGGTTCAGTGATGATCCAGCAGCAGCGTGGTGCCGCTTTCCTCAAAGCGGAAGGGAACCTCCACCAGGTGGGAGAGGGCGGCGCGGACGGCGGGCTGATGCGCCTCGTCCACGTAAAGCAGGAGAAAACCGCCGCCACCGGCACCCAGCAGCTTGCCACCGGTAGCACCCGCCGCGCGGGCGCGGTCATAGAGAGCGTCGATCTCCTCGTTGGTGATGCGGTCGGTGATGCCGCGCTTGATCTGCCAGGCCTCGTGGAGCATCCGGCCGAAATCGTTCAGATCGCCGCTTTTCAGCACCCGTTCGGCCTCATTTGCCATTTCCTTCATGGCAAGCAGCTCTGCGGTCTTGCTGCCGAGCGCCGATTGATGGGCGGTCTGCAGCTCGGCGGAAAAGCGGGAAATGCCGGTAAAAAAGAGCATCAGATTGTCGGATAGAGCTGCCTTTCGCTCCGCCGAAATCTCCACGGGGGTAACGGTAAAGCCCTTCTCGTCGAAGTCAATGCGGTTGAGGCCGCCGAAGGCCGCCGCGATCTGATCCTGCACGCCGCCGCACTCGCGGCAAAGGGTGCGCTCCAGATGAATGGCCTCCTCAGCCAAGGCTTTTTTGCTCGTCACCTCCCCACGCAGGGCGTGGATAGCGTGGAGCATGCCCACGGCAAAGGCGCTGCTGGTGCCAAGGCCGGAGCGGGCGGGTAGATCGGCCTCGTAATTGAGGCGCACCCCCCAAAGCCGTTGCCACCGGAGCGCCTCCCGGATGGCGGGGTGCTGTACGTCGTCGATGCGGTTGACACGCTCGATGCGGCTGTAAACGAACTCGCTTTCATAATCAAAAAAGCGGGGCAGGTGACGCAGGGTCACGTAGCAGTATTTATCAAAGCTGGCAGAGAGCACGGTACCGCCGTTCCGGCGGTAAAAATCCGGGAAATCCGTGCCGCCGCCAAAAAAGGACATGCGGAAGGGCGTGCGGGTAATGACCATATCAAACCACCGTCATTTCTTCGTTTTCCGATACCGTTTCGGGGGATTTTTTTCGAGGGACGGCAAATTTCACAGCGCCGGGGCAGACCTCGATGGTGAAGCTGCTGCTTTCCACGATCTCGCCGTCAAGAGAATAGATAAAGCCCTCCTCCGCTTCCACGCGAACCACGCGCCCTTGCCGGTAGGTGAGGATTTTGGCAAATTTGGGGTCGTCCAGATGCTCTCCCCGCTTATAGGGGCCGATGAGCTTCACGAAGGAAAGGCGGGAGACGGGGCGCACCAGGCAAACCTCCAGCAGTCCGTCGTCGTTTCTGGAGCGAGGGGCGCAGCAGTAGGCGCCGCCCACGTATTTGCCGCAGGCCACGGTGCAAAGCAGCATTTTGCCGTTGTTGAGGCGCTCACCGTCCACGTAGACGGTGCAGTTGCATTTCATGGAGTCGATCAAGGATTTGACGATGCCCGTGGTGTAGGCGTTCTTGCCGCCGATGAGCTTTTTGGGCTTCACCTCGATCATGGTCTTGGCTACGGCTGCATCAAAGCCGAAATTGGTCACGTTCAGGGCGTAGCGGTCCCCGATCTTCATGATATCAATGGGCGTTTCCGCGCCGTTCACCAGGGCGTCAATGTCCAGAAAGCGATCCGCGCCGCCGTAGTATTTGACAAAATCATTGCCGCTGCCACAGGGGTAGCAGGTCATGCTGGCGTTAGGAGCCCCCACGATACCGTGCAGCACCTCGTTGGCGGTGCCGTCACCGCCGCAGGCGTAAAAGCGCAGCTCGGTGCCCGGCTCCGCGGCGCACCGGTTTCTGACGTAAACGGTGGCGTCCTTGGACGCAAGCGTCGGATAAAACTCGTAGTCGAGATGGCTATAATCCGTGCGCATTTTCTCACGCAGACGGTCGATAGCGGCCTTATTGTCTCTGCCGGCCATGGGGTTATAGACGAAAATGTGCTTCATAAAAAACTCCCTTGCTGATGAGCGATGGGTCTCCTTCATTAGTATAACATAAGTTTCGGCGCATTGCAAGAATATTTTGATACTTGGCATGAAAAAAAGCGAAGAATGACGAAGTTCCACTTGCCAGAGAAAGATTTTTGTGATATACTGGATATATAATCAGGAAGGGAGGATTGCGCTTTGCCATCGTTTACCAAAAAAGCCATTCTGGATGCGTTTTTGCGTATCGCCGCCAAAAAACCGTTGGAAAAGATCACGGTGCGGGATATTGTGGACGCCTGCGGTGTCAACCGCAACACCTTTTACTATTATTTTCAGGATATTTACGCGGTGGTGGAGGAGCTGGGGCGCATCAGCATTGCCTCCGTTCCGCAGGATCGCTCTCTTGGCGAAACGCTGGAGCTGCTGTATCTGCAGTGGGCGTCATTTATGGAGGAGCATCCCCGAGCCATGCGTAGCTTTATTATTTCGCTGGGGGCCGATGGGGCTGACCGCTACTTCGCTCCTATGCTGGATGAGGTGCTGCTGGCGGCGCTGTCCCACGATATGGCGGGGACACCCTTACCTCCGGCGCGACAGCAGCTGCTGCTGGATTTTGTGCGATGCGCTTTGATCGGCGTTTGCGTAAACACGGCACGGCAAAAAGATCCGCCGGCGTCGGCGGTCTGCGGTGCGGAGCTGCGCCGCTTGGGCGACGCCATGCTGACAGGGCTGCGGCAGGAGATCCATACGTCGGAGGAAAACCGGAAAGGGCAAGAGGGGGAAAAAACATGAAACGAGCGAATATTGTAAAGGAGGCACGGCTCACGCACGTGATCGCTTCGGCGCTGCTGCTGCTTTCCGGTATGTTTTTATTGATCTGGCATAGGGAACTGGGCGAGCTTACCATACGGTGGCTGCTGGGGGCCAATTTCGTGGTGACCGGTGCCGCCAGATTGCTTGGCTATTTTGCAAACGATCTGTATCGCCTGGCCTTTCAGTACGATCTTGGCATGGGTGGCCTTTGCGTGATCCTGGGCGTGCTGATCTTCATCAGCCCTGAAAAGGTGCTGGAGTCCTTGCCTTACGTGTTTGGCACCTACGTGATCATCGACGGGCTTCTCAAGCTGCAGACCGCCTTTGATGCCAAGGCCTTTGGCATGCGGAAGTGGATCGGCCTGCTCATATCCGCGGCGCTGGTGTGCGTTTGCGGCGTCATGGTTCTGGTGGGCTCCGCCCTCTGGAGCCGTATGGTGATGATCGCCATCGCGCTGGTAATGGACGGCGCTGAAAATATCTGGAATACCATGGCGACGGTGCGGGTGCGGGCCAAAAAGCGTAGCACCTTTGAGGCGCTTTTGCCGGAGCAGCATAACGTATCTATATGATTTTGTCAAATTGATCTCACTATAAGGAGGAGCACATGGCACGACGTAAGAATTTCAATAAGGCCATCAGCAAATTTCATTTTCTCACCAAGATCGTGATCGTGGTATTTCTCGTCATTGGTATCTTCATCGGCTTTGAGGTTTGCTCTTGGATATCTCTGCAGGATCGCTTTCAGCTGAAGGGCGCTGCCGCGTTTTCCATTGACGTGGGCGCCGACGGCGGCAAGTATCTTTATACTGAGGAGGGCGTGGAGGCAGTTTGCTTCGGCAGGGACGTGTCGGATCGGCTGCAGATCGAGACCGATCTTGAGCGGGATACGGAGGGACGCTACGTGATCCCCACGGACAAGGAGGGCGTTTACACCATCACCTACACGGTGGATTGCTTCAAATTCGGAGAGAACGCACCGGGCGGCACCATCAAGCGCATCCGCGTCTTTACCGTAACGGCAACTGAGGAGGGCAATGATAATGGCTAAAAAGCAGAAGAGATTTTCCTTTACCTTTACGGTATTCGCGGCGATCGTCTCCCTTTTGTTGGGGGTTGTGGTGGGCGCCATCAGCGCCGCTTTCCTGGATGCCTCCACCTTCCAAAGCGACGAGGGACCGCGCACGCTGGTGGAGGGCGAGCTGCAGATCCATTTTCTGGAGCTTGGCAACAAATACACCGGCGACTGCACCTACATCAAGGCGGGCGACGTGGATATTCTCATTGACGCGGGCTCCCGCCCCTCCAGCGTGCCCGTGATCCAGTCCTATATCGACGAATACGTGACCGACGGCAAGCTGGAGTACGTCATCGTCACCCACGCCCACCAGGATCATTACGCGGGCTTTTCCATTACGGAGGGCAGTATTTTTGATCTTTACGAATGTGAGGTCATCATTGATTTTGCTCTGACCAATCAGACCGATAAGGACACCTCCAATATGTACGGTCGCTACCTCAACGAGTTGGAGGCCGAGGTGGCGGCGGGCGCCACGCATTATACCGCCGCAGAGTGCCGCCAGGAGGACAACTACCTCTTTGAGCTCGGCAACGGCATTACCATGGAGATCCTCGATAGCTACTACTATTACAACGAGGCGGAATCCGAAAACGACTATTCCGTTTGCACCCTTTTTACCTACGGCGACGACAGCTATCTCTTTACCGGAGACCTGGAGGAGCGGGGTGAGATGTATCTGGTGGAAATGAACCGCCTGCCGGAGGTGACGCTGTATAAGGCGGGTCACCACGGCTCCAAGACCTCCTCCTCTGCGCTGCTGATGGAGACGGTGAAGCCGGAGATCGTTTGCGTGTGCTGCTGCTGCGGTAGCGCGGAATATACCGACACCGATGCTAACCAGTTCCCCACCCAGCGATTTGTGGATAACGTGGCACCCTATACCGACAAAATTTACGTGACCACCCTGTGCGTGGATTACGATGCCGGTACCTTCACCTCCATGAACGGTAATATCACCGTTGTGACCGATCGGAATGGCACGCGCGTGGTCTGCGGCAGCGGCGACGATCGGGTGCTGAAGGAGTGGGAATGGTTCCGTGAGCACCGCACCATGCCGGATGCGTGGAAATAAAAATAAGAAGGAGCCTCAATAGGGGTGTACCCTAAAGGACAGTTTTACCTACCGCCAGAAAAAACAGAAACCGCAGATTGATTTTCTGCGGTTTTTGTGATATAATAGGCATATGAACAACGTCTTATGATATTAAAAGGAGAAATATTGTGAAAATAGCAGGAATATGCTTTCTTATTTTGGGCGGTATTTTACTATTGATATCGGGATTATATTTTATCGCCTACTTAATATTTGAAAAATCACCACATAAAACAGGCAGGACTCTTGGAAAACTGTACGGTAGTAAATATAAAAAGGATGTTAATGTTTGGACCGGATTTGGAAAATATGATGGACCTCCGAGAATTGCTTTTACCATAAAGCATCTAACAAAAACAAAATACGTATATAATGTAAACAACAAACTTTATCTTTGTGCTTTAGAGTTTTTTAGAAAGCCACATAAAATACCAAATAATTCTTGGGTAGTTTATCTCAAAGCATTTCCGCGCATTTCATATTTAGACAACGATGAGAATTGCATCGGGGCTTTTGACTTTTGTGCTAAAGCAATTGCTTTCCTTGGAATAGCAATAGGTACATTGGGTTTGGGAGTTGCATTTTTGTTGTAAGACAAAAACGGACAGGATCACGTGGGTGATGCTGTCCGTTTTACGTTTATGCAGATGCCTTATTTCATCAGCTCGTCGGTAAGACGGATGATTTCGGGGGCGAGCTTTTTACGCTTGTGCTTTACGATGGCATTGTAAATAGGGTAGGCAAGACCTGCCAGAATGCCGCCGAAAAGACCGATCACAATACCGATGACCATATTCATATCCCGATAAGAGCCGAGGATATCCTTCAAGTCGGTCATGCAAAGGCTCATGCCGAATCCCAGTATGAGCGCGCCAAGCACACCGAACACAAGTGCTACTGCCTGCGCCGTGTTGGTAACGCTGGCATCAAGGCGGCGCAGACGCGCCATTTTGTCCTCCGTCTCGGTCGGAGGTGTGTATTTTTCGCGGATCTTTTTCAGCTCCGCCTGCTCGCGTGCGGAGTAGGTATAAGAAAATCCGTTCTGCTCGTTATTGTTCTCCATTTTGTACCTCTGTCTTTAATTGTTTTAGCTTTTTCGTGCTTTGCACTATCATATTGACTGCCATTAAAAGCACCACGCCCGTAACCACAAAGCCCACGCCGCCCAGCATAAGCTTCTTGTCCAGCATAGCCATTGTTCCGTCGTCAAAGGTGGTGAGCATAGTAGACGTCAGGGTAAGCATAGACACGCAGGCGGCGGCAAAGCTTATTGCCTTGGATGCCGAAAAAACGGGA